>NZ_JBEXXK010000021.1:0-167501 GCF_040630405.1 Streptomyces sp. NPDC005811
TCATCGCCCAGGCCCTCAAGCCGGCCCACGACGCCCCGGCGCTCAAGGCCCGCGTCGAGGCCCTCGCCGCCAAGCACCCGCTCTACCCCGGTCTGTAACCGACAACCTTGCCCGGGGGCATGCCCGTCTCCGCTCGGCATGCCCCTTCGACCTCACGGAGTATGGCGTGGCAATCAGCGTCTTCGACCTGTTCTCCATCGGCATCGGGCCGTCCAGCTCGCACACCGTCGGCCCCATGCGCGCCGCCGGGATGTTCGTCACCCGGCTGAAGCAGGACGGCCTGCTGGCGCAGACCGCCGGGGTCCGGGCGGAGATGTTCGGCTCCCTCGGCGCCACCGGCCACGGCCACGGCACCCCCAAGGCGGTCCTGCTCGGCCTGGAGGGGTACCACCCGCACACGGTCGACGTCGCACAGGCCGAACTGGACGTGGAGCGGATCCACGGCACCGGGCGCATCCGCCTCCTCGGCGCGGAGATCGGCCCCGCCCACGAGATCGACTTCGACCCGGCGACCCAGCTCGTGCTGCACCGCCGGCGCTCGCTGCCGTACCACGCCAACGGCATGACCCTCTTCGCGTACGACGCCGACGGAGGGACGCTGGCGGAGCGGACGTACTACTCGGTAGGCGGCGGGTTCGTCGTGGACGAGGACGCCGTCGGCGCCGACCGGATCAAGCCCGACGACACCCCGCTCGCCCACCCGTTCCGCACCGGCGACGAACTGCTGCGCCTCACCGAGGAGACCGGTCTGTCGATCTCCGCGCTGATGCTGGAGAACGAGAAGGCCTGGCGCACCGAGGAGGAGATCCGCGCCGGCCTGCTGGAGATCTGGCACGTCATGCAGGCCTGTGTCGCCAAGGGCCTGGGCCGCGAGGGCATCCTCCCGGGCGGACTGAAGGTCCGCCGCCGGGCCGCCGCCGCGGCCCGGGCGCTGCGCAGCGAGGGCGACCCGGCGGTCCGCGCGATGGAATGGGTGACGCTGTACGCGATGGCGGTGAACGAGGAGAACGCGGCCGGCGGCCGGGTCGTGACCGCTCCGACCAACGGCGCGGCGGGCATCATCCCCGCCGTCCTGCACTACTTCCTCGACTTCGTGCCGGGCGCCGACGAGGACGGCGTCGTCCGCTTCCTGCTGGCGGCGGGCGCGATCGGCATGCTCTTCAAGGAGAACGCCTCCATCTCCGGCGCCGAGGTCGGCTGCCAGGGCGAGGTCGGCTCCGCCTGCTCGATGGCGGCCGGGGGACTGGCCGAGGTGCTCGGCGGCAGCCCGGAACAGGTGGAGAACGCCGCCGAGATCGGCATGGAGCACAACCTCGGCCTGACCTGCGACCCCGTGGGCGGCCTGGTGCAGATCCCGTGCATCGAGCGCAACGGCATGGCCGCGGTCAAGGCGGTCACCGCCGCCCGGATGGCCCTGCGCGGCGACGGACGGCACCACGTCTCCCTCGACAAGGTCATCAAGACCATGAAGGAGACCGGCGCCGACATGAAGGTCAAGTACAAGGAGACCGCCCGCGGCGGCCTCGCCGTCAACGTCATCGAGTGCTGAGGCCCAAGGAGGTGGCGGACACCGTGGACCGCGCGGACGCCACCGCCGGCGCCCCGCCGGTCCGACCCGCCCCCGGGCCGTCGTCCCACCGCCCCCGCCGGGTCGCCATGCTCAGCGTGCACACCTCGCCACTGCACCAGCCCGGCACCGGAGACGCCGGCGGCATGAACGTCTACATCGTGGAACTCGCCAAGCGGCTCGCCGCGCTCGGCATCGAGGTGGAGATCTTCACCCGCACCACCTCGGCCGCGCTCCCGCCCCGCGTCGCACTCGCGCCCGGAGTCCTGGTCCGGCACGTGGACGCGGGCCCCTACGAGGGGCTCGCCAAGGACCAACTGCCCGACCGGCTCTGCGCCTTCGCGCACGGGGTGGCACAGGCCTGGGCGGGGGAGCGCCCCGGCCACTACGACCTGGTCCACTCCCACTACTGGCTCTCCGGCCACGTCGGCCGGCTCACCGCGGAGCGCTGGGGTGTCCCGCTGGTGCACGCCATGCACACCATGGCCAAGGTCAAGAACGCCGGCCTCGCCGACGGAGACACCCCCGAACCCGAGGTCCGGGTGACCGGCGAGGCGCAGGTCGTGCGGGCCGCCGACCGGCTGATAGCCAACACCGCCGAGGAAGCCGGGGAGTTGCTGCGTCACTACGGCGCCGACCCCGGCCGGGTCGCCGTCGTGCACCCGGGGGTCGACCTGGAGCGCTTCCGGCCCGACGCCCGCGGTGTCGACGCCGGGCGGGCCGCGGCCCGGGCCCGGCTCGGCCTTTCCCCGGACGCCCTGATCCCGCTGTTCGTGGGCCGCATCCAGCCGTTGAAGGCGCCGGACGTCCTGCTGCGCGCGGTGGCCCGGCTGCTCCAGGAGCGGCCGGGCCTGCGGGAGCGGCTCGTGGTGCCGGTCGTGGGCGGCCCCAGCGGCAGCGGCCTGACCCGGCCGGAAGGCCTCCAGAAACTGGCGGCCCGGCTGGGGGTGTCGGACGTCGTGCTGTTCCGGCCGCCGGTCGGCCAGGACCGGCTGGCGGACTGGTACCGGGCGGCGTCCGTGCTCGTCATGCCGTCCCACAGCGAGTCGTTCGGCCTGGTGGCCGTCGAGGCGCAGGCCTGCGGCACCCCGGTGATCGCCGCCGAGGTCGGCGGTCTGCCCGTGGCCGTGCGGGACGGGGTGAGCGGCGTCCTCGTACGGGGGCACGATCCGGCGCACTACGCGCGGGCGCTGTCCGCCTTCGCCGACGATCCGGCCCGCGCCGCCCGGATGAGCGAGGCCGCGGTCCGTCACGCCCGGTCCTTCGGCTGGGCCACGACCGCGGCGGCCACGGCGCAGGTGTACACGGCGGCCCTGCGCGCGCACCGCTGGCCGACGCGGGCCGAGGAGCGTGTCCCCCGGCCGGTGATTCCTATGCGTGCCGGTGGCCCCGGTCGGCGTTGAACTCGGTCCAGTCCCGCTCCCACTGGCCCCTGCGCCGCACGTCCAGCCGTATCCGGGCGGCCCACCAGCCACCCGCGACCAGCAGACCCACGCCCGCTCCGGCGGTCGCGCCGAGCGCCGCCCCCTGCGATCTCGCCTGGGCCGGAGTGGGCGGGGCGGGCCGGACGCGGCCCGTGTCGTCGAGCCACACCGTGGTGGAGGAGCCCGCCCTGCCGCCCGACGGCACCTGGGCCACACCTGTCACGGACGAGCCGTCGGGCCCGGTCCACCGCACGGCCGTCCGCACCCACGCGTCCGCCGTCCCGCGGAACCGAGCCGGTGTCGTGGGCGCGTCCTCGGCGAGACGTGCGGTGGTGCGGTGCAGGCCCCGCGCCTGGTCGAGAGCCGAGCGCTCGCCGACACCGGCCAGCGCCACGCCCACCACCGGCACCGACAGGAGCAGCGTCGTCACCGCCACGGCGCCGATCCACGCCTCGACGATGTCGGAGCGCCGCCGGAGCGGGTTGCGCCGCCAGCGCCAGAACCACACCTTGCCCCCGCGTTTCGGCATACGTGCATCCTTCCGTGCGCGATGTGCCCGACTCTCACCAAACGTACGATGACGGACCGGCGTTCGAGCGTGGCAGAGGGGGAACGGGACGCCCCAGGGTCATGCGGTGGCGGTGAAGCCCTCGGCGGCCGGCAGCGCTCCCGCGGCCGGCGCGCGCCACAGCCAGCGGTGCAGGCGCGCCCCGCGGAGCACGGCGGCGCCCAGGCCGAACCGCATGTCGGGGAAGCCGAACACGCTGTCCTGCGCCGAGCTGCAAGGGCGGCGGCTTCCGCCCACCGCGAGCGCAGGACCGTGGCTCACGCGGCTCGCCGGGAGGCCGAGGGCGAGGACTTCCGGCCCCGGGCCGCAGGTGCCGCTGCCGGTGCGGGGCGCCGCCGGTAGACCAGGTACGGCCGGACCAGATAGCCGACCGGGACGCTCCAGACGTGCACCAGCCGGGTGAACGGCCAGGCCGCGAAGAGCAGACAGGCGGTGAGCGCGTGCAGCTGGAACAGCAGCGGCGCCCCGGCGATGGCCTCGGGCCGCGGCTGGAGGACGAACAGCCCCCGGAACCAGACCGAGACCGTGGAGCGGTAGTCGTATCCGGGGCCGAACACATTGTGGGCGGCGGTGGCGGTGATGCCGAGCAGGACGGTGGCGGACAGCAGCGGGAAGAGCACCTTGTCGCTGCGGTCGGTGCCGAGGCGGATCCGCCGGGTCAGCAGCCTGCGGGCGCACAGCATCCCGAGCCCGGTGACCATGGCGAGCCCCGCGACGGAACCCGCCCAGACCGCCGTCGTGTGGTAGGCGTGTTCGCTGATCCCGGCGGACTCGGTCCAGGACGCCGGGACCGCCAGCCCCGCCACATGCCCGGCGATCACCATGAAGGCCCCCAGATGGAACAGCGGGCTGCCCCAGCGCAGCCAGCGGTGTTCCAGGAGCTGGCTGGTGTGCGTGGTCCAGCCGAACTGGTCGTGCCGGTAGCGCCACACGTGCCCGGCCACGAACACGGCGAGGCAGATGTAGGGCACGGCGACCCACAGCAGCAGATCGTTCATCGCTGACCGTCCTCATGACGGGTCGGGGCGCCGATCGGGGCGGTGAGCGGCGGGACGAAGGTGTCCGGCGGTGCGAACTCGCCGTTCCCGTAGGCCGGGTACGTCCCGTACGGGTCCAGGCCGACGTCCTCGTTCGGCGGTCCCTCGGCGACGAGCAGGTCCACCGCCGCCCGGTCCGCGTCGGTCGGCGGCGGCAGCAGGGTGAGCAGCGCGGCCAGTACGTGCCGGTACGGCGAGTCGGCGTCGGTCAGTGCCCGCTGGATCAGCTCCAGCCCGCGCCGGTGCTGGCGCAGCGGTGCCTCGCCGCCGCCGGGGCCGGCCAGCGCGGCGAACTCCAGCACGACCGGGAGGTGGTCGGGCAGTTCTCCGCCGGCGGTGTCCCAGCCGGCGGCCCGGTAGCGCTGGTTGAGGGTGAGCAGGGCCATGCCCCGGCGGCGGGTGTCACCGTGCAGGTAGTAGGTGAGGTAGAGGCTGCTCCTGCGGCGCAGGTCGAACATCTCGACGTAGTGCCGCTCCAGCGCCTCGGGTTCCTGGGCGGTGAACCAGTCGGTGAACCGGGTCAGGTGCTCCGCCGCGGGCGTGGCCGGCAGGGCCGCCACCACCGTGGTCAACTCGATCCGGGCCGAGGTCAGTTCGGCGTCCGGGTACTGGAGGAGCAGCGACACGAGCCGCAGGGTCAGCGCCCGGCCCGCCGTCTCCTCGGGGGTGAGCCGGGCCGGGCGGCGTACGGCGGCCCGGACCCGGGTGCGGACCAGGGCGGGAAGGGTCGGGGGCAGCGGACTCATCGGGGGTCTCCGGCGGTGGTGTCGCGGCGCAAAGTGGGGAGGCCGAGCATGGTCTTGCGGGGTGCGGCGTCGCCCGATGTCTCGACCGGGCAGCGGTTCTCCAGGGCGGTCAGCGCCGCCGCGTCCTCCTTGTGGGCGGCGGGGACGACGTACCGGTCGGCGTACTTGGCGACCGCGAGCAGCCGGTGCAGGTCCTCCGCCTCGCGTGCGGTCAGGCCGACGGCCTCGAGCACCGTCTCGTCACCGGCCTCGCCGAGGGTGCGTCCGCGCATGTACGAGCGGAGCGCGGTGAGTTTCATCAGCACGCCGCCGACGACGTCCGTGTCCCCGGCCGTGAACAGCTCCGCCAGGTACTCCAGCGGGATCCGCAGCCGGGTGACGGCGGCGAAGACATGGTCGGGGTCGTCCTGGTTCCCGCCCGCCGCGTCGACGGCGTCGAGCACGGGGGACAGCGGCGGGACGTACCAGACCATCGGCAGGGTGCGGTACTCCGGGTGCAGCGGCAGCGCCACCTTGTAGCGCATGACCAGGTCGTACACGGGGGAGCGGCGGGCGGCGTCCAGCCAGTCCTCGGGGATGCCCGACTCCCGTGCGGCCGCGCGGACCTCGGGGTCGTGCGGGTCGAGGAAGACACCGCGCTGCGCGTCGAGCAGGTCGTGCTCGTCGGGGGTGGCGGCGGCCTCGCCGACACGGTCGGCGTCGTACAGGAGGAGGCCGAGGTAGCGCAGCCGGCCGACGCAGGTCTCGGAGCAGACGGTGGGCTGGCCGGCCTCGATGCGCGGGAAGCAGAAGGTGCACTTCTCGGCCTTGCCGGTGGCGTGGTTGACGTACACCTTCTTGTACGGGCATGCCGTCACGCACATCCGCCAGCCCCGGCAGCGGTCCTGGTCGACGAGGACGATGCCGTCCTCGACCCGCTTGTACATCGCGCCGGACGGACACGCCGACACACAGGCCGGGTTGAGGCAGTGCTCGCACAGCCGGGGCAGATGGAAGAGGAAGGTCTGCTCGAACTCGAACTTCACCTTCTCCGCCCAGGCCCCGCTGAGGTTGGGGTCCGCGCCGGCGTTCTCGGGCGCTCCGCCGAGGCCGTCCTCCCAGTTGGCGCCCCAGGTGATGGCGGTGGGCCGGCCGGTGAGGACCGAGCGGGGGCGGGCGACCGGGATGTCCTTGCCGGCGGGGGCGCCGACGAGGTTGTCGTAGTCGTAGGTGACCGGCTCGTAGTAGTCCTCGATGGACGGCAGGTCGGGGTTGGAGAACAGGGACAGCAGCCGCTTGATCCGCCCGCCGGAGCGCAGGACCAGCCGCCCGCGCCTGTCGAGCATCCAGCCGCCCTTCCAGTGCTCCTGGTCCTCGTAGCGGCGGGGGTAGCCGACGCCGGGCTTGGTCTCGACGTTGTTGAACCAGGCGTACTCGACGCCGGTGCGGTTGGTCCACGTCTGCTTGCAGGTGACCGAGCAGGTGTGGCAGCCGATGCACTTGTCGAGGTTCATCACCATCGCCACTTGGGCCAGCACACGCATCTCAGTACTCCACATCCTGCGAGCGACGGCGGATGACGGTGACCTCGTCGCGCTGGTTCCCGGTCGGGCCGTAGTAGTTGAAGGCGTAGGTGAACTGCGCGTAGCCGCCCGCGAGATGGGTGGGCTTGAGCAGCAGCCGCGTCAGCGAGTTGTGGATGCCGCCGCGCCGGCCGCCGACCTCGGTCTTCGGCACGTTCACGGTGCGGTCCTGGGCGTGGTACATGTACACGGTGCCCTCGGGCATCCGGTGGGTGACGACCGCCCGGGCGGCGACGACACCGTTGCGGTTGTACGCCTCGATCCACTCGTTGTCCTTGACGCCGATCTTCTCGGCGTCGGCGGTGGACATCCAGATCGTCGGGCCGCCGCGGGACAGGTCGAGCATGTACTTGTTGTCCTGGTAGTTCGAGTGGATGGACCACTTCGAGTGCGGGGTCAGATAGCGGACGGTGACCTCCGCGCGGCCCCGGTCGTGCAGCTGCTCGTCGCCGTAGTGCCGGGGGGTGTTCAACGGGGGCCGGTAGACGGGGAGTTGCTCACCCAGTTCGGCCATCCAGTCGTGCTGCACGAAGAAGTGCTGCCGGCCGGTGAGGGTGTGCCAGGGCTTCTTGTGTTCGGTGTTGATGACGAACGGTGAGTAGCGGCGCCCACCGGTCTCCGAGCCCGACCACTCGTACGACGTGATCACCGAGCGCGGCTGGGTGCGGGTGTCGGCGAACGTGATCCGCTCCGCCTCGCGCTCGGCGGAGAGCTCGACCAGACCCTCGCTGCCGGTCTGCCGCTCCAGCTCCCGGAAACCCTCGGTGGCCAGCCGGCCGTTGGTGGTGCCCGACAGCGCGAGGATCGCCTCGCACATGTCGCTCGCGGTGGCGAGCGAGGGCCGCCCGGCGGCGACACCGTCCCGCACGGTGCCGTTGCGGTGCCGGAGGTCCTCGATCTCCCGGTCCGGGTGGACGGTGACGCCCTTGGTGGTCGTGCCCAGGGTGTCGAGCAGCGGCCCCACGGCACGCATCTTCTGCGCGACCGCCGTGTAGTCCCGCTCGATCGTGACCAGCTTCGGCATGGTCCGCCCGGGGACCGGCTCGCACGCCCCGGTCTTCCAGTCCCGCACCACCCCGCCCGGCTGGGCGAGTTCGTCGGGGGTGTCGTGCAGCAGCGGCACCGCGAGGACGTCGGTCCGGGTGCCGAGGTGCCCGGCGGCCAGCTCGCTGAACCGGTCGGCGATCGTCAGGAAGGTGTCGTAGTCGGTGCGGGCCTGCCAGGGCGGCGCGATGGCCGGGGTGAAGGCGTGCACGAAGGGGTGCATGTCCGTGCTGGACAGGTCGTCCTTCTCGTACCAGGTCGCCGCCGGCAGGACCACGTCGGCCAGCAGACCGGTGGACGTCATCCGGAAGTCCATGCAGACCAGCAGGTCGAGCTTGCCCTCGGGGGCCTCCTCCCGCCACACCACGTCCTTCGGACGGCCCTCGGGCGGGGTCTCCGCGGAGCGGACCGCCGCGTCGGTGCCCAGCAGATGCCGCAGGAAGTACTCGTTGCCCTTGCCGGAGGAGCCCAGCAGGTTCGCCCGCCACACCGTCAGCACGCGCGGGAAGTTGGCCGGGTCGTCGGGGTCCTCCACGGCGAACCGCAGCCGCCCCGCCTTCAGTTCGTCGACGATGTGCTCGGCGACCGGACGCCCGGCCCGCGCCGCCTCGTCCGTCAGATCGAGCGGGTTGCGGTTGAATCCGGGGTGTCCGGGCGTCCAGCCCAGCCGGACCGCCTGTGCCAGACAGTCCGCGAAGCCCTTGCCCTTGAACCGCCCCTCCCCCAGCGGGGAGGCCAGCTCCTCAGGCCCGAACGCCTCGTAACGCCACTGGTCGGAGTTCAGGTACCAGTACGACGTGCCCGCCATGTGCCGGGTGGGCCGCTGCCAGTCGAACGCGAACGACAGGTGCTGCTGACCGGTGACCGGGCGGACCTTCTCCTGGCCGACGTAGTGCGCCCAGCCGCCGCCGTTGACGCCCTGGCAGCCCGTCATGGTGAGCAGCGCCAGGAAGGCGCGGTAGATGGTGTCGGAGTGGAACCAGTGGTTGGTGCCGGCACCCAGCGCGATCATGGACCGGCCGTTCGTGCGCTCGGCGTTGCGGGCGAACTCCCGGGCGATCCGGGCCGCCTGCTCGGCCGGCACCGAGGTGATCGTCTCCTGCCAGGCCGGCGTGTAGGGCTCCGCCTCGTCCTCGTAGGACGTGGGCCACCGGCCCGGCAGCCCGGGTCGCCGCACGCCGTACTGGGCGAGCATCAGGTCGAAGACGGTGGTGACCGGCCGTCCGCCGATCCGGCGTACGGGCACGCCGCGCACCAGCACCGAGCCGCCCTCCGTGGCGCCCTCGTCGAAGCGGGGCAGCGCGACCTCGGCCGTCTCCTCGGCCCGCTCCAGCAGGCTCAGTTCGGGCACGACCTCGCCGAGGTCGAGGTTCCAGTTGCCCTTCTCCTGCGCCCAGCGGAAGCCGAGCGAGCCGTTCGGCACGACCGGTTCGCCGGTGGCCGAGTCGACGAGGACGGTCTTGGACTCGGCGTGCTCCCCGTCCTGGCCCAGGTCGGCCGCGGTGAGAAACCCGTCCGGGACCAGCCCGCGCTCGTGCTCGCGCAGCGTCACCAGGAACGGGGCGTCGGTGAACCTGCGCAGGTAGTCCTGGAAGTACGGCACCTCGCGGTCGACGAGGAACTCCCGCAGGATCACCTGCCCCATGGCCATCGCCAGCGCGCCGTCCGTGCCCGGGTGCGGGGCGAGCCATTCGTCGGCGTGCTTGACGTTGTCCGCGTAGTCGGGGCTGACCGCGACGACCTTGGTGCCGTTGTAGCGGGTCTCGGTGAGGAAGTGCGCGTCGGGCGTCCGCGTCACGGGGATGTTGGACCCCCACATGATCAGATAGCCCGCGTTCCACCAGTCCGCGGCCTCCGGTACGTCCGTCTGGTCGCCGAAGACCTGCGGCGAGGCGACCGGCAGATCGGCGTACCAGTCGTAGAAGGAGAGCAGCGTGCCGCCGATCAGCGAGGTGTACCGGGCGCCGGCCGCGAAGGACGCCATCGACATCGCCGGGATCGGGGAGAAGCCGGCGACGCGGTCGGGGCCGTACGTCTTGACGGTGTGCACCTGGGCGGCGGCGACCAGCTCGGACACCTCGTCCCAGTCGGCGCGCACCAGACCGCCCTTGCCCCGGGCCCGCTTGTAGGCGCGGGCCTTCGCCGGGTCGCCGGTGATCTCGGCCC
Organism: Streptomyces sp. NPDC005811; assembly: GCF_040630405.1. Lineage (NCBI taxonomy): Bacteria > Bacillati > Actinomycetota > Actinomycetes > Kitasatosporales > Streptomycetaceae > Streptomyces > Streptomyces sp. NPDC005811. The sequence goes on from NZ_JBEXXK010000021.1 coordinate 10,115, forward strand.
AGGCCGCCACCGGGTCGCCGAGGCGCTTGCGTGCCTCGCGCCACAGCTTCAGCAGCGCCCCGCGCACATACGGGTAGCGGACCCGGCTGGGGGAGTACGTGTACCAGGAGAACGACGCGCCGCGCGGGCAGCCCCGGGGCTCGTACTCGGGGCAGTCGGCGCCGATCGACGGGTAGTCGGTGGCCTGGTGCTCCCAGGTGATGATGCCGTCCTTGACGTACACCATCCACGAGCAGGAACCGGTGCAGTTCACCCCGTGCGTGGAGCGGACCACCTTGTCGTGCGCCCACCGGTCCCGGTAGAAGCCCTCCCAGCGCGGATCGCCCGTGCCGAACACCGCGCGGCCGTCCGCCGACACCTCGCTGCGCGTGAGCAGCCGACGGGCCGCGAGCGGCCAGCCCTCACCGGTGCGCGGCTCCCGGCGCCCTGCGTTCCGATCGTTCTCCATGGCCGGAACGCTAGGCGTCGCGCCCCGTTGCGCACCTGGGGCCGGCGGCCCCTGCCCGACGACCTTCCGGCCCTCTCCGGCCGGTCGTAATAGGGCCCAACGGCCCTGGCGGTGGGACCCGGTCGGCCGGGTGATCGGAGGCGGCCCTCCGTGCGTGCTGGGCACCGATCGGGCCGCGGGCGCCCCCCCGCACGACCGCCGCTCCGTGCCCGCCCGGCCGACCGATTCCCCGTCCCCGGCCGCCCCGGGCAACGCGTATACGGCGCGTGCGGCGCCCGGCCTGATCCCACGTCCGCACCTCCATCGCGTCCGGACACGCCCCGCACCTCTCCGAGGCCTGCCCCCCGGCCCTCCCCCCACCGGGAGCTGCGCGAGCGGGCCGCCGAGCTGGGTCCGGACGCCGGAGCGCGCCGGGTGCCGGTCAGACCCCGGCCGTCCGGGTCGGCAGGGAGTCGGCCCATGGGGGGTTCGCGCCGGGGACGGAACAGGTGAGGGCGGCGACGCGGGCGGCGAAGGCGCAGGCGTCGGCGGTGTCCTCCGGGGTGAGGGCGTCGAGCCGGCCGCCGAGGTGGCCGAGTGCGGTGAGGCGGTGCAGCAGGCCGGCGGTGAAGGCGTCACCGGCGCCGATGGTGTCGACGACGTCGACGGTGGGAGCCGGGACGCTGATGCGGGCGCCGTGGAGGGAGGCGAGGGCGCCGCGCCCGCCGAGGGTGACGATGACGAGGGGGACGCCGGCCGCGTGCCAGGTGTCGCAGGCTTGTTCGGGAGTGGCGTCGGGGAGGAGCAGGGCGAGGTCGTCCTCGCTGAGGCGGAGGATGTCGGCGAGGACGCACCAGTGCGGGAGCCGTTGCCGGTAGGCGGCGGGGGGCACGAGGAGGGGGCGGACGTTGGGGTCGATGGACACGGTGGCGTGCTCGCGTGCCTGGGCGAGGTGCTCCTCGATGTGGCTGCCACCGGGCGGGCGTATCAGCGCGAGGGATCCGGTGTGTACGGCGACGGTGTCGGCCGGCGTGGTGGTAGACAGTTCGTCGGCGGTCCACTGCCAGTCGGCGGCGCCGTCGGCGAAGAAGGAGTAGGTGGCCTGGCCGTCGTCGTCGAGGTCGGCGATGGCGAGGGTGCTGGGCTCGGGGGTGGTCACGGCGTCGGTCAGGTCGACGCCGGAGGCGCTGAGGTGGTCGCGGAAGAGGGCGCCGAAGACGTCGTCGGACAGGCGGCCGAGGAAGCGGGTGGGGGTGCCGAGGCGGGCGAGGGCGACGGCGGTGTTGGCGGGGCCGCCCCCGGGCAGGACGTCCAGGGCGAGCCGGCCGGGGGTGGAGCGGGCGGGGTCGGTGAAGGCGTCGGCGACGCACTCCCCGACGACGGTGATGCTGCCGAGCGCCGTATGCGCCATGCTCATGGGCTGTCTCTCTGTAGAAGCGGGGCAGGCCGCAGGGGGCGCCGGTCGTGGTGTTCGTCCCTGCCTGGCCGGTGTTCGTGTGCTGAGGTCAGCCCTTGACCGCGGAGCTGGCGACGCCCTGGACGAACCACCGCTGGAAGAACGCGAAGACGATCAGGACGGGCAGGACGAGCAGGACGCCGAAGGCGAGGACCTGGCCCCAGTCGACGGGCATCTGGCCCTGGAAGACGCTCATCTCCAGGGGCAGGGGGCGCACGGCGGGGTCGGAGACCATCAGGACGGGCCAGAGGAAGGAGCCCCACTGGGTGAGGAACGTCAGGATCGCGACGGAGGCGAAGACGGGCTTCGACATGGGGACGACGATTGCGAAGAAGGTGCGCCAGGGACCCGCGCCGTCGATGCGGGCGGCTTCCTCGATGCTGGGCGGGATGGCGCGGAAGAAGGTGGCGAACTGGTAGAGGGAGAAGGCGTTGGCGACGAAGGGGATCGCCTGGATGTAGAGGGTGTTGCGCTCGTCGTTGAACAGGTAGAACAGCGGGACGGCGACTGCCTCGAACGGCACCAGCATCAGCAGCAGGACGACGGTGAAGACGGCGCCCTGGCCCCGCCAGCGCAGACGGGTCAGGCCGTAGGCGGCCATGGAGTTGACGATCAGCCCGCCGAGGACCACGACGGTGGACAGGAGCAGCGAGACGCCCATGAAGCGCCAGAAGTAGCCGGTGGCGTCGGAGTCGAAGCTGCTGAGGACGGCGCGGTAGTTGTCGAGGGACAGATGGGTGGGGAGGAAGCCGGTCAGGCCGCTCAGCACCTGGTCGGAGGGCTTGAAGCTGCCCAGGATCAGGTAGAGGACCGGCAGGACGAAGACGAACGCCAGCACGCTGAGGACGGTGTAGTCGAGGATGCGGCGCAGGGGTGTGCGGGTCATGGTCAGTCCTCGGTGCCGGTGCGGACGACGCGGCGCTGGATGAGAGTCAGGGCGACGACGATCAGGAAGAAGACGACGGTGATCGCGGACGCCTGGCCGATGTTGTTCTGGTCGAAGGCGGTGGTGACGGCCTGGTACATCACGGTGCGGGTGGCGTCCTCGTCGAGTCCGCCGCCCTTGACGAGGACGTAGACCTGGTCGAAGACGCGGAAGGAGAGGACGGAGGTGAGCATGGCGACGAAGGTGAGGGTGGGGCGGATGCCGGGCAGGGTGACATGCCGGAACTGCTGCCAGCGGGAGGCCCGGTCGAGTGCGGCGGCCTCGTAGAGCTCGCCGGGGATCTGCTGGAGGCCGGCGAGCAGGATGACCATCTGGAAGCCGACGCCCTGCCACACGGACAGCACGATGATCGATGCCATCGCGGTGAGACCGTCGCCGAGCCAGTCGAAGGCACCCCAGTTGCCGAAACTCACCGTGTGCAGGGCGGAGTTGAGCAGGCCGTCCCCGCTGCGGGCGAGGATGAGCCGCCAGATGACGGCGACCAGGGCCATGGGGAAGACGACCGGCAGGAAGAACAGGGACCGGAAGACGCCGATCGCCTTGAGTTTGCGGTTGAGCAGGATCGCCAGCCCGAGGGCGAGGCCGGTCTGCAGGGGGACGACGACCACGGCGAAGGTCAGGTTGTTCAGCAGGGCCCGCAGGAAGGGGCCGGACATGTCGGGGTCGGTGAAGATCCGCCGGTACTGCTCGATGCCGAAGAAGCGGGGCGGGAGCGGGGAGCCGAGCCGGACGTTGTAGAAGGACAGCACGACGGCGTAGACGAACGGCACGGCGACGAAGGCGATCAGTCCGGCGAGGGCGGGGGCGGACATCAGCAGTCCGTGCACCCATGCGCGGTCGGGGCGCCGGGACCGCGGGGGTGTGCCGGAGGGCGCCGACGGGCTGGGCTTGCGTCCGTCCGCTGGGGCGGGGGCGGGGTTCACGGTGGTCACGGTGGAGGTCCTCTTCCGGGCCGGGAGGGACGGGCGCTGTCAGAGTGGGTCCGTCCCTCCCGGCTGCTGGATGCCGGCTACTGCAGCTTGTAGCCGTCGTTGTCCGAGAAGTCCTGGTCGATGGCGCGGGCGGCCTTGGCCAGGGCGGTCTTCGGGTCGGCGCCGCCGTAGACGTCGCTCAGCGCCTGGCTGAACTTGGCGGTGACCGTGGGGTATCCGGCGGTGATCGGCCGGGTCACGGCGACGCAGGACGTGTCGATGGTGGTGTCACCGCAGGGCTTGGCGAGCTGGTCGGCGAAGAGCTGGAGCGGGCCGCCCTTCTTGTACAGGCTGCTCCGGGCGAGCGCGGACCTGGTGCCGGGAGGGGCACCGTTGGCCGTGGTCATCGCGGTGACGTTGGTGTCGTCGAGGAGGGAGTCGAGGAAGGCGCCGGCGGCCTTGCCGTTCTTGGTGTTGGCGCCGATGCCCCATTCCCAGGAGCCCTGGCCGGTCTTGGGTCCGTTGCCGAAGTCCGGCAGGGGCAGGACGACGAGGTCGTCACCGAGGGCCTTGCTGTAGGTGGGGTACATCCAGTGGCCGACCCAGCTGAGGGCGGCGCGGCCCTCGGCGAAGGCGTTGCCGTCGGTGTTGGGGTCGGTGTACTGCTTCCAGGACTGGAACGTCTTCAGGGCCGAGGCGACGGCCGGAGTGTCCAGGACGCCCTCGGCCTTGCCGTTCTTCAGCAGGGAGCCGCCGGCGGACCAGACGACGGGGGCGAAGCCGTAGGTGCCCCACTCGCCCGTGAAGCCGTTGTTCTCCTGGAGGTCCAGGCTCTTGCCGTCGGAGTCCTTGGCGGCGAGCTTCTTCACGGCGTCGGTGAACTCCGCGGCGGTCCAGGCGTCGGACAGTCCGGTCGGGTACGTGATGCCGGCGGCGTCCAGCAGCTTCTTGTTGCCGTAGATGCCCAGCCCCGAGTCGTACATGCCCAGGCCGTACTGCTTGCCGTCGATCTCGCCCTCGGCCTTGATGGCGTCGGTGGCGTTGGCCAGCGTCTTGACGGAGACGTAGTCGTCGATCGCCGCGAGCTTCTTGTTGTAGACGAAGTTCGCCATGGTCGGGCCGTCGAACTCCATCACGTCCGGCAGCTTGGAGGCATCGGTGGCGGTGATGGTCTTGGTGTAGTCGGTGTCCGGGATCAGAGTCAGCTTGACCTTGACCTTCTGCTGCGAGGAGTTGAAGGTCTTCACCGCGGTCTGTACGGCGGCGGCCTCGCTGGCCTGGCCCTGGTGGGCCCAGACGGTGATGGTGCCCGTGCCGCTGCCCTGCTCGGCGGAGGTGTCGGTGCCGCCGCTGGAGCCGCAGGCGGCCAGGGCGGCCAGGGGCAGGACCAGGGCCAGGGCCGTGGCCGCCGTACGGCGGGATCTTGTGGTGCCGGGGTTCATGCCGGGTGCCTCCGGTGTGTGGTGCGGGTCAGGGTGGGTGGTGCGGAGGTGTGGGGGATTCGGGATCGGCACGCGCCTTACGGCGACGCGGGCGACGACTCCGTCGTGGGGACCTGGCCGTGCGGCAGGTCGGTTGCGGCGCTCGGCTCCTTGACCGTGAGAGGCAGCAGCTGCCAGGCGTCGACGGTGTAGCTCAGGTGCGCGTCCGGCGCGGTGCGGGCGTCAAGGCGCCAGGGGCCGTCGCCCGTCGGGTAGAAGCGCAGGGTGAGCACCTGGCCGGTGGTGGTCAGGAAGACTTCGGCGATGGAGTGGTCGACGACCACCCGCAGCTCGACCGGCTGCCCCGTGGGGCAGGGCATCCGGTAGGAACCCCCGTGGGCACGGCCGTCCAGCGAGGCGTGGTCGCGGTCGACGACCAGTTCGCCCACGGCGGCGTCGATGACGATGCCGAGGTATTCGTCGGGGCCGGTGAGCAGCCGCAGGCTCGCCGTCCCGGTCGTCTCCAGCCGGGCGGTCAGGTCGAAGGCGCGGCCCACGCTGCCCAGTTCCACGGGCTGCGGACCGTGCGCCTCGCCTTCCGCGTGGAGGGCCGACTCGCCTCGCAGGGCAAGGAGTTCGGCGGCCGGGCACTGATGCAGCGTGCCGTCGGCGCTGACGGAGATCTCGCGCGGCAGGGTCAGCGCACCGGCCCATCCGTCGGCGACCGCCCAGCTCTCCTCGCGGGCTTCCGCGGACCAGCCCCACAGCAGCCATCGGCCGCCCGGTGCGCGCAGGAGAGCGGGCGCGTAGCAGTCCGGGCCGTGGTCGACGAGGACGGGCGGGCCGGCCTCGAGGACGTCGCCGTGTTCCTCACCGATCAGTGCGGTGACGCAGCGGTCGCCGTCGTGGTCGTTCCAGGCGCTGAAGACGAGGGCCCCGGGACGTCCGGGCTGCGGCGGCAGGTACTGCGGGCACTCCCAGCCCTCGCCGGTGTGCAGAGCGGTGCCGCCGACCGGCTCCTGCTCGCGGGCGTCGAAGGGGCCCAGGTAGGTCCAGGTCTCCAGGTCCGCCGACGCGTAGAGCAGGGCCGCGCCGCGGCCGTCCGCGAGGGCGGCACCGACGAGCATCCGCCACCGCTCGCCGTCGCGCCACACGTACGGGTCGCGGTACATGGTGCAGTCCTCGGGCCAGGTCGGGACGGCCAGGTCGCCTCGCGCGGTGAAGGTGCGGCCGCCGTCGCGGGACGTGGCGGTGGTGACGGGCTGGTGCTGGGGTGAGCGGTCCCAGCGGTTCGCGGAGTAGAAGGCGACCAGCCGGTCGCCGTCGGAGACGGCGTTGCCGGAGAAGCAGCCGTCGGCGTCCACGCCCCCCGGGGCCGGGGTCAGGGCGATCGGCAGCGGCTCCCAGCTCAGCAGGTCGGGGCTGCGGAAGTGGCCCCAGTGCATGTTCGCGTGCGTCGCGCCAGAGGGGTTGTACTGGTAGAAGACGTGGTAGTGGCCGTCATGGAAGACCAGGCCGTTGGGGTCGTTGATCCAGTTCCGGGGCGGGCGCAGATGCGCGACGGGCCGGTACGGATCGCGGGGCGCGGTGGACACACGCGTGCCTTTCGGTATGTGCGGCAGAGCATGCGAGGACGACGGTGACCGGACGCGGCCGGGCGCGATCTCCTCATGGAGCTCGGTGAAGGCGCCTTCCCTCGGAGCCCGCTGCCCGCCAGGAGGCCGGGGCCGGCGTGAGGCCGACGGGTGGGGAGGGGAAAGCTGTTTCGAGCGCCGACCGGCGGTCGGCGGGAATGCCCGGCTCAGTGCTCCGAGGCGCTGTCGAAAGTCAGGCGGGAATGCCGCCTCGACCGCTCATTGAAAATCCGCTCATTGAAAATCTGGGGGGACATCTGTGTACCCTCACTGTGTTCCCTGTACGGACAGGACCGACGACCGGTTGCGACGGTCGCCTGTCACGGTGTTGCTTCGTCGTCCCGGGGTCAGAGTCGGGACGGCGAAGCGACCGATGCCCGCGCCACCAGCGGGCAAGGCAGCAATTCCTGCAGGTCCGGGCCCGGTGGCCGGCCCGGAGACTTGGTGAGTGCGAGCAACTGGGCCACGGCCCGTGCCCCCATCTCGTAGTGCGGGAGCTGAACCGTGCTCAGCTGCGGGTGAACCGACTCGCAGACCAGTTCCTGGTTGTCGAACCCGATGACCGACAGGTCTCCGGGGATGGACAGCCCGAGCTCCGCGGCGGCCCGGTAGGCACCGGCGGCCATCCGGTCGTTGAAGCAGAACAGGGCCGTGGGGCGCTGGTCCGCCGTCAGCAGACGCCGCGCGGCCCGGTAGCCCGTCTCCACATCACCGCCGACCGTGTTGAACGGCACCGCCGTCTCGGCCGCGACCAGCGACGGGTCGTAGGCGATACCGACCTCGGCCAGTGCCCTGCGGTAGCCCTCCAGGCGTCCCTTGCGGGCGGGAAGGTCCACCGTCTGCACGGTCACGCCGATCCGGCGGTGGCCGTGATCGGTCAGTTCGCGCACCGCCGTGTAACCGCCCTGGACCTCGTCGGGCACCACGGAGGGAACGGCGGAGTCGGCCGTGCCCGCGTCGAGCAGCACCGTGGGCGTGGTACGCAGGGCCTCCGGCAGTTCCACGATGCGGTGGTACATGGCCGCGTACACCACGCCGTCCACCTGCCGCTGGAGCAGCATCTCGATGCTCGTGCGCTCCAGTTCGGCATCGCCGCTGGTGTTGACCAGCAGCAGCACCAGGCCCTCGGCCGCGGCGGCCTCCTGGGCTCCCAGGATCATCCGGCCCGCGTGCGGGGTGGTGGCGATCTGGTCGCTGACGAAGCCGATGGTCTGCGACCGCTGCATCCTCAGCCCGCGGGCCAGTCCGTTCGGCGCGTACCCGAGCTCGTCGGCGGCCTTCCAGACCCGCCGACGCGTCTCTTCGCTGATCCGCTTGCCCTCGACCCGGTTCAGGACATGCGACACGGTCGCGGTCGACACACCTGCCGCCGCGGCCACGTCCTTGATCCCGATCCGGCGCGCCATGACCCCTGCCCAAAGTGGTTGATTCCGGGTTGGCTAATCGTTTAGCCAGCCGTGTGGAGATGAGGGTGCCCTCTGGTCGAAGTCAGTGTCAATGGCTTGTTACGAACTCGTGGCCGCCGTATGCCGTACGACCGAGCCGTGAAGGTCCCTCGGTTGGGCACACGGCCCGGATCGCCCTGCCGGATCGCCCTGCCCGTCACCAGGCCCGCGCCTCTCTGCCCAGCGCCTGGACCGGCCCCCCGCCATCAGAGCCGCGCCTTGCAATCAGAGCCGGCGCCCGCCGCTTTGCCGGCACCCGGACCGGCCCCCCGCCACCGGAGCCCCCCGCCACCGGAGCCCCCCGCCACCAGAGCGCCCCCCGCCATCAGAGCCGCGCCTTGCAATCAGAGCCGACGCCCGCCGCTTTGCCGGCACCCGGACCGGCCCCCGCCGCCACCAGAGCCGCCCCCCGCCGCCAGAGCCGCCCCCCGCCACCGGAGAAGGCGCCCCCCGCCGCCTCAGCCGGTGTACAGGATCCGGAAGCGGTCGGGTTGCGCCGGGTTGCGGTCGACGACCTGGACCGGTGGCCATGCCCATTGCCACACGCCGATCCCGGGAGTGCGGGAGAACCGGATCCGCCCCCGGGTGCCCTCGATCGCGACCCGCGGCCAGGATCCGGCGAGGTGCGTGCGGTCCACCCCGTGCGTGCGCAGCACCTCGGCGAGGACGAGGATCGTGTCGTAGCCCTCGAAGGCGACGAAGGAGGGCGCTTCGCCCTGCCGCTCGCGCAGGGCCGCCCCGACGCGCGCACCGAGGGGGCCGAGGTGCTCCGGCAGATAGCGCAGGAACGGGACCCCGGTGCCGTCCTCGCCCAGCGACCCCGCCCACCCCGCGAACTCCGGCTGCCCGGCCGGAGCGCCGATCAGGATCCCCCCGAGCCGCTCGTCGCGGCGGACGGCCCGGACGAGCGACTCCGTCGGCTCCGGGTGGCCGACGAGCAGGAGGAGGGCGGTCGCGTCACGGTCCACGAGCAGGTCGCACACCGCCGTGGGGGAGAGCGCGCTCGTGTCGAGTTCGACGACCGTTCCGCCCCGCGCGGCGAGGCGCTCCCGCAGGATGCCGGTCCCGGCCGCCCAGTAGACACTCGGCTGGGTGGCCACGGCGATACGGCGGTGGCCCGTGCCGAGGAGGAAGTCCGCGTAGATCCGCCAGCCGTGGGACTGGGCCGGGGCGAGGCGCGCGACCAGGTCCGTCGGCCGTTCGGTGAGCCCGTCGAGCACCGCCGACGAGCACAGGAACGGCAGGCCGAGGGCGTCGGCCCGGCCCGCGACGGCGCGCGCCACGACGCTGTGGTACTCACCCGCCAGGGCGACCACCCCCAGCCCGGCCAGCTCCTCCACCGCCGCGACGGCCTTCCGCGGATCGGCCGCGGTGTCCCGGACCACCAGCTCGACAGGGCGTCCGAGGATCCCTCCCGCGTCGTTGACCTCGCGCACGGCCAGGTCGAGTCCGGCGAGCAGCTGCCGCCCGGCCTCGGCCCAGCCGGGCCGGGTCAGCGGAACGAGGGCGCCGATCCGGACGGCGGCAGGCAAGGGTGGCGTGATCATGCCGCACATTGCATCCACAGGCCGCGGCGGCGGGCAACCGAAAAAGGCGGCCCTCTTCCGGTCGGTCCGGTGCGCGATCGAGGCCGCATGGCCCCGGGAAGGGGCCGGTCAACCCTCCTCCCGGACCGGACGGCGGCGCAGAGTGGACGGCACGGAAGGCAACCTGGTGAAGGAGTCGTGGTGCACACCCGGGAAGTCGACGCCCCGGCCGTCCAGGCCCTGCTGGCCGCGGCGGTGGCCGCGCCGTCGATCCACAACACGCAGCCCTGGCGGTTCGGCCTGGACCCGGACAGCAGGTCGGTCGTGGTCCGCCTCGACCGGGAGCGACAGCTGCCGGAGGCCGATCCCCGGCGGCGCGCCCAGTACCTCTCCGTGGGCGCGGCCGTCCTCAACCTCCGGGTGGCCGCGCAACACCTGGGCTGGGACCCCGCCGTCCGGCTGCGTACCCCCGAGGACGACCGCGACCTGGTGGCCGCGGTGCACCTGACCGGCACCCTCCCGGGCGGGCAGGCGTCCTTGCGTGATCTGTACGGCGAGATCGAGCGGCGCCACACCAGCCGGATGCCCTTCACCGGCCGCAGCGTGCCCGACGCGATCGTGCACGAGATGACCGCCGCCGCCCGGGCCGAGGGCGCGCACCTGGACGTTCCCGACATCGTGGCGACGCGGCGCCTGCTGCGCCTGACGGCGGCGGCCGAGTCCCGCAACGCCGTGCACCCGGCCCGTGCGTCCGAGGCGCGTACCTGGCTCACCGTCCCGGGAACCCCTGCGGCGTACGGCATCCCCGTGACGGCCCTGGGGCCGCGGGACGCCTCCGGTCGGGTGCCCGTCCGGGACTTCGTCGGCGCGCTGCCCGCGCCGCGGCTGCCCACCCTGCCCTTCGAACGGCACGTCCAGGTGGCCCTGTTGTGGACGTCCCACGACCGGCCCGAGGACTGGCTGCGCGCGGGGCAGGCGCTCCAGCGCGTGCTGCTCACGGCGACCGCTCACGGGGTGCGGACCTCGATGCTGCACCAGGCGATGGAGTGGCCGGACCTGCGGGCGGCGACGGCCGGGCCGAGGCCGCGGTGCTGCCCCCAGGTCATGATCCGGTTCGGCTACGGCCCGGACGGCGCTCCCACACCGCGTGCACCGGCGGACTGTACGGCCGCCCGTTGACAGGCGGGGGCCGGTGAGCGGTCACGGTACGCGCGACTGACGGACGGGCTGAGCCGCGTTCGTCGGTGCCGATGGAGACGCGGCCGAAGGTGTCGGGGGCGCCGGTGATGGCGGAGCCGGTCCCGTTGCGAGGGGACCGGCCCGACCGGGGGACGACGGGTGGCGGCTGCGGATCAGTAGCCGTAGATCATCTTGTAGGCGGCCTCCGGCAGGAACTGGCCGGCCGAGGAGCCGCTTCCCACGCCGCAGTTGCCGTCGGACTCACCCGGGACCTTGATCCACAAGAGCATCTCGGCGCCTCCGCCCAGCTGGGTGGGGGTGCCGATCCGGCGGCCGGAGGGATTGCACCACTGGCCGTTGGAGCCGTTGCCGTTGCGGCTGGTGTCGACGACGAACGGTTTGGTGTAGCCGTACCGGGCGGCGAGTTCCCTGTTGACGGCGTTTCCGTAGGCGGTGTTCTCGGCCGTGGTCAGGTAGTTGGAGACGTTGAGCGAGAATCCGTGGGCCTGTCGGAGGCCGGCTTCGTGAAGGCGCTGGGCCATGGTCGCCGCGCTCGCCCAGGCCGGGTTGCCGGAATCGAGGTAGACCCAGGTGTTGGGGGCCTGGCGGTTGAACGCGGCGATCGCTCCGCTCAGCATGCCCCGGCGTTCGTCGATCTGGGCCTGGGACATGCAGCCGTAGTCCCCGAGGGAGTCCGGTTCGAGGACGACGACGGCCGGGCGGCCGGCGATCCCACCCGCGAACTGCGTGATCCAGTTCGCGTAGGCGGACGGCGAGGAGGCTCCGCCCGCGGAGTGCCCGCCGCAGTAGTCGCGGTTGTAGATGTTGTAGGCGACGAGGACGGGCAGCTTGTCCCAGGCGTCCGCGGCGCCCGCGTACGCGCCGGTGGCGGTGCCGATGGTGCCGCTCCAGGAGCCGAACCAACGGGCCGTCGGCGTGTTGGCGATGGAGGCGTTGATCGCGGACGCCCGGCCGTCACCGGGGTTGGCGGCGACCCACCGCTTGGCGCTGGAGTCGGGGTCCACGTAGAACCCGTTGGTCATGGTCGTCGGGTCGGCCGCGTGGGCGGACGGGGCGGCGGCGAGCGCCAAGGGCAGCGAGCAGAGCGCTGCCGCCAGGGCGAGGAGTCTACGGCGCATGACGGGTACCTCGGCTTTCTGACAGGGGTGCGTCCGAAGGTCGGCGGCGAGCGAGGGAAGCGCTCCCGTCGGAAGCGCTTCCCACAGCGCGGTCGGTCAGCAGGTCGAGTTGGTCTGGGTCAGGAGGCCGAGCCGCCACGGCAGGAGGTTGTACTCGCCGCCCGCGTTGGGGTTCAGGCCCTGGTAGAGGTACTGGAACCGGCAGGCGGGGATGGTGAGCGTCTGGTCGTAGCCGGCACGGATCATCTCGCCGTGACTGATGTCCCGGCTCCAGGCGCCCGAGGGGAAGGAGACGTTGTTCGCCCGGGCGAAGGGGTTGCCCTCGGACGCGGCCAGGGGGGTCCAGGAACCGGCGATGCTGCCCGAGGTCCAGGAGCGGAAGTAGCGTCGGCCGTCCGTTCCGATGGCCTCGACGAGCAGCAGGTACTGGTTGCCGCCCTGCACCTTGTACACGTTGCTGGCCTCGAACAGGGCGTTCCTGTTGGCGTCCTGGGCGGCGATGACGGTGTTGGTGAAGCCGTTCGGGAACTGGTTGACGCCGGTCCGGGAGCGGTACAGGTGTCCGTTGTCGTCGGAGGAGAACAGGTAGCAGTCGGCGCTGTCGCAGATCACCCACATGTCGACCCAGTTGCCGTTGCCGATGTTCTGCCGGATGACGTCGGGCATCGAGGGGTAGAAGTTGCGCGGCGCGCTCCACCCGTTGGGATTGCTGATGTCGGGGTTGGTGGAGTACGAGGCGTTGCCGGTCTGGTAGACGAGGTACCACAGGCGCTGCGGCGCGAAGTAGAACACCTGCGGTGCGGCCCGGTAACCGATTCCGACGGCGGTGCGGTCCAGGTAGTGGTGCGTGGCCGAGCCGGCCTGGGACCAGTCACTGAAGTTCAGGTACACCAGGCTGTAGCCGGAGCGACTGGCGACGCTCGCGAACACGTGGTACTTGCCGTTGTACTGCACGACCGTCGGGTCCTTGATCCCGGCGATGTCGTGCGTCGAGTCCGGCTTCGGCGCGATCAGTGTGCCGCTGGAGCTCCACGAGTAACGACCGGGCAGCGCGGCGGCGTCGGCGGCGCCCCGCGAGGCGGCGGGCGTGCCGCCCAGCGCCGTCAGGATGGCGTTGTACGCGGCCTTCTTGCCGCCGTTGCGGTCGAACGGCAGCGGGTTCTCCGAGGCCCGCCAGGAGTCGCTGTCGCGGATGCCCCAGACCGTGATGCCGTTGCAGCGCGCGACGTTCATACAGGCCCTGACCGTGTTCGCGTACGCGGTCGGCGAGGCCTGCGCGATGTCCAGTTCGGTGATCTGGACGTCCACGCCGAGGGCGGCGAAGTTCGCCAGCGTGGTCTGGAAACCGGCGGGCGGGCCGCCGGTGCCGAAGTGTGCCTGGAAGCCGACGCAGTCGATGGGCACGCCGCGCGCCTTGAAGTCGCGCACCATGCGGTAGACGCCCTGGGTCTTCGCGTCGCTCCAGTTCTCGATGCTGTAGTCGTTGTAGCAGAGCTTGGCCGCCGGGTCGGCGGAGCGCGCGGTGCGGAAGGCCTGCTCGATGAAGCCGTCGCCCAGCAGGTTCTGGAACACCGAGGGGCGGTGCTGGCCGCTGCCGCCGTCGGCGAAGGCCTCGTTGACCACGTCCCAGGAGTGGATCCGGCCCTTGTAGTGGTTCATCAGGGTGGTGATGTGGTTGTTCATCACGCTGCGCAGCGTGTTGGCGTCCCTGATGGAGCCGACCCAGCCCGGCAGCTGGGAGTGCCAGACCAGGGTGTGGCCGCGTACGCGCTGCCCGCGGGACGCGGCCCGGTTGGCGATCTGGTCGCCGGGGCCGAAGTTGAACGAGCCACGGGACGGCTCGGTCGTCTGCCACTTCATCTCGTTCTCGGGTGTGACCGAGTTGAACTCCCGGTCCAGGATGCCGGTGTACGTGCCGTCGCCGAGCCTTCCGGCGGCCACGGCCGCTCCGAAGTACCGTCCGGACTGGGCCGCTTGGGCCCCCAGGGTGGAGGCTCTGACGGCGTCGGGTGCGCCGGTCGCGACCGTGGGCGTCACCAGGACGGTCGCGGCCAGCAGGCCTAAGACCGAGGCTCGGCGACGGCCGAGCCGCTTCAGTGGGTTCATGCTTCTCCTCGTACGGGGCGGGTGCGGGTGGGTGGTGCGGGGGGATCGGACCCGGATCACTGCACGGCAGGTCGCACCGCGGGACGCGCACCGCGTACCGGGTGCGCCGTGCGTGAATGATCAGTACATGACATACCGATCGCCGAGGCTCTGTTCGTGATGCCGAACAATGCTCGGCTTGCCGGGCATTTGGATGATTGGGGAGTCCTGAAGTGCCGTCAATACCTCACGCATGATTCGAATTGCATCTCGAAACATTCGAACCGATGAGGGCGGCGAAGCTCTGCGGTTCGGTGCAGGGTGAGGCGGATATGGCGCGTTGTCGGTCTGCCGGGAGGGTTTGACGGGTCACTTCCCCGGAGGGTGTTGACACGCTCGGGCGCCTCTCTGATTATCCGTGGCACCCTCAATTTCCGGATGGGGACCGAAACTTCCAACGCGCCCTTCGGCCAAAGGAGACCTGGTGCCCACACGACCCGGCGGACGACTGCTCCGCTTTCTCGCGGCCGCCGCACTCTCGGTCACCGCGTCGGTGACGGCCTCCGCTCACTCCACCGCCACGGCCGCGCCCGGCAGTCCGGCGCTCACTCCACCGTTGGGCTGGAACAGCTGGAACAGCTTCGGGTGCGGGATCACCGAGGCCCAGGTGCGCCAGGCCGCCGACGCGATGGTGTCCTCGGGCATGCGCGACGCCGGCTACCGGTACGTGGTGGTCGACGACTGCTGGTTCGCCCCGCAGCGCGACGCGGCCGGCAACCTTCGGGGCGATCCGGCCAAGTTCCCGAGCGGCATGAAGGCGCTCGGCGACTACATCCACGGCAAGGGCCTGAAGTTCGGGATCTACCAGGTGCCGGGCGAACGCACCTGCGCGCAGACCAGCGGCGCTCATCCCGGGTCGACGGGCAGCAAGGGGCACGAGGCCCAGGACGCCGCCACGTTCGCCTCGTGGGGCGTCGACTACCTCAAGTACGACTGGTGTTCCTCCAGCGGCACCCGTGACGAGCAGGTGGCCAGGTTCACGCTGATGCGCGACGCCCTGCGCGCCACCGGGCGGCCGATCGTCTACAGCATCAACCCCAACAGCTTCCACGCCATCACCGGGGCCACCTACGACTGGGGCGAGGTCGCCGACCTGTGGCGGACGACCGAGGACCTGCTCGACATCTGGCAGAACGGCAACACGAACAGCTACCCGATGGGCGTCGGCAACGTCCTGGACATCACCGCGCCGCTGGCGGCGCAGTCGGGCCCGGGACACTGGAACGACCCGGACATGCTGGTCGTCGGCCGTCCCGGTCTGTCACTGACCGAGTCCCGCTCCCACTTCGCCCTGTGGGCGCTGATGGGCGCCCCGCTCATGGCCGGCAACGACATCCGCACCATGTCCGCCGACGTGAGCGCGATCCTGCGCACCCCGCGTCTGCTGGCGGTGAACCAGGACACGCTGGGCGCGGGCGGGCGCAGGGTGCGCGACGACGGCAGCGCCGAGGTGTTCGCCAAGCCCCTGGCGGACGGCTCCGTCGCGGTGGGCCTGTTCAACCGTGGAGGGGGCAGCGCGACCGTCACCACGACGGCCGCGCAGGTCGGTCTGTCCGGCGGCTCGTTCACCCTCACCGACCTGTGGACCGGGGGCACGTCGAGCACGTCCGGGCAGATCTCGGCGAGCGTCCCCGCGCACGGGGTCGCCGTGTTCCGGGTGAGCGGGGGCAGCCCGCTGGCCGCCACCACCTCGCGTCTGCGCGGCACCGCGTCAGGCCGCTGCCTGGACGTCGACAACGCCTCCACGGCGGCCGGGGTCACGGCCCTGATCCGGGACTGCCACACGGCCGCCGACCAGCTGTGGACCACGTGGGCCGGCGGCGAGATCCGCGTCTTCGGCGACAAGTGCCTGGACGCCTACGACCAGGGCACCACCAACGGCACCCGGGTCATCACCTGGCCCTGCAACGGCCAGGACAACCAGAAGTGGACCGTCGGCTCCGACGGGACGATCCGCAACGTCCACGCCGGGCTGTGCCTCGACGTCAACGGTGCCGGCACCGCGAACGGGACCCCGCTGGTCCTGTGGACGTGCAGCGGCCAGGCGGGCCAGAAGTGGAATCGTGCGTGACGAAGCCACCGCACCGGGGCGCGGCGCAGGCGACGACAGCAGCGCCGTCGCAGGCGCCCCCGGGGTCAGGCCAGGACGGCGGAGACGTGGCATGCGCAGGGCGAACAGGGACAGCTCGGTGAGGAGCTGGTACGGGTGCTTCCGGCGGCCACGCCCTCCCTGCCGCGGATCGGTACGCGCGCGTCTTCCCGGTGGCCTGCCTGGCGCCGGGCGTACCGTTGCTATCGGTCTTCACGGCGAGCGACCCGCTTTCGATCATCCTGGCCTTCGGCGTCGGCGGAGCCCTGTGGGCCGTGCTGACCGTGGTCGCGGCGTCCTCCTTCGTCGACCTGCTCCCCGTCGACGCCTGAGGTCTCCGGCGCGTCACCCTAGGCCGGGGATGTCAGCTCCGCCCTGCTGGTCACGCCCAGTCTGCGGGCTGCCTGCTCGGTCAGTCCGGTCACGTCGTGCGGGGTCAGGAGCAGGGCCTGGGCGATCTGGCGGTCACTGTGACCTGCGCGGACCAGCTCGACCAGCCGGTGTTCGGTCGGGGAGAGGCTCGGGGCCGCCGGTGGGGCTGGTTTCGGGCGTACCCCTGCCGTGGCGAGCGCTCCGCGTACCTGGCCGGCCAGCAGGACGCTGCCGCAGGTGTCCGCGAGGTGGAGCGCCTGGGTGAGGGCCTGGCGGGCCTCGTCGATCTCGCGGCCGCGCATGAGGGCGGTTCCCAGCCCGTAGTGGGCGCGGGCCAGTTCCAGTCGGGCGGGGGACCGTTTGAGGACGGCCACGGCCTCGCGCAGGAGGGCCCGTCCTCTGTGTCCGCCGTGGATGACGCCCAGACAGCGTGAGGCCACCCCGATCGCCCGCTCGGTGCCCCACTGGTGGGCCAGCTCCAGCTCCTCGGTGGCCAGTTGGAGCGCGTCCGTCCGCTGTCCGAGCGAGAGGTGCAGCAAGGCCGCCCGCGACCGCCACGGCACCCCGGCCAGGTTCATGACCCGTGCCCGGTTCTCCTCCGCGCCGTACTCATGCAGGACGGCGAGGGCGGCGGCCGGGTTGCCCCGCGCCGCGTGCAGGCGACTGCGTGCGAGGACCGCCGGGCCCTGCCAGGTCCAGCCCACCCGGTCGAAGTCGGCGTCCGCGGTGAGCACTTCGGTCGCCGACGTCAGGTCGCACCGCTCGATCAGCGACTCGCCCACCAGGGTTGCCATCGCCAGCCTGACCCGAGGCTCCAAGCCCTGGTCGGCTGTGGTGGCGGGGTGTCCGAAGTCAGCGGTGAGCGGGAGCTGTCGGCCACGGCGGGCCTGGACGAGCAGCTGCCAGGTCATCGCGGACGAGACCATCAGGAACGAGCCCCATCGCCCGCCCATGTCGCCGATGCGGTCGAATCGCGCGACCGCGTCGTCGAGCCGGTCGGTGGCCACGAAGGCCAGCCCGGCGAGGGTCACGAGCATGTGGGACGTGTCCGCCGCGACCAGGCCGCCCCGCAGGGCACGGTCCAGGAGGTCGTTGGCCACCTGGGCATTGGCCTCTCCGGTGGTGGCCGAGGCGGACAGCGCGGCCAGGACCATGCACTCACCAGGGGTGTCACCGGCCAGCTTGTGGTCCCACAGCCGTCGCGCGTGCCGGCGTGCGGCGGGGAGCGTGGACAGCTGGTCGTAACCGATCAACAGCATC
The DNA here is from genome assembly GCF_040630405.1 of Streptomyces sp. NPDC005811. Taxonomy (NCBI): domain Bacteria; kingdom Bacillati; phylum Actinomycetota; class Actinomycetes; order Kitasatosporales; family Streptomycetaceae; genus Streptomyces; species Streptomyces sp. NPDC005811. The sequence goes on from NZ_JBEXXK010000021.1 coordinate 28,065, forward strand.
TGCGCCTGAAGGAACCACGACACCTCGCGAGCGAGGCCGATGCCGTCGTCGGTCTGCCCCAGATCGTCCACCGCACGGGCGAGGACGTCGACGGCGCGCTCGTGCTCATGGCTGAGGAACAGCGCACTGGCCAGGAGAGAGGCCGCCTCGGCCAGCGCATACGGGTCGGCCAACGCCGTCGAGGCCTGCGTCAGGTGGTGCCTGGCCGCGCCGACATCGATCTGTATCTCGTCCTTGCCCAGCTCCAGCAGCAACGGACCACGCTCTTCGACGGACACCGGCTCGCGCAGAGCCCGGCGCAGATAGGCGGCGGTGACCTCCGGAGCCCCTCGGCCACGAGTCGCCCGCGCCGCCTCCCGCAGGGCGTCCACCCACCAGCTCGCACCGCCCGGTTCGGCCAGCAGCAGATGGGCCGCCACCAGATCGTCGGCCGCGCCGTCGCTCCGCAGCAGTTCGGCTGCCCGCGCGTGACCGGCGGCCAGTTCCACCGGCCCCAGGACGGCTTCGGCGACATCGGTACGGATCAGCGCATGCCCGAACCGCACCGGCTCACCCGGCGCGAGCACACCGATCTGCCGCAGCCTGCCGCCGAGCTCCCGTGCCGTCGACTCGCCCAGCCCCGCCAGCTCGGCCACGACCTTCCAGGGAGCCTCGTCCCCCAGCACCACCAGGGCCCGCGCCAGGCGGAGGACCGGCTCCGGCTCGTCGGCCAGCCGCTTGACCACGGTTCCGGCCAGGATCCGGCCCCGGAACTCCTCCACCAGATGGGCCTGGTCGTCGGTGGGCCGGACCTGGTTGTCGGCCAGGGTCCGCAGCAGCTCGTGCAGCAGCAGCGGGTTGCTTTCGGTGGCCGACGCACACGCGGCGACGAACCGTGGTTCGCCGGGCCCCAGGCTCGCCCGCACCAGGTGGGTCACACTGTCGAGGTCCAACCCGGGCAGGCCGACCGGACGGCAGTACGGCTGTCCGGCGATCCGCTCCAGCATCGGCTCGACCCCGGCCCCGTTGTCCGGCCGTCCCGCCAGCACCAGCAGCAGGGGCAGACCCCGCAGACGTCGCGCCAGGTACTCGAGCCACCGCACCGACGGGACATCCGCCCAGTGCACGTCATCGACCACCAGGGCGACCGGCCCCTCGTCGGCGACATGCACCATCAGCCAGTACAGACTGTGCAGAAGGCCGAGAGACGCCTCGGGCGACAACTCGCCGGTCCCCTCCACACGCAGTGCGTGCGACGCCGACTGCGCCGGACCCGACAACAACCGCGCCCGCCTCTCGTCACCGGCTCGGGCCAGCAAAGGCTCGACCAGCTGCCGCAGCACCGCGAAGGCGAAGCCCTGCTCCAGCTCCGCCCCGCTCGCGGACAGCACGAGGATCTCCCGCGACTGCTGGACGTCCGCCCACGTATCCAGCAGCGCGGTCTTCCCCATCCCCGCGTCCGCCCGTACCAGCACCACGCCGCCCCGGCCCGCCCGTGCCTCGCCGGCCGCACGCTCCAGGACCGCCAGCTGGTCCTGACGGCCGAGCAGGCCGGACGGCGCCGTGCCGTCGTCGGCAGGAGGATGCGTCTGCGGGCGGGGGCGGCCCGCCGCGAGCAACGCGGCGGCGTCGGCGTCACCCAGCCCCAGCGCCGACACCAGCACCTGCGCCGTGCGGCGCTGCGGCCGCGCCCGCCGACCGCGCTCCAGATCCCGGATGGACCGGGCCGCCATCCCGGCGGCCTCGGCCAGCTCCTCCTGTGTCAACCCCGCGGCCCGGCGAAAGACCAACAACATCTCACCGAACGTCGCCAACTCGCCCGCCCCCCCGCACCGCCCCGCCTCACGGGCCGATCCCCTTCGAGTCTGCCCGGAACATCCGGACCAGGACTCCAGCCCCTCACCCTTCAGCGGATGGTACTCACCGGCGATCGCTGCTCGCCGACCGCCCTCCCTTTCTTCCAGGAGGGTCGGTGAGACGCCGGTAGACCTGGCCGGAAGAACACCCCGGCCCGGCCCGGCCCGGCGCGGACGCGCGCGGCGGACCTGAAGATCACGGAGGCGGACAGGGCACCAGGAAGAACAACGGGACGGACCACCGGAAGTACCGCGCGGGAACCTTCCGGTCCCGGAGCCGGTCCCACCGCCCACGCCGGCCGGACCGGAGGCGGCGGCCCGCCCGAGGGACAGGGATCGGGCCGCCCTCATTGTGCGAAGGGGGAACTTCACCGCGCCAGGAACGACGGCCCTGCCCGTGGTCCCGCCCGAGGTCCTGTCCCACGCTCTCGTCGCGCTCGATCGCGTCGGCGTTCACAGGGAACTCACATGGTGAGCCCGCTGCCGGAGCAGCCGCGGCGAGCTGCCGGCGCTCGTCCCGGCAGCAGCCTCCGGCGGGCCGGACACCCCGTTTCCCATGGCCGTTGCGGTCGCACAGTCGTGAAGGTACGCGTTGGCCCGAGTTCCCGTGGAGAGGCCCGGAGCCCGCCGTCTCCAGTACTGCTGCTCTCCATCAACTGCACGCTTCACAGGGCTCCTTGGCCACTACGGTGACGCTCGCTGAACTGGGAGAGACACCGTTCGACCAGCAGCTGGACCTTGGGAGAACCGTGTTGCAAGGGATAGCCGTCGCATATCCGACCTCAACGGCGGAGGACCGGTGAGCATCGGCGGACCGTTGGTCGTACCGGTCCACCTCGACGCGCTGTGCCTGGCCGACGATCTTGACGTGAGGGGACCGGCCGACGACTTCACCCGGCTCCCCCACCGCGATACGGCCACCGGTCTGGACCGGAACGAGGATCTCCCGTACCTCAGCGAGATCATGGTGCGGACTCCCTTCGAGGACGAGGACCTCCGGCTCAGGGCCGGTGTCCATCTCCACTGGGCGCTGCCCGACGGCCTGACCCGGATGGTCCAGCGCGCGGACGGCACCACCGCCGTCCCGGCGGTGCCCAACCGCTGGCTGGTGACCCGGAGCAGGGACGGGCGGGTGGAGGAGGAGTGGATCGTCGAGAGCGACTACCTCGCCGACGACAACCCCGCCGGGATCTGCTATCCGGTACCCGGAGCGGGCCGGCCGTACAAGCGGCTCGGCCGGAGGACGCCGCTCGACGTCTGGAGCCGCTCCACCGACCGCTCGCGGTATCTCCCCGAGCTGACCGCGGTCGGATACGGGGAGCCCACCTTCGCGGCGCAGTACGCCAACTGCCACAGCGTCTTCGGCTTCCATGACCCGGACTACCCGGGCGTCCCGCCGAAGGGCCTGCGGTACGAGGTGCTCGGCTGGTTCGACGACCCCGGCCAGGATCCCGCCGCCGCGCTGGGGGACGGCTCCGCGGCGCCGGGCGGGCCAGGCTGGCAGGAGGCGGCCCGGCTGCGGTTCGGCTGGACCGCGTCCCCGGCCGGCCCCGACGCCCCGCCTCCGGGCCGGGTGGTCTGCTACGCACAGCTGACCTTCGCGGCCACCGGCATGCCGGGTCCGGCGCTGTCCGACACGGACGACGAGACCGGCGTCTGCGTGGGGAACACCGCCACCGAGGCGCTCGCCGCACACCTCGGAACCGTCCTGCCCACGGTGCCCGCCGACAAGACCGGCCCGGCTGCCCCGAGGAGTCAGGAGGAGCGGGCCGACCAGGTGGAGGAACTCCTGGAGGCGCTGGCCTTCGCCGACGAGCTGGAGTCGAAGCCGCTGGACCTCGGCTTCGGCCTGAGCGAGTCCCGGCACTCCGCCACCTTCCACGACGTCCCCTCCGGCATCCTGTGGACACTCCGGCGGCAGGACGACACCGACGGCGTCACCGCCGAGGACAAGCAGGCACGCGAACGGCTCGCCGTGCCCCACGCGTTGAGCGACCTGCTGAATCTCCTGAACGTCGCCCAGGCCGACCTGGACCGGGTGCGCCACCAACTGGACTCGGTGCGCCAGCAGTTGTTCGCGGACTGGTACAAGTACCAGCTCTGCGCCTATCCGTACGACGCCCTGGTGGACTCGTATCCGAACCAGGACCAGGTGGCGTTCTTTCTCCGGCGCACGATGGGCCTGCTCGACCAGGACTCCGGCAGGGCCGAACTCCTGGCCCAGCGCCTGCGCGACGCGCGCGAGGCCGTCGACCTCTCGCTGAAGGACTTCAACGCCGCCGCCCTGCGCGCCCGCAGCACCTTCGTCCTGCACGAGGTTCCCGCACCGTCGTACCAACTCCCCAATGATCCCGTGGTGCTGCTCACCGGGCAGGCGGCCACTCCCAGTGACCGCCACGGCCAGGACGGGGCGCTGCATCCGCAGGGGCTGCTGGAGTGCGCCCTGTCCGCCGAGGGCCACCCGGACCTGAGCACGCCGAAAGCCGTGCGGGCCCTGCGGGCGACTGCCGTCGCCGCCGTGGCGAAGCTGCCGGTGCCGAACTTCGCGATCACCGAGTGGACCGGCCCGTCCTGGCACCCCACGGTGCTGGAATGGGAGGTGGAGTTCTTCCCCGCGACGATCGGCAACAACAACGATCCGCGTGACCGCAGTTACAGCGAGGACTTCGTCACCGGCAACTATGTCCTGCCGCCCCGTGACGTGGAGCTCCAGCCGATCCGCCAGATACCGGACAAGGGTGCCAACGTCTACACCGGTACGACGATCCTGTCGCCGAGCGCCCGGCCGCTGCTGTCCTCCCGGGTGCTGCGCTACCTGCAGGGCGCTGTGCTGCCGCTCTACAACGGGTCGGGGCAGCCCGAGGTGACCCGCGAGGCGTTCCTGGCGGACCCCGCCCGCGTGCTCGACTGGTTCGACTCCCACGGGGCGGACCAGCGGCTGGCTCTGCTGGTCCGTATCTACCGGCATCTCGTGGTGCACGAGGACAGCAATCTGTCCGCCGTCCTGGGCGGGTTCAACGACGCCCTGCTCATGCGCAAGCTCACCCGTCAGCTCCCGATCGCCGATCCGCTGGGCTTCCCCGACCACCAGCGGTTCGCCGCCGACGTGGCACAGGCGGTGGGCGCGGAGACGCGGCACGCGCCGCAGCCCCTCAGTGACTTCAACCCGATCCGGGCCGGTGCGCTGCGGGTGCTGCGGCTGCGGATCCTGGACAACTTCGGCACCGCCCAGAATGTGGACGTCAGCCGGATCCGGACCACCACACAGTTGCGGATGCCCGAGCACCCGGACTGGGTGGCGATGCCGCCCCGGCTGGCCCAGCCCGCACGGCTGTCGTTCGAATGGCTCGACGCGGAGGACGACATCCGGCAGACCAACGGTCTGCCGGACACCTCCCCGATCTGCGGCTGGCTGATACCCGACCACCTCGACGCCGGTCTCGCCGTGTACGCCGCCGACGGCTCCGCCATCGGCAAACTGCACGCTCTCGCGGACCCCACCCAGCCGCAGTTCGCCCAGTGGCGGAACCTGCCCGGAAGCATCCCCGCCCCGATCGAGGCGATCGCCAACTCCCCGCTGCGGGCGGTGGTGCGACGTCTGCGTGACACCGGGCCGAAGGCTCTGGGCACGTTCCTGGAGGACCTGGACGCCACCCTTCAGTACATCGAGCCGGAGGACTACGCCCAGCACCGGGGCCGGGCCGTGCTGATGGGCCGGCCGCTGGCGGTGGTCCGCGCGCGGGTGTCGCTGGAGCTGATGGGCCGTCCGGCCACCCACCAGGACTGGAACGTCTTCCGGCAGGACATGGGCCGCACCCACCGGGAGACCAACGACTTCCCGTCGGTCCGTTTCCCGGTCAGGATCGGCGAACACCAGCTCCTCGACGACGGGGTCCTCGGGTTCTGGCTGGAGGACTCGGCGCAGCGCCTCGGCCCCCTCTGGCACGACGTCCGCTCTCCCGAGGACCCACTGGTCCAGGCGCTCGACGCGCCTCCGCAGTACCTGACCATGCTCATCGACCCGCGGGGCACGGTGCACGCGACGGCGGGCATCCTGCCGACCCACTCGCTGCGGATCCCGTCCGGGATGTTCCGGGACGCGCTGGAGGGCATGGCCGTCAGTTTCCGTGCCGCGCCGGTCCTCACCGACGCGGACCGCGTCGCCGTACCGCTGCCGGACGAGCCCGGCTACGCCTGGTCCTGGCAGGAACAGCGCAAGACCGACCTGGTGGAACAGGCCGATCCGCCACGGCCCGACGCGAGGTTCCCGGCCCGGGCGACCCTGCGCGAAGGCTGGCTGACCCTGCGTCCGGTGTCCGACCCGCAGCCCGAACAAGGAGCACGATGATCAACCTGGAGCTGACGCTCGCCGAGACGAACGTCCTGCTGGAGGCGCTCGGCACCCGGCCGTACGCGCAGGTGTACGAACTGATAGCCAAGATTCACCAGCAGGCGGAGCAGTCCGCCGAGGCCCAGGACGGAATCGCGGAATGACGGCCAACCTGGTGCTGCACTGGCACCTGGACGCCCTGACCTCGAACAACCAGGTCACGGACAGCTCCGACAACCATCTGGCCGGTACCGTCTCCGGGCAACCGGGGACGCGCCCCGACGACCGGTTCGGCAGCGTGCTGGCGTTCAACGGCACCACCGTCCAGGTCACCGGCGCCGACACACCACTGCTGCGACTCGGCTCGTACACGGTCGAGGCATGGGTCAACCCGTCGGCCAAGAGGGCCACACGGGTGGGCATCGTGGCGAAGGCGAAGGGCGACTTCGCCGTCGTACTCGACGCGGACGGCACACTCAGGCACCGGTTCGACACCACGGCGAAGCCCGGAGACGGGCACGCCACCGCGCCCGGGGCCGTGCCGACGGACACCTGGCACCACGTGGCATGCGTCAACGACGGGCACACCGCCCGTATCTACGTCGACGGGGTCAAGGTGAGCGAGTACGCGTTCGCCGGCGACCGGGCCGCCGCCCAGAGCCCGCTGCTGGTCGGCACGGACGGGACGGGCCGGTACACAGGGCTGCTGGCCCACGTCCGGATCTATGACAACGCGCTCAGCCAGGCCGAGATCCAGCGGGACATGGCCGACGACGAGGCGTCGCTGGCCGCGTTCGTCCGGGCGCATCCGCTGGACTTCGCGCTGCTCGACGTGGACCAGCAGCCCGTGCTGTTCATCGACGACGCCCCCTCGGGGCAGCCGATGACCCTGCGGCTCACCAACACCTCCCGCCAGGACATCGAGCTCCGGACCCTGACGGGCCCCGTGTCGGCCACCGAGTACCACGTCGCGCTGCGGCTGCGCCCCGGCACCATCACGGTCCCGCCCGAACCGGCCGTCGCCACCTCCGGGTGGACGCTGCTGCGGGCCCCGGACCCGGCGACCGGCGGTACGGTGCTGTACCTGGGGGCGCCCAAGTCCATGGTCATCGGACGGGGCACGTCCTTCGACCTGTCGCTGCGAGGGCTGACAGCGGACGGGAGCCGCGGAACCCGCGGCACCCGGGTGGAGCTGACGCACCAGCGGATGCGGTACGCGGGCGAGCAGAGCGAACTGACCGGGCAGCGCACCGCGTTCCTCGACATCGTCAACCGGCGCGGCCGCCGTGACATCCCGCTCGCGATCGGGTTCGTCGGCGGGAACCGGGTGCTCAGCGACGGTGTCACACCGAACTCCCTGAGTTTCCGGATCGCCAACCGGTCGAGGGACACGGCGCTCTCCCTGGCCGGCGCCTCGTTCACCCTCTCGTACGACCTCCAGGAGGCCGGCGAGACCCACGAGTGGGCGCTGATGAACGCGGGCTCGGTGGCGGGCGTGACGCTGGGCGGTCTGCGGGCGAACGGGGTCGGTTCCGACTGGGCGATCACCTCGGAAAAACTCGGGCAGCGTGTCGAATGGACGCTGACCCCGCGTTCGGCCACCGCGTTCGCGCCCGACGGGACGCTGGTCGTCACCCTGTCCCAGGTGATCGCGACCGCGTCACTCGGCCAGGCTCCGATCGTCATCGGCTACCGCAACGTACCGGGATACCAGGACGGCTCGGTGACCCTGTTCGCCGAGAAGTCGCCGCTGCTGTACGGCCCGCAGAACACCGGCGTCGGCACCGTCGCCCCCGAGGCGAAGCTGCACATCGTCAACACCAACCAGAACGCGAACGGCAACACCCTGATCCTCGGCCCCACCGGCCAGTCCAACCTGCGGCTCGGTTACCACCAGGACTACAGCTGGGTGCAGTCGCACGGCTCGAAGCCGCTGGCCCTCAACCCGCTCGGCAACAACGTCGTCATCGGCACCACCGCCCCCAGCGCCCGGCTCACCGTCAGTGCCGACTCCTCCCACCTGCAACTGCGCCGGGAGTCGAACGCGAGCGGCGGCAAGCAGCTCTACCTCGAACTGTTCCAGGACAGCAGCTCCAGCACGGTCTACCCCTCGCTGCGCTTCCACCACGGCAACCGCTTCTGGCAGCGCGTCGAGGCCAGACCCGAGGGGCTCATGTTCAAGAACGGCGACCTCAACAGCGACGACCTCTGCGACGTGTACGCGAACACCGCGGTCGTGAACGGCCTGCGCAGCGGGCTGCCCGCGAACACTCCGCTGGTCGCCGACACCGGCAGCGGGCACCTCCAGGTGCGCCGGCAGAACGCGACGGCCGACACCGTCGACGGGAAGACGCTGTACCTCGAACTCTTCCAGGACAGCACGAGTCCCATGACCTTCCCGGTACTGCGCTTCCACCAGCACCAACGCTTCTGGCACCGCATCGAGGCCAGACAGGAAGGGTTCACGTTCAAGACCGGCGACCTCAGCAGCGACGCCTTCTCCGACGTGTACGCGGGCACCGTGGTCGTGAACAGCCTGCGGATCGGAGACGTCACCATCGGCGCCGGCGAACTCCAGATCCTGAAGAAACTGGCGGACGGGCACCTGGAGTTCGACCTGCGGAACGTGGTGCACGACGAATACGCCTTCGCCGGCTTCAACTTCATCGGCGACAACCGGCGCGCCATGGCCACCTGGGCCACCAAGGGCGAGCGCGTGACCCAAGGGCGCTGGCAGATCGCCTACCCGAGTTGAGGTGACCGATGCCCGGCAAAAAGCGGCAACGCACGGAGGACACGCCCGTCCTGTACGAGAAGCGTGTCACGAGGTCGCAGTTGGAGGGTGAGCGGAAGGCGAAGAAAGCGAAGGAGGAGGAAGATGCCGTGAAGGAACGCCAGAGGCTCTGGGAAGAGCGACAGGCGGAGATACGCGGGCGCCACCCCGATCCGGTGGGCGACTGCGGCGACGGCAACCTGTATGTCGCCTTCGTCGAAGTCGGCCAAGGTGACTTCGCTGTGATGTCCACACCGGGTGGAAAGGTCATCGTCTTCGACGGCGGCTCACTGAGCACGGACGACGAGGACGCGGGGGGCAAAATGAACCCCGAAAGCAAAACCGCTTTCACCAAGAGGCTGCACTCGGTCCTGACCGACGAGAAGTTCCTCGGCAACAGGAACGTGATCGACATTCTGATCCTCACCCACCCGGATTCCGACCACTACAACAAGCTCGCAGCGGTGCTGGGCGATAGATACACGATCGACAAGTGCTATCACAGCGGTAATTTCGACAAATACAGTGTGGCCAAGACGAGCGCCTTCCTGGACCCCATCACCAGGATCGTCCAAAAGGTCGTCAAGAGCCATGACCCGATCGAGAAAAAGGCGGTGGGAGAGGTCACCCTTCAAGGCAAGCCCGTCCAGGCCAAGGACGAGGAGAACACCGTCGACCGGCTGGACGACGAGGGCGGCATCCTGATCCTGGACGAAGGGAAGAGCTGCCAGATATCGATCATCGCCGCCGGTATCACGTATGAATACAAGAACGACGGCAGCAACGACACCAACCGGGGAAGCATCGTCACACTCGTCGAGGCCAATGACGCGAAAGTGCTGATGATGGGCGACGCGACCAAGAACACCGAGCAGTTCCTGATGAACACGGCCGCGAAACGGCTCACAAAGCTGAACCTCGTGCAGGCCGCCCACCACGGCAGCGTCCTGACCTCGTCCTCCCAGGAATTCGTCGACCTGGTGGACCCGGCCGAGGCCGTCGCGAGCGCCGGACGGAAGATCCCGAAGCACCGTCACCCGAGTGACGATGTGATCAAGCGTTACGTGGAGCGGCTCGAAACGAGCGAACGCCCCGAGATCTCCTCACACACCACCTACGTCTGGCCAGGTCTCGGAGAGGGAAAGCCTTATTCCTACAAGAGCACCCAGAACGTGTTCTCCACCGGCTCCCGGGGCACCTTCATCCGTAAGTTCGGGGCGAGCACATGACCCCCGACGAGATCCGGACCGTGGTGCGGCAGACCGGCACCAGGATCGATGTGGCGATCGGCGCGCTGACCGGCGTGGGCGATCTCTTCGCCTCGTTCTTCCCCGACGGCAGCTTCGTCATCGAACCGGTGACGGCCCGTACGGAGACCGCCGACGGCGTCAGGGTGACAGGCACCGGTGCGTCAGGACCGTTCACCGGAATGGCTCTGGATGTCACCTTCAGTGCCGCACCCGGCTCCGTGCACGTCGTGGTGCGGGCCGCCGGCGCCGCGGACTGGACGTTCTCCCAGGCGTTCCCGCCCCTTCGCCGCTCGATCTTCGACACCCTGCGATTCCGGTCGCCGGTGCTGATCCTGGACTCGACGGCCACCGCCATGACCTTCGACGGCGTCCTGGTCATCACCACGCCGATGGCGCCGCTGGACCTGCTGATGCCGGGAGTCACCCACACACTCACCGGGAAGATCACCATGGTGAGCGGCCCGGAGGCGCTGGGCTTCCCCACGACTCCCGTGCCGGACATCCTGCTGTACGGGCCTGAGAAGCTGACCCTCGGCCTGGGCCTGTTCACTCTCACCGATCTGCGGTACGAGATCACCTCGGATCCCGTCTTCAACTATCACCGCATCGATTGGTCGGCGCGGGGCTCGGTCACGGTGACCGCGGCCGTCCCGATCACCGTGGGCGGAACGCGGCACGACGTGCTCGTCGACACGAAGATCTTCGGCTGGGGCGAGAGCCTGCTGTTCTCCGGGGACTTCAGCGCGCTCGGCGCCATCAGCCTCGCGGACGTGGCCGGATTCGCCGGTCAGTCCGCCCTGCCGGTCCCGTTCGACCTCTCCGTCACCAGCCCGGTGGCGCTCACCAAGGTCTCGATGCAGGTGACCCCGGCCACCTTGTCGGTCGACTTCGTCAGCCTGACCCTGGAGACCCAGGAGGAGTGGACGGTCGTCCCGGACCTGCTGGACGTGCAGGCGATCGACCTGACCTTCCGCATCGACAGCCCCCTGTCCTCGCCACGTCCGTCCGCCCTCCTCACGGGGCTGTTCGGCATCGGCAAGGAAGGCACCCTGGAGATCACCGCCGACACCCGCACCGGCACGCTGGGCGGCGGGCTGCGCGAGGGCGACGGCCCGCTGAGCATGCGCGAGGTCTACACCGAGCTGACCGGCGCCGATCCCTCGCCGGTGCCGGATCTGTCGGTGCTCAAGTTCGACTTCGGCCTGACCATTCCCCAGCAGAACGAAGCGGCCGTCTACGACGCCTTCCTAGAGCTGGACGGCGAGTGGCGGCTGACGGACTCGGTCTCGCTGAACAGCGTGATGTTCTCCGTCAAGCACGCCCAGAACACCACCTTCAAGGCGCTGGCGGTATTCGTGATCGCCGGAGTCTTCCTCAGGATCTCCGCGGCACACGACCCCGGGGCCCGCGACTGGCAGTTCACCGGCGAGACCGGACCCGATCAGCAAGTCCCGATCGGCAGGCTGTTCCAGGAGATCGCCGACCGGTTCGGCGCGATCGCCCTGCCCGCGCCGATCGCCGGGCTCGTCGTCGAGAACCTCGGCATGGAGATGTCCACCGGTACCGGACGCCTCTTCTTCACCGGCGAGGCCCTGTTCCCCCTCGACACCGCCCAGGTCGACCTGACCCTGGCGATCGACACCGGGCAGCGGACCCTCACCGCCGCGCTCGCCGCGACGGTACCGACGGCGCACGGGCCCTTCAGGCCCCGGTTCGACCTGAGGTTCGCGGGGCAGCCGACGGCGAGCTTGTTCACCGCCGCCTACAGCCACGCGGCCGGTGACCCCGTGCCCGCGCTGAAGGACCTGGTCGCCGCCCTGCTGCCGTCCGCCGCCGCCTTCGTCCCGGACGGGCTGACCGTGGACCTGAAGGACGCCTTCCTCGCCGTGGACGGGCCGGCGTACCTGTTCGGCGCCGACCTGGCGCTCACGGTCGACCTGTCGCACCTGCCCGTCGTCGGCGATCATCTCGGCGCGGGCGAGATGGGCTTCGATCCGCTCCGGCTGGTCGCGGCCTCCGCCGCCCTGACCGCAGCCGAGGTCGCCGCCGTCAACGGAATGCTGCCGGACCAGGTGGCCAAGCTCCCCGACGGGGATCTGTCCGCCGGTTTCCTGATCAGCGGCCTGCTGAAGCTCGGCACCCTGGAAAAGCCCCTGGTCCTGCCGGTGGCGGGCAGCCAACCCACGACACCCGTACCCGACAAGTCGACGCAGAGCGCCGACGACGCCCTCTGGTACAAGGTGCAGCGGTCCTTCGGGCCGATCCACATCCAGCGGGTGGGCGTGCGGTACGAGCACCCGCCCGGTCAGGGCGCCGAACTCGCCGTACTGCTGGACGCCTCGATCTCGGCGGCCGGACTGACCCTCACCCTGACCGGCCTGGAGGCGGGGGTCGAGCTGTCCGACCCGGCCGCGACACCGACCTTCGGACTGGCGGGACTCGATCTGGCGTACGCGGCGGGGCCGGTGGAGATCGGCGGCTCGTTCCTGAAGAGCACCGTCGAGTTCGAGGGCGTGACCTATCCGGCGTACGGCGGAGCGGCCACCATCCGCACCGCCGACTTCTCCATCGGCGCCATCGGCTCCTACCTTCAACTCCCTCAGGGCCCGTCCCTGTTCGTGTACGCGTTCCTCGACAAGCCGATCGGCGGGCCGGCGTTCTTCTTCGTTCGCGGGCTGGCCGCCGGCTTCGGCTACAACCGCAGGCTTATCCCGCCCGCGCTGGACCGGCTCGCCGACTTCCCGCTGATCGCCGACGTGGTCGGGGGTGGTTCGCCCACCGCCGACGTGGGCGGTCAGCTGCAGCGGCTGAGTGCCGCGCTGCCACCGTCGCCCGGTGACCTCTTCCTGATGTTCGGGATCCGGTTCACCTCGTTCGAGATGGTCGACTCCTTCCTGCTGCTGTCGGCAGGCTTCGGTCACCGGTTCGAGCTGAACATGATGGGGCTGTCGACGCTGATCCTGCCCGCGGCGGACGCGGGCGCGGCGGACATCACACCGGTCGCCGAGGTGCAACTGGCGCTGCGCGCCACCTTCGTCCCCGACGACGGGTTCTTCTCGATCGCCGCCCAGCTCACCCCGAACTCCTATCTGCTGTCCCGCGACTGCCGGCTGACCGGCGGCTTCGCGTTCAGTACCTGGTTCGCCGGGCCGAACAGCGGTGACTTCGTCCTGAGCGTCGGCGGCTACCACCCGCACTTCACCGTGCCCGCGCACTACCCGGTGGTGCCGCGGCTCGGCTTCAACTGGCAGGTCAACTCACATCTGCAGCTCACCGGCAGCGCCTACTACGCGCTGACCCCCTCGGCACTGATGGCGGGCGGCAGCCTCAGCGCGACCTGGCACGACGGCTCGCTGCAGGCCTGGTTCGACGCGTCGATGGACTTCCTCATCGCGTGGCAGCCGTATCACTACGAGGCCTCCGCGCACGTCTCGATCGGCGCCTCGTACACGTTCTCGTTCTTCGGCAGCCACACCATCAGCGCCCATGTGGGCGCGGACGTCGAGTTCTGGGGCCCGGACTTCGGCGGTCGTGCCCACATCGACCTGAGCATCATCTCCTTCACCATCTCTTTCGGTGCTTCGGGCTCCGGCGCGCCCGCGCCGATGCCGTGGGACAGGTTCCGGGCGACTCTGCTCCCGCCCCGGGAGGAGATCACCACCGTCTCGCTGGCCGGCGGAGCGCTGGCCCCGGGCGGCGGCACGGACCTCGGTGTGGTCGACCCGCACGGCCTGGTGCTGGTCACCGACTCGGTCATCCCCAGCACCGGCGCGGTACGTGGTCCGGCCGGGCGGGACAAGACGCTCCCGACGGGCACCGCCGGTACGACCTTCGGGGTGAGCCCGATGGACGTGGCGTCCGCGACCTCGACGCACCGGATCGAGATCACCAAGGACGGCAAAGAGGTCGACCATCTGTTCGACTTCATGCCGGTCGGCAAGCAACTCCCGTCGGCGCTCTGGGGAAGTGAGTTCGGCGCCTCGCTCAACCGGCCGCAGCTGGTGGGAGAGCTGCTCACCGGTTATACGGTGCGGCCGTTGCCGCCGAAGGAACCGGCCGTCTCGGCGACCCTGCCGAGCGCCGCGCTGCAGAGCGCGACCCCGCTGTTCACCGAACCGGACGCGATCCGCTGGGCGACCGCCGAACCGGCCCGCCACACCGCGCAGGACGCCGGCACGATCACCGCCGCGCTGCGGGACCCCGCCGTCGCCGCGGCCCGCACGGCCCTGGTCGACGCGGTGCTCGGCGACGTTCCGATCGACCTGGCCGGATTCGGCGTCGACCAGTTCCTGGAGGTACCACAGGTGGTCACCCATGGCTGACACCATCACGTTCGTCGATCACGCCCAGCCGGTCCTGCCGCCCGGGGAGTACGTGATCACCACCACCCAGACGATCACCGAAAGCCCGGAACCGTTTCCGGCGACCCGTCGGTTCACCGTCAGCGCGGACCGGTTCTCCCTCGCGGCGGGCCGGGTGACGGCGGTGTTCCCGCCGGACGGCAGCCTCGGCGACCATCGCAACGTACTGCCGCACGTCATGCTGGACCGGCCGACGCTGCCCTGGGAACGCTCGTCCGGCGACGACGAGCAACCCCCTTCCGGAGATGTCCGCCCCTGGCTGGTGCTGCTGCTGTTCACCCAGTCGCAGCGGCCCGATCCGAAGGTGGTCCGGCTCGCCGACCTCGGCGCCGGGCCGGCGTACTTTCCCGCCACCCCACTCGAGGCACACCAGTCGCCCGAGGACCAGGCCACCGTCATCGACGTACCCAGAGGCGTGCTGGAGGAGATCCTGCCGTCGGCGGCGGAACTGCCCTACCTGGCACACCTGCGGCGGACCGAGGGCGCCCCGGACGTCGCGGTGGTCCTGGGGAACAGGCTGCCGTCGGCGGACGAGCCGAGCACCGCGCACCTGGTGTCGGTGGAAGGGCGGTACCGGGCCGACGGGTTCGACCTGGGCCCCGGTGGGCCCGACTCACTCGTACGTCTGGTGAGCCTGGCCTCCTGGCGGTTCGCCTGCGTGGCCGAGAACCAGAACTTCGCCGCCCTCGTCCGGGACCTGGCTCAGCACGGCAGCCCACTGCGGCTGGCCGACAGCGGCAACGCCGCCGCCGACGGCCTGCTGCGCCAGGGGCAGGTTCCGGTGCGGCACACCCTGCGGCAGGGCGGGAGCACCGTGTCGTGGTACCGGGGCCCCTTGACGACCGGCCCGGTGGCGCTGTCTCCGCTCCCGGCGACCCGCAGCTCCGACGGGCTGCTGCGCTTCCACCCGGACATCGGCATGTTCGAGGCCGGTTACGCCGCCGCCTGGGAACTGGGCAGGCTGCTGGCGTTGCAGAGCACCGACTACGCCACCGCGTTGTACGACTGGAAGCGCCGCCGCAGCCAGAAGCGGCTGCGGGCGGCCCTGGAACCCGCCACCGGCTACCCGCTCGACGTCCCGGACATCGACGACACGCTGCCGGACACGGTACGGACCTGGCTGACGGGCCTGGCCGGTCTGGCGGGGGTCCCGTTGATGTACCTCGTGCCCGACGAGCGGCTGCTGCCGGTGGAGAGCATCCGGTTCGTCAGCCTCGACCAGCAGTGGATACGCCATCTGCTGGACGGCGCCTTCAGCATCGGCAGACTGACCGCGGCGGACGCCGAACTCGACCGGGCAGGACCGCCGGTGGACAGGGCGACCGTGGTGACCGGAGCGTTGATCAGATCCGGCGTCGTGTCCGGCTATCCCGGGCTGGTCGTCGAGGCGTTCGCCGAGGGGCACGACGGTCCCCTGGAGGAGGTGGGGACGATCCGTCTCACCCCGGACATCATGCTCTGCCTCTTCGCCGGCACACTGAACCGGCTGGACGTCCGGCAGCGGCCCGAGGCGGTGCACTTCGCGGTGGAACTCCCGGCCGCCGGACGGTTCGGCAAGTCACTGCGCAACCCCGACGGGGAGAGCGGCCCGGTTCTGGCGCCGCTGCCCCTGGGACCGGGCGGCCGGCTGCCCATCGGTGATCTCATCAGCGGCATCGCCGCGACGCTGGGCGTCGAGACGCTCGGCTCCGGCGATTTCGCCCGGCAGATGATCGAGACGGCCGAGCGGGTGACCTTCCTGAGCTCCTGACCGATTCCGCGGTCGCCCCCTTCACTTTCCCCGGCCTCTTCCGTGGCCCCGCCGCCCGAACCGTCCCGACCCGCGCCGGGAGCGGGCAAGGCGTGTGCCTCACGTCCCCCGTCCGAGCGGGAAGACCTCCGCCGGCCCCGAGAACGGAACTCCGACATGACCACCTTCCACGTCGCGGTCGACCACCCGGACCCCGACACCCACGACATCACCACCACCTATCTGGGCACCGTCGACCAGGCCCACGTCGACCGGGTACGCGCCATCGCCGCCCTTCCGGGCTCCGCGCGCCAGGTAAAGGAACACCCCCGGCACGAGGGCGCCTTCGTGGTCCTGCGCGACGACGGCGACCTGGACGTCTACGAGCCCACCGGCCCGCACGACGGAACCGGCGGCCGGCGCGCGGGGGTCCTGGGCAGCGACATCCGCACCCTGGGCGGTGTGCCGCACGACGCCTCGGGCCCGGCGTACATCGAGGGCGCGACCCGGCTCGGCGCGCAGCGCATCGGAGGAGCGATGGACACCCCGCTCGAGCCGCCGCGGGCCGTGTGGCACACCACCGAGTCCCCGGCCGGCTCCGGCTACTTCACCTCCGTGGCCGCCTTCCTGATCCGTGCCGGGGTGGAACCGCAGGTGATCTACTGCCCGGTCACCGACCGGCTGGGCCAGTTCGGGCCCCTGAACCTGTCGTCGAGGGCGCTGAAGAACGACGGCACGCGCCGCACGAACCGCACCGGCAAGGTCTGCATCCAGGTCGAGGTACTGGGACGTGCCGGCACCCCGTGGACGAAGGGGTTCGACCCGAAGGCCAAGCCGAACTTCCAGAGGCTGCTCGCCGCGATGCGCGCGCACGGCATCCCGGACGTGTGGCCCGTCGGGGCCCCGCCGGCCACCGCGGCCGCGGCGACGGAGCGTCCCCGTATCACCTGGGAGAACAAGGGCGGCCACTACGGGCACTCCCAGATCCCCGGCCAGGACCACTGGGACCCGGGGGCCCTGGACATCGAGATCGTGCCGGGCAGGCCCCGCTCCGACGGCAGGGGAACCATTCCGGACGCCGGGTCCGGCACCTACACCGTGAAGGCGGGCGACACCCTGACGGCCATCGCGGCCGCGCACCGGACCACCGTGGATGCCCTGCTGGCCCTCAACGGAATCAAGGACGCCGACGACATCTCGGTGGGACGGGAACTGCGACTGCCGACGGCGGGCCCGGCGAAGCCGCCGGCGCCGCGGTACGAGCCGTTTCCCGGGACGGCGTCCTTCCATGCCGGCCGCCGCAGCCCTCTCGTCGCCGCTCTGGGCAGACGCCTGGTGGCGCTCGGCTTCGGCAAGCACTACACCTCGGGTCCCGGACCTGAGTGGACGGAGGCGGACAGGCTCAACGTCGCCGACTTCCAGCGCTCCCGGCCCGAACTGGCGGGCGACGCGGACGGGATCCCGGGCCCCAGGACCTGGGCCGCGCTGAAGATCCCGAAGCTCTGAGGAGTGCTCGGCCCGAGGCCGCCCGTCTTCCAGGAGTCCAAGATCTCCGTGGTGGACGCCGGCCGGACCGAGGGACTCCACGTGCTGGATGTTCACCGTGGAGATGACGTCGATGCCGGCGCTTCTCGTTGCGGGAGCCGGGGATGTTGGTGTGGGGGAGTTCGTCGACGAGCGCCACCCGGCGGTGCGCCTCGGAGAGCATGGCGTAGGTCTTGCCGACGCCGGGTGCCGCGCCGAGGTGGATCCGGAGCTTGCCGCGTGCCATGTACGCCCTTCGTTCACGCTTCGGCGTTCACGCTTCGAAGCGATAGCCCATGCCGGGCTCGGTGATGAGATGGCGGGGGTGGGAGGGGTCCGCTTCCAGCTTGCGCCGGAGCTGGGCCATGTAGACGCGCAGGTAGTTGGTCTTGTTGCACTGGGAGACGCCCCAGACGTCCTGGAGCAGCTGCTTCCGGGTGATCAGCCGGCCCGGGTCGGTGACCAGGATCTCCAGCAGGTGCCACTCGGTCGGCGTGAGGCGGATGTCGTGGCCCCGGCGTACGGCCTTCTTGGCCAGCAGGTCGATGGTGAAGTCGGCCGTCTCCACGAGCGTGGCCCCGGACGCGAGCGAGGTTTCCTCGGTACGGCGGACCGCGGCCCGCAGCCGGGCCAGCAGCTCGTCCATGCCGAACGGCTTGGTGACGTAGTCGTCGGCGCCCGCGTCGAGCGCCGCCACCTTCTCGTCGGACGCCTGCCGGGCGGACAGCACCAGGATCGGGACGCGGGTCCAGCCGCGCAGCCCCTTGACGACCTCGACCCCGTCCATGTCGGGCAGCCCGAGGTCGAGCATGACGACGTCGGGCCGGCGGGCGGCCGCGAGGCGGAGCGCGGTGGCGCCGTCGGGGGCCGCGTCCACCCCGTACCGGCGTGCCTGGAGATTGATGACGAGGGCCCGTACGAGCTGCGGGTCGTCCTCCACCACCAGCACCCTTGTCATGGGCGTGCGCCTTTCGTGTCGTACGTCGGGCCGTACCGGCTTCATGACGGCGGGAGTCGGCGGTCCCGGATCTCCTCCGGGCCGCCAACTCCCCTGTCGGTCGGGTAACTCCATCAGCTCTTCGCCACGAGGTCCTTGAGCGCGATGTTGAGCTCGAGGACGTTCACGCGGGGCTCGCCGATGAAGCCGAGGGTGCGGCCCTCGGTGTGTTCGTCGACCAGCCTCTCCACCTCGGCGACGGGCAGGCCGTTCTTCTCGGCGACCCGGTGGACCTGGAGGTCCGCGTACTGCGGGGAGATGTCCGGGTCCAGTCCGGAGCCGGAGGAGGTGACCGCGTCGGCGGGCACCTCGGACGGCTTGACCTTGTGGTCGGCCGTCGCGTTGTCCTTGATCACGGCGGCCTTGGCGGCGGTCACCCAGTCGACCAGGTCCTTGTTGTCGGCGGACCGGTTGGTGGCGCCCGACAGGATCAGCTTGTACCGGGTGTTGACGCTGTTGGTGCCGAGGCCGTTCTGCGGGCGGCCCTGGAACCACTTCAGATCGGGCTCCGGGGTCTCCTGGCCTTTCTTCAGCGGCAGGTTGTACGCCTGCCCGATCAGCGACGACCCGACGACCTTGCCGTCCGCCTTGATCTCCGAGCCGTTCGCCTTGCTGCTGAAAAGGCCCTGGGCGATGCCGGTGACGACCAGTGGGTAGAGGACACCGGTCACCAGGGTCAGCACCAGGAGGGCCCTCAGGCCCGCCCCGAGCAACCGGACCGTGTTCGATACGGAGTTGTTCATGGCGACTCAACACGCTTTCAAGAAATTACAGCCCGGGGATGAGGGAGACGAGCAGGTCGATGATCTTGATGCCGATGAACGGGGCGATCAGTCCGCCGATGCCGTAGATCGTGAGGTTGCGCCGCAGCATCCTGTCGGCGCTCACCGGCCGGTACTGCACGCCCTTCAGGGAGAGCGGCACGAGCGCGATGATGACCAGCGCGTTGAAGACGACGGCGGAGAGGATGGCGGAGTCCGGTGAGGACAGGCCCATGACGTTGAGCTTGTCGAGGCCCGGGTAGACGGCCGCGAACAGCGCCGGGATGATCGCGAAGTACTTGGCGACGTCGTTGGCGATCGAGAAGGTCGTCAGGGCGCCCCGGGTGATGAGGAGTTGCTTGCCGATCTCGACGATCTCGATGAGCTTCGTCGGGTTGGAGTCGAGATCGACCATGTTGCCGGCCTCCTTGGCGGCCGACGTACCGGTGTTCATCGCGACGCCGACGTCCGCCTGGGCCAGCGCGGGCGCGTCGTTCGTACCGTCACCGGTCATCGCGACGAGCTTGCCGCCGGCCTGCTCCCGCTTGATCAGGGCCATCTTGTCCTCGGGGGTGGCCTCGGCGAGGAAGTCGTCGACGCCCGCCTCCTCGGCGATCGCCTTCGCCGTCAGCGGGTTGTCACCCGTGATCATGACCGTCCTGATGCCCATGCGGCGCAGTTCGTCGAACCGCTCCCGCATGCCGTCCTTGACGACGTCCTTCAGGTGGATGACACCGAGGACGCGGGCCCCGTCGGTGTCCTCGATCGCGACGAGCAGCGGGGTGCCGCCCGCCGCGGAGATGCGGTCCGTCACCTCCGAGGCGTCCCGGGCGACTTCACCGCCCTGTTCCTTCACCCATGCGACGACGGATCCCGCGGCGCCCTTGCGGATCTTCCTGCCGTCGACGTCCACGCCCGACATCCGGGTCTGGGCGGTGAAGGCGATCCACTCGGCTCCGGCGAGTTCTCCCTGGTGGCGCTCGCGCAGGCCGTACCTCTCCTTCGCGAGGACGACGATGGAGCGGCCCTCGGGGGTCTCGTCGGCCAGCGACGAGAGCTGGGCGGCGTCGGCCACCTCGGCCTCGGTCACCCCGGACACCGGTACGAACTCGGAGGCCTGGCGGTTGCCGAGGGTGATGGTGCCGGTCTTGTCCAGCAGCAGGGTCGAGACATCACCGGCGGCCTCGACCGCCCGGCCCGACATCGCCAGCACATTGCGCTGCACGAGCCGGTCCATGCCCGCGATGCCGATGGCGGACAGGAGCGCGCCGATGGTGGTCGGGATGAGGCAGACCAGCAGGGCCACCAGGACGACCATCGTCAGGTGGGTGCCCGCGTAGTCCGCGAACGGCGGCAGGGTGGCGCAGGCCAGCAGGAACACGATCGTCAGGGACGCCAGCAGGATGTTCAGCGCGATCTCGTTGGGCGTCTTCTGCCGGGCCGCGCCCTCGACCAGGTTGATCATCCGGTCGATGAAGGTCTCGCCCGGCTTCGTCGTGATCCTGATGACGATCCGGTCGGAGAGCACCTTCGTCCCGCCGGTGACGGCCGACCGGTCACCGCCGGACTCGCGGATCACCGGCGCCGATTCACCCGTGATCGCCGACTCGTCGACCGAGGCGACGCCCTCCACGACATCGCCGTCGCCGGGGATGACGTCACCCGCCTCGCAGACGACCAGATCACCGATCGTCAGCTCGGTGCCCGGGACGCGCTCTTCGGTGTTCCCGGCCAGCCGCCGGGCGACCGTGTCGGTCTTGGCCTTGCGCAGGGTGTCGGCCTGGGCCTTGCCGCGGCCCTCGGCGACCGCCTCCGCCAGGTTGGCGAAGACGACGGTCAGCCAGAGCCAGGCGCTGATGGTCCAGCCGAACCAGTCGCCGGGGTCCTTGAAGGAGAACACCGTGGTCAGGACCGACCCGATCCACACCACGAACATCACGGGCGACTTGACCATCACCCGGGGGTCGAGTTTGCGGAAGGCGTCCGGCAGCGACGTGACCAGTTGCCTGGGATCGAAGAGGCCCGCGCCGACACGTCCCTCGGCGGGCTTGTGCCCGGTCGGTGCGTCGCTGTGCGGCGCCCGGGTCGGGGTGGCTGTGGACATGGAACCCTCTTGGTTCTCGATACGGGTGGTCATGCCGCCAGCCCCTCGGCCAGCGGACCCAGCGCGAGCGCCGGGAAGTAGGTGAGACCGGTGACGATCAGGACCGTGCCGACGAGCAGACCGGTGTACAGGGGCTTGTCGGTCCGCAGGGTGCCCGCGGTGACCGGCACCGGCTTCTGCTCGGCGAGGGAGCCCGCGAGCGCCAGCACGAAGATCATCGGCACGAATCGGCCGAGTGCCATCGCCAGGCCCAGCGTGGTGTTGAACCACTGGGTGTCCGCGTTCAGACCGGCGAAGGCCGAGCCGTTGTTGTTCGCGGCCGACGTGTAGGCGTAGAGGATCTCGGAGAAGCCGTGCGCCCCGCTGTTGGTCATCGAGTGCACCGGGGTCGGCAGCGCCATCGCGAAGGCCGTGAGGACGAGCACCAGGGCCGGGGTGACGAGGATGTAGCAGGCCGCGAGCTTGATCTCGCGGGAGCCGATCTTCTTGCCCAGGTACTCGGGGGTGCGGCCGACCATCAGACCGGCGATGAACACCGCGATGATCGCCATGATCAGGATGCCGTAGAGGCCGGAGCCGGTCCCGCCGGGCGTGATCTCGCCCAGCATCATGCCGAGCATGGTGATGCCGCCGCCGAGACCGGTGAAGGAGGAGTGGAAGGAGTCCACCGCACCCGTCGAGGTGAGCGTGGTCGCCACCGCGAAGATCGACGAGCCGCCGACGCCGAAACGGACCTCCTTGCCCTCCATCGCCCCGCCCGCGATCTGGAGCGCCGGACCGTGGTGGGCGAACTCGGTCCACATCATCAGGGCGGTGAAGCCGACCCAGATGGTGGCCATGGTGGCGAGGATCGCGTAGCCCTGCTTCACGCTGCCGACCATCACACCGAAGGTGCGGGTCAGCGCGAACGGGATCACCAGGATCAGGAAGATCTCGAAGAGGTTGGTGAACGGGGTCGGGTTCTCGAAGGGGTGGGCGGAGTTGGCGTTGAAGTAGCCGCCGCCGTTGGTCCCCAGCTCCTTGATGGCCTCCTGCGAGGCCACCGCCCCGCCGTTCCACTGCTGCGAGCCCCCCATGAACTGCCCGACCTCGTGGATGCCGGAGAAGTTCTGGATCGCGCCGCAGGCGACCAGCACGAGCGCCGCGAGGAACGCGAGCGGCAACAGGATGCGGACGACACCGCGCACCAGGTCGGCCCAGAAATTGCCCAGCTCACCGGTGCGGGACCGGGCGAACCCGCGCACCAGCGCGACGGCCACCGCGATGCCGACGGCCGCCGAGACGAAGTTCTGGACGGCGAGACCGGCGGTCTGCACGACGTGGCCCATGGCCTGTTCGCCGTAGTACGACTGCCAGTTGGTGTTGGTGACGAAGGAGACGGCGGTGTTGAACGCCTGGTCCGGGTCGATCGAGGAGAAGCCGAGGGAGCCGGGCAGTACGCCCTGCAGCCGCTGGAGCAGGTACAGGAACAGCACGCCGACCGCCGAGAAGGCCAGCACCCCGCGCAGATACGCCGGCCAGCGCATCTCGGTGTCCGGGTCGGCACCGATGCCCTTGTAGATCCACTTCTCGACCCGCAGATGACGTTCGGAGGAGTAGACCTTGGCCATGTAAGTGCCGAGCGGGACGTAGGCGAGCGCCAGCGCCGCCATGAGGGCCAGCAGCTGAAGCGCGCCGGCGAGGACGGGACCCATCTCAGAACCTCTCCGGGAAGATCAGGGCGAGGACGAGATAGCCCAGGAGGGCGACGGCCACGACCAGGCCGACGACGTTCTCGGCGGTCACAGCTTCGTCACCCCCTTGGCGACAAGAGCCACCAGCGCGAACACCGCGATCGTGGTGACGACGAAGGCCACATCGGCCATCGCTGACTCCCTGGAGTGAGGTTCGAAAGAAGAACGGACGGTTAGAGGAAAGCGCCTGTATGGCCGGATCCGAGCGGCCTTGACGGCTCTCTGACGGCGACGGCCGCACCTTTGACGGGCCCCTTACGGCACCTCGTCGGCGCCGGTGGGAGAGCCGCCCGTGACGGTGCGGGACGTCACTCACAGCAGCCGGAAGCGGAGCCGGCAGCTGCCACAGCCGCTCCGGCTCGGTCTCGGGTATCAGGACGGTGACCCGGGTGGCCCGCTCCGACGCCATGACCTCGCGGACGTAGGCGCCGATGGGGCGGCCCAGGGTGCGGCGCTCGGAGGCCGGCAGGACCAGGAGCACACGCGCCCTCCGGGGCGTGCATCTGCGCACGGTCCTCGGGGTCCGGGTAGCAGACGGTGACCGCGCGGACCTCGTCACCGAGGGAGGCGGGGCTCAGCGCCTCGGACGTCGGCCGGGAGAGGGAGGAGACCGGCACGATCACCACGGACCGGTCGCGGTGCGGGAGCTCGGGCACCCGGCCGAGGTCCAGCCGTCCGCCGATCCGGGCGTAGGCGCGGTGCACGGCGACGAAGGCCGCCACCAGCAGCGGCGGGGTGGCCACGACCAGCCAGGAGCCCTCCTCGAACTTGCTCGCCGTGACGACGACCGTCGCGACGCCGGTCAGCACCGCGCCGAAGCCGTTGAGCAGTGCCTTGCCGAGCGGCACGAGCGTGTTGGTGTCGCCGCCGGAGAAGACCAGCAGGGCCGCCGAGACGGCCGCCAGGGCGAGCACGCCGTGCCGGTGGACCTGACGGTCGGCCTTCAGCGCGAACACGTGCGGCAGGTGGAACTGGATGACGTGGAACGCCCAGTTGTGGCCGAGGAAGGCGTCGGCGAGCCGGGCGAGGACGGTGACGCCCTCGACCGGCTGGAGGTGGAAGCGGGAGATCAGCACCGACAGGCCGACGAGCATCACACCGGGGACGGCGTTCGAGGTGGGCCTCACGGTCCACGGCGAGGTCCCGCACGGCCGCTACCGCGTCCTGACCCTGGAGTCCTCCTCCTCCACGCCCGCGACACCACCGGCTGCACCCCGCACATCCACTTCGAGTGGACCGAAGGCGGCCCGTTCGCCAGCTTCCTGCGCTTCTTCCTCTTCGGCCAGGGCGAGGTCGCCCCGGTCACCCGCGAGGTCCTGCGCGAGGCCGAACCGGACCGCACGCGCCGCCCTCGCGTCCACACGGGCCGAGACGTCCGCCCCGCGTGCGCACGGGCCCGAGGCGTCAGAGCCCCGTCAAAATCCGCCCGTACGGCGTCAGGAACCCGTAAGCCGCAGCCGCCGCTCCGCGCCCGGCGGCCTAGCGTCGGCGTCATGCGACGGAGCGGACCACGCGACCCGGCCGACGACCGCCACTGGAGTGGCAGCGCCCGGTTCGCGATGGGCTGCGCCCTGGTCTTCTGCGCGATGACCATGGTCGTCGACTGGGACGCCGGGAGCCTGACACCCGTGCGCGCCCTGCTCTGGGCCGCCCTGTCGACCGCGATGTGCGCCGTCCTGCTCCCACCTCGGGTGTCCGCGGGCCCCGGCTGGCTCGCGGTACGCACCCCGTGGCGCCGGCGCATGGTGCGTACGGACGCCCTGGTGGCCGTACGGCAGTACGACGGCGCCTCCGCCCACCTCGTCCTGCGGGACACCCAGGGCAACCGCCTGGAGCTCGACCCCCGCGTCCTCGCCGCGAACCCGCTGATCTGGCACGAACTCGACACGGGCGTACGGCACTCCGTCGAGCGGGGCACCTTGCGCCAGGGGGCTGAGGTCCTGGAGCGACTCGGCCACCGCATAGACGACGAGACGGCGGAGGCGGTCCTGAGGCTGTCCGGCCTCTCCTGACGAAGGTTCCGTTGGGATGACACAAATAAATGTCATCTCAGCTAAAGCTGCTATCTTGGCCGTGTGTCCCGCGACTCCGAACTGCTCTTCGCCGACCACGTCGGCCGCTTCTACGCCCGCCAGTACGGCTTTCCGCCCATGGCCGGGCGCCTGCTGGGTCACCTCTTCGTCTGCGACCCTCCACAGCAGACGATCGACGAACTGGGCGAAGCGCTACTGGCGAGCCGCAGCGCCATCACCGGCGCCGTCAAGCTGCTGGAGGGCTACGGGATGGCGCGACGCACACGCACCGCGGGCGAGCGCATGGACCGCGTGAGCCTGAACCCGGCCACCCAACAGCCACAGAACTTCGACGCGGCCCTCCACAGAGAACACGCCTCCCTCTTCCGCGAAGGCCTGGCCCTCCTCGCCGACGCCCCGCCGGAGCGACGCGCGCCGCTGGAGGAAATGGTCGCGCTCGCCGAGTTCCTGGCCGAACGCCTGCCCGGACTGGTCGACGAGTGGCACACCCACCGAGACGTCCTGCGCGCCTCGGGAAAATTGCCGAACCCGAACCCGAACCCGGCCGCCTAGCCACGAGAGGTTCCCTCATGCCCAGCTCTGACGAACAGATCAACACCGCCGTCGAACTCGGCGACCTCGACGAACTCCGCCGCCTCGCGGAGACGGGCAACCCCACGGCAACCGACGAACTCATCCAACTCGCCGCGGAACAAGGCAACATCGAAGAACTACGCCGCCTGTCGGACACCGGCAACGCCACGGCCACCGACCAGCTGATCGAACTGGCCACCGAACAGGACGACATCGACGAGCTGCGACGCCTCGCCGACGGGGGGAACACCACCGCTGCCGAACAGCTCATGGACCTCACGGCCGAGTGACCGGGCAGGCGCCTGGTCGGCGATGGCGCAACAGACGGTGCGCGCGATGTTCCTCACTTCGAGTCCGACACGTGCCCATGTAGAGTGACGACCGCCCTTGACCTGCACAAAGCAGGCAGGGAGCCGTCTTCCAGGAGTCCCCATGCTGCGTACTCTGTTCACGTCCAAGATCTAGCATCCGGGTATTTGCGCAGGTCAGAGACGTGATCGCGTCGTTCGAGTCAGGAAACGGTCAGCATCGGGCAAGGGAGCGTCCTGGCTTGTTGACCCGGTGACCGTCATTCACGGAACCTGGGCAGATGTGCCTGGCTCTCGCTCGGAAGGTTCGCTACCTGACCCGAGAGCTCGTCCGCGCAGGGGTCCTGAGCGAGTGGGCTGCATTCCGGGACCGAGCGGCGTGTCCGACACCGAGACCCACGCCCACCGCGGCCGCTCTCCACATGACCTGCCACGTCATGATCACCCGCGCCCGTGAGCGGGTGGTCCTGGGCTAACAGGGAAGTCGGCTGCCCCGCCACCTGGAGGAGTTGCACGGGTGGGCCGTGATGCGCTGAGGGCCTGCCCGGTGTGACACCCGAGGGAAAGGCAGCGCCCGACCTGCACATACGACAGGTGATCCCTATATCCGCCATGCCACCGCCTCCCGACAGCGATACTGGATGTATGGACAGGACGATCACCGCCCCCCGTGCCGAGGTGCTGCGGGACCGCTACCGCAGCCGACTGCCCGAGCGCTTGCAGGAGCTGGCCGGCCCTGTCGAGGGCGACGTGGACCTGCCGCTCCACATCGTCTGGTCCGGGCGGACGAGCTACAGCCTGGACCGCCCGAAGTCCCGCATGACGCTCTACCGCACCGTCCTCGCCGAAGGACTGCGCGAGGACCTGGTGGCCCTCCTGCACCACCGGCTGCTCATCGAGCAGTGGCCCGTGCTGCGGAGCTTGATCAGTCCCTACATCCGAGAGGTCTGGGAGTACGCCTTCCCCGAGCTGCTCCGCACCGCTCCGGCCGACACGACCGCCGCGTGAAGCTCACTCCGCTCCACGAGCGTCTCCTCGCCGACATCCTCGACCTCGGCTCCCCCTACCCTCTGGTCCTCACCGGCGGATACGCCGTGCAGGCGCACGGCCTGGTCGAACGCTTCAGCCGCGACCTCGACGTCGCCACCGAGAACCCCGCTCCGATGCAGGAGATCGTCGCCTCACTCACAGCAGGTCTCAGCGCGCGCGGATGGCGGACCACGCACATCCAGACCGATCCGCTCAGCGGCCGGTTCCTCGTCACCGATCCGCACTCCGGCGAGGAGTGCGAGGTCGACGTCCTCAAGGAGGCGTTCTGGGCCCCTCCCGCTCAGACCCCCTACGGCCCCGTTCTTTCCCTCGATGACGTGATCGGTACCAAGGTCCGTGCCCTCGCTGACCGCGGCACCGTCCGCGACCTCATCGACGTCCAAGCTGCCTCCCGCCACCGCTCCACCGCCGACCTCGAATCCCTGGGCCGCCGTCGCGCCCACGACGAGTTCAGCCTCGAAGACCTCCGGGACCGGCTCGTCGGAGCGGACTGGTACGAGGATGAGGACTACACCGCGTACGGGTTCACCTCCCGGCAGATCGAAGAACTCAAGGCGTGGGCGCTGGAGTGGGCAGAGGATCTGGGTGCGCGGATCCATGACGAGAACGCCTGAGAGAGCGTCTGAAGTAGGCAGTCGCCCGTGAAGTCCTAAGCTTGACGTTCAACATCGCGGCTCACTCGTCCTACTGACTGCGGTTCTTCACGGGACAGCGGTGGCGGCTGTTCTCCACGCTTCGAGATGTCGAGTAACGAAGTCGAGAGAACGGTCGCTGCCCATGAGTCCGCACGTTGATGTGCCTGGAAGCGAGGCGTTGGGCCTGCGGTTCCGCTTTTTCGGGTCGAGTTCCACGAGTCTCTTTCGGCGGGCGGATGCGCTCATCGAGCTCACCGATGCGTGGACTGGTGAAGACACTGGTCGCGCTGTCCCTGGCGGCCGAGGAGCGGTGCGGGCACGGCGCACTGTATGCCGCTCTGGACTGGCGGGCTGGAGCTCGTGCGGTTGTGCCTCGCGCTGGTCGGCCTCCCGCTGCCAACGGCGACCGACGGGCGGATCGTGCTCGCGGTGTATGTGGTGCCCTGGCTGAGGCCCGATGCACCGACCAGCGGCTGTCCTGCCACGTCAACGGACGCGGAGAGTGCAGCAGCGACCAGATTGTTCTCGGTTGGCTGAGGAGCTCATGGACCGTGAAGGGCTCGCGGGCGGGGCGGACATAGCGGAACCCGCCGAGCCCGAAGCGACGTGCGCGGCCGTCCAGCGGCCCGGGCGTCTGTTCTTGAAGCTGCCCGGACAGATGCGGTACCCGACGAGCGCCAGGCCCGCCATCGCCTTCTGGCGATGGGCGAACACTTTCTTCAGGGCGTACACCCATGTCCGCCCGCTCCAGCTGGCCGTCAGTTTT
This sequence comes from Streptomyces sp. NPDC005811, assembly GCF_040630405.1. Lineage (NCBI taxonomy): Bacteria > Bacillati > Actinomycetota > Actinomycetes > Kitasatosporales > Streptomycetaceae > Streptomyces > Streptomyces sp. NPDC005811. Next base: position 56,827 of record NZ_JBEXXK010000021.1, read on the forward strand.
CCGCTGCCCGAACCGGCATGCTGCACAGTGAGCCACGGGTGAGCCGTTCCGACCCCCTGTTCACCGTCACGCGGATCGTTTGAGGTAGACCACGGACGACCCGCACCGCCGGAACCATTGGCAACAGCCTGAACGTCCTTGCTATACCTGCGGAATGGCTGGCCAGGGGGAAGGTGGGACGGCGTGACACGGCCGTGGAAGATCGTGCTGATCGTGGTCGGGGTGGCCTGCATCGCGGCGACGCCGATGGTGTGGATGCTGAACGGCCCGGGAACCGGGGAGCTGGTCGGGGCGTCGTTGCAGGTCGCCACCGGGGTCGCAGCGCTGGCGTGGGCGTGGTTGGACCGCCGCCAGGGGGACTCGGCCACGGATACCGGCCAGGCGAAGGCGTCCGGTGGCGGGTCGGCGCACACCGGGATCCGCGGGCCCGGCGGGTTGGGCACGGGATCGGCGCGGGTGGATCGGACCGGTGACGCGACGGCTGACGGGTCCGGCAGCAGTGCCGGTACCGGGATCGACTACAGCCAGTCTCGGGAAGCGGGTTGATGGAGGACGAGAACGGGTCCGGCGATGCACCGCCGGGCGCTGAGGTGCGTGACAGCGGCGACGCCCGCGCGACGGACGGCGGCACCGCGATCACCGGAGTCAGTGCGGCGACGGCGGACGGCGCGCCCGCCTCCGTCTCGGTCAGGGCGACGGGTGCGGCGTACGCCTCACACGGTGGAGTGGCAATCACCGGGTACGTGGCGGGCGACGTCCGTGTGACGCTGCCGTCCCTGCAGTCCCGCTCGGTGCAGGACTCCATCCTGCCCGGCGAACGGCGCCCGCGCCTGTTCGGGCGCGAGACGGAGATCTCCGCTGGCCTCGACGTGCTGCGGCGCGCGGACGGCGGCGGCCGGGCGGCGGTTGTGGTGACCGGGGCTCCTGGCATCGGGAAGAGCGACGTCGCCCTGCGCATGTCCCGGCTGGCCGCGGAGCGGTACCCGGACGGCCAGTTCCACATCAATCTCGCGCTGTCGACCGGCCCCACGGACCTCGTGTCGTCGATACTCCATACGCTCGTTCCGCCTGAGTCTCCCCTGCCGGAACGCCGTGACCAGCAGCTGGCACTGCTACGGACGACGCTCGCCGACAAGCGCGTCCTGCTGCTCGTCGACGACATCGTCTCGGAGGAGGCGCTCCTTGAGATCCTCTCCGTCGACGGCCCGTTCGCGCTGGTGGGGACCAGCCGCGTCAAGCTCAGCGGGCTGAGCGGCCTGGTCCGCCTCATCGACCTCGGTCCACTGCACGCCGCGCCCAGCGAGGAGCTCGTACGGTCGGTCGCCGGCCCCGGCCGACTGACCGGCGAGCAGACGGCCGCGCTGTCCGCGGCGTGTGCCGGTCACCCGCTCGCCCTGCACATCGCCGCGGCGCACCTGGCCCGCCGGCCCCGCGTGAACGTCGACCGCTACCTGTCCGAGATCATGAACCCCGACCGCAGCGTCAAAGCCCTCGTCGCAGGCCAGACCACGCTGCAGCCTGTGTTCCAGCAGAGCTTCGACGCGCTCGAACGCGACCAGGCTCAGGTTTTCTCCGCACTCGGTGCCCTGCCGCACATGTCGTTCACCATCGATGTCGTCGCAGCGGCCATCACACCGCCGCCGCTGGACGAAGTCGACGACGACAACCTCACGGACACGGCCGCGCTCCTCGACTCGCTGGTCGAACTCAGCCTCATCGAGCAGCTCGACGACGACCGATTCGTGATGCACGAAATTCAGCACCGCTTCGCCCGGCTGACGTCCAAGCCGTGGTCGGGGACGCAACGGGCGGATGTCGTTCGTCACGCGTGTGTCGTCACAGCCCTTCGCGTGCGGTCGTCTACCGATGCGATCGGTTTCCTGGACGAGGCGGCGACCGTCCCGGCCGAGAGCAGTACCGAAGCACTGCGGTCGCTGGACGCGGACCGTCCCGGCGCGGTCGCTCTCGTCGAGACGGCCCGACAGTACGAGGCCTGGGACCACCTACTGCTTCTCGCCTCCGCACTCACCGAGCACCTGCGTGTCGCCAGCCACTGGAAGGAGCTGGACCGCGTCTACCAGTGCGTACAGGAGGCCGGGGAGCTGGCCGGAAACGTCAATTGGACGGCCACCGCGCTGTACAACCGGGCTGTGGTTGCCGGGCACCTCGGCGAGAGCCAGGATGCGGTGGATCTGTACGCCCGTTGTGCCGAAACGGCGCGCGCGGCCAACGATGCCGAGCATCTGTTCATGGCGCAGCTCGGTCTGGGGACGTTGCTGATCAACCTGGGTCGGCCCCGCGACGCCATAGAATACCTACGAAGCGGACTGTCCTACTGGCGGACTGTCGGGCATCATCAGGCACTGGCGCTCGCTCTGGGGAACCTGGGCCAGGCGTACCTGGCGGTCGGACAGACCCGCCGGGCCGAGAACTACCTGCGCAACAGCCGCGACCTGAGCCGGAGCAGCGGCTTCGGTGAGACGCTCGCCACCCGCTCGATCGTCACACTGCTGCGCCGCACGGGCCGAGTGGCAGAGGCGGCGGAGGAGTCCGTCCGGGACATCGAACGGGCCCGGGCCATAGGCAGCCGGGAGTGGGAGGCGCGGGCGCTGATGGACCTCGCGGCGGTCCCGGCCAGCGCCCGGCCGGAGTCGGCTCCTGCCGAGCCGCTCGAGGCCGCCCTGTCCATCCATCAGGAGACGGGTGACGTGCAGGGCCAGGTCCGAGCGTTGTTCCGGCTCGGTGAGGATGCCGCGCACCGCGCTGATCTCGACCGGGCCGCGACGTACCTCGCGCAGTGCGCCGACCTCGCCATCAGAATCGGCGACCATCAGCACGCGGCGCGCTCCCTGACCTATCTCGCCTCGTACAGAGGCGGCATCGGGCACCACGACACGGCGGAGTCGCAGTTCGAGGTCGCGTCGGACATGGCCCAAGAGTCCGGCAGCCCGGTTCTTCAGGCAGATGTCCTGCAGAAGCGAGCCCAGTTGCTGTGGCACCGGGGGAGGATCGGAGACGCCGTCCGCCTGCTGACCGAAGCGGAACTGTCTCTCGCCGCCACTGACGAGAGTCGGGCACTCGCCCAAGTGCGGGCGGCCCTGGGTGAAGCCCTGGTCGTTGCGGGGCAGTGGCAGGACGGCGCCCGCATGCTGCGGTCCGTAGTGTCCGACTTCAGCGACGCCGCCTCCCCCGGCACTCGGGCCCGGGCGACGCGTGCATTGGCCGTCCTTCACTCGCGACGCGGCCTGCACACCGAAGCCCTGTCCGCGATCACCAGGGCACTGAACGACTGCGAGCGGCACGACGACGTCGACGGCGTCCTGCACTGCCGGATGGCACTGGGCAACATCCACGCACGGGCCGGGCGGTGGGCCGAAGCAGCCGACCAGTACGAGCAGACCGCGCGAGCCGCTGCCGAGCACAAAGATCTCCATGTTCTCCTCACCGCCCGCGCGCAGGCCGCGACCTGCATGCTGCATACCGGCAACCGGGACGAAGCCGTCGCCCTGATGACCAAGAACATCCCGCTCGCCGAGAAGCTCGGCATGGACACCGTGCTGACATCCCTGCACACCAACCTTGGCGCCTGCCACGCCAAGGCCGGCGACCACCTCGCCGCGGCCGCGTCATTCCGCACGGCCCTGCAGATCAGCGAACGTCTCGACGACGGCCCACTGCGCGCCACCTGCCTGTTCAACCTGGCCCGCGCCGAGAAGGCACTCCATGCATCGGAGGCCGGGCGTTCCCACGCCCGGCAGGCGTTCGCACTCCACCAGGCACTCAGCAACTGGCCGGAGGCAGGCGAGACCCTGGTTTTCCTGGGTGCACTGCACCATGAAATGGACCCGGACGGCACCGTGCCCAGCCCCGTGGAACTCGTGGGCGGTGGTCCAGTCGACCTGTGCGTCCTCGAATCACTCCGCGCTCGTGCTCTTGGGGACGGTGGCGATGACGCGGTGGTGCCGTCCCCTGCCCTGCCCCGGCTGCGCAGCGTGCGGATCTCCGATACCGTGCAGCAGGCGTTGGCGGCATTCGACTTGGAGTCGCTCACTCTTCGGTTCGCCACATCCAGGCAGTACTGCGCTATCTGCAATCTGATCATCGCAGAGTCCGGCCACGCAGAACTCCTTTACCTCCGACACCCGGACGTCCACCACCCGATGCTCCGGCTCGCGCACTCCCACTGCCACCTCTCCGACGTGATCGAACTCAGCGGACCGGCCCCCGATCGCTCCCCGGATCGCTTCGACGCCGAATGCATCCTCTTTGGCGGCGACCGCGTCGGAATCGTCCTCGACTGCCACGGCGGCTGGGGAGCGATCAACGGCAGCCGCCGTATCGAGGACGTCATCCTCCGGCTCTTCCTGGAGTCGGGCTTCACCAACCTGCGCACCCTGTACACCAAAAACGGCGGCAAGCCCCTTGACTTCCGTGACCTGCCGCCCGTCTCCGGCCGGGACCTTCGGGCCCGCCTGGTCGACAACAGAATCACCCTCAGCGGCCCCCACAGCGACCTCCTGTCGGGGCTGCCGCTCAACTTCTTACCTCACTGGTACGAGCGGGCCCACCATGGCTCGCTGATCGTCATCGCAGGCCGGAACCTTCCCGGGATGGTGGCGGACGACCCCACCCACCTTGAGCGCGCCATCCTCCTTGGGCAGGCTGTCGGCGCAGCGGTGCCCCTCGCAGTGGTGCGGCCACGCAGGAATGCGCCATGTCCATGCATGATGCGGCGAGGGCGGAAGTTCAAGCACTGCTGCAGTGGACGGGGCGGGAGGGCGGTGTTGGCGAGCGGGGGGATGTGACTGCCCGACGATGCTTAACTCGTGGTCGTTGCGATCGACGACTGCCGCGAGTTTGATACGGACCTTCGCTGTGACCGGATGGTCCTTGTCCCGCACCCGATAGCTGCCTCGCAGCGCCCGTCCGACAGCTGCAGCCGCCCGTCTCGCGCACTGTATCCGGTCGCCCTCAGGTCGGCCGGACCGGCGTTCATGGGCGCGGCAGCTGGAGGCGAAGAGTTCTCCGCGGGATGGGAGGCCTCCACTGCAGACACCTTCCTTGGCATCAGCCGCGATCGGAGTGCTGTCCGCGGGCGCGCTGTTCATACCGGCCGGGAGTTGCTTTCGCGCATTACCTCGTCAGTTTGCTCCTGGGAGGTGACGTTCAGGTTGCCGATGTTCCGTCAGTTAGGTCAGCGTTTGGTCAGCATCAGTCCTGGCGTATTCCGCGAAGAGTGTCTGAGTAGGGGCACGGTCTGCGATGTCATAACAACCTGATTCGTTCGGAAGCCCAGGCGGGGAGCCTTGTCTCCGGAGAGGAGCGATGTTCCTCACAACAGTCGACTTCGGTGTGTGCCCATGTACAGTGAAGACCGCCCTTGACCTGCACAAAGCAGGCAGGGAGCCGTCTTCCAGGAGTCCAGATGCTGCGCACTCTGTTCAAGTCCAAGATCCACCGCGCCACCGTCACCCAGGCCGACCTGCACTACGTGGGATCGGTGACCATCGACGCCGATCTGCTGGACGCCGCCGATCTGCTGCCCGGTGAGCTGGTCCACATCGTCGACATCACCAATGGGGCGCGGCTCGAGACGTACGTCATCGAGGGCGAGCGCGGCTCGGGGGTGGTCGGGATCAACGGGGCCGCCGCCCATCTCGTCCACCCCGGGGATCTCGTGATCATCATCAGTTACGCTCAGGTCACCGACGCCGAGGCGAGGGCGCTGAAGCCGCGGATCGTGCACGTGGACGGCGACAACCGGATCGTGGCCCTCGGGGCCGACGCCTCGGAGCCGGTACCGGGCTCCGACCAGCGGCGCAGCCCGCAGGCCGTGTCCGTCTGAGCCTCGCGTCGGCCGTACCGACCGCACCCATCGCACCGGGAGTGCCCATGAGCGACATCGAGATCCGTGACGACCGGACGGCGGGCCGTCTCGAAGCCCTCGGTGAGGGGGCCGAGGTCGTGGGCCGTATCGAGTACTTCGTCCTGGAGTCGCCCGCCCGCGCCCTCGTCCCGGTGCACACCATCGTGGAACCGGCCCACGAGGGCCAGGGCATCGCGGGCTCCCTCGCGCGCGAGCTGTACGGCATCGCCGCGCGCGAGGGCGTCCCGGTCGCCCCGCTCTGCCCGTACGTCGTCAAGTGGGCCGCCCGCCACCCGGAGGAGGCCCCGTCGGCCGACCCCGCCCTGCTGGCCGCGGCCAAGGACTGGCTGCGCGCCCATCCCGGCCGTTTCTGACCGCCGGGCGGACCCACCCGGGTGAGTGTCCGGGGCGGTGCCGGGTACGCGGGGGAGTAGTCCAGAGCCGAGCGACACGACTGGCCGGAGGACACGATGACCACCCCACCCCCCGACCCCGCCCCGCCGACGCCGACGCCGGGCCCTCCGGACCCGTACCCCACCCCGGTGCCGACCCCCGAACCCCCACCGGCCCCCCAGCCGCCCCCGATGCCCGGCCCACCCCCGGAGCCGTCACCGTCACCGATCCCCCCGGGCCCGGAACCCGTCCCCCACCCAGAACCGGGCCCTCCGCTGACGTGAGGACAAGGTGGGCGGCACTCAGGAACACCGCCCACCGCAACGCCCTGAGGGGGCGCGGGGAACCGCGCGGCCAGCTCCCACGCACCCGCACTCCCGACCAGGGGCCACGCCCTACGCCCCGACCTCCGACCGATCCCCACCCCACAACGTGTGGAACGCCCCCTCCCGGTCCACCCTCCGGTACGTGTGCGCCCCGAAGAAGTCCCGCTGCCCCTGAGTGAGCGCCGCAGGCAACCGCTCGGCCCGCAGCGCGTCGTAGTACGCCAGCGCCGCCGCGAACCCGGGCGTGGGCACCCCCTGCCGCACCGCGGCGACGACCACCTCACGCCAGTCGTCCTGCGCGGCCCCGATCTCCGCCGCGAACGTCCCGTCCGACAGCAGACTCGGCAGATCCGCCCGCGCGTCGTACGCCTCCCGGATCCGGTCCAGGAACGCCGCCCGGATGATGCACCCGCCCCGCCAGATCGCGGAGACCGCGCCGAGGTCGATGTCCCAGCCGTACTCCTCGCTGCCCGCCGCGATCTCGTGGAAGCCCTGGGTGTACGACACGATCTTCGACGCGTACAGCGCCTGCTCCACCCGGTCGGCGAACGCCGCCGCCTCCGCCTCGCCCAGCGGGGCCGCCTTCGGCCCGGCCAGCCCGCGGGACGCCTCCCGCAGCGCCGCGTGCCCGGACAGCGAGCGGGCGAACACCGCCTCCGCGATCCCCGACACCGGCACGCCCAGGTCGAGGGCGATCTGGACCGTCCAGCGGCCCGTGCCCTTCTGTTCGGCCTGGTCCACGACCACGTCCACGAACGGCTCGCCGGTCGCCGCGTCCACGTGCGACAGCACCTCGGCCGTGATCTCGATCAGGTAGGAGTCGAGCCGGCCCGTGTTCCAGGTGCGGAAGATCTCCGCGATCTGCGCCGGCGTGTACCCGGCGACGTCCCGCAGCAGCTGGTACGCCTCACCGATCAGCTGCATGTCGGCGTACTCGATGCCGTTGTGGACCATCTTCACGAAGTGCCCGGCGCCGTCCGGCCCGACGTGCGTGACGCAGGGCGCCCCGTCCGCGGCCTTCGCGGAGATCTTCTCCAGCATCGGGCCGAGGGAGCCGTACGACTCCGTGGAGCCGCCCGGCATGATGCTCGGGCCGTGCAGCGCGCCCTCCTCGCCGCCGGAGATGCCCGTGCCGACGAAGTGCAGGCCCTGCTCGCGCAGTTCGCGCTCCCGGCGCCGGGTGTCCGCGAAGTGCGCGTTGCCGCCGTCGATGATCATGTCGCCGGGTTCGAGGAGCGGGGCGAACTCCCGGATGACCGCGTCGGTCGGCTCCCCGGCCTTCACCATGATCACCAGTCGGCGGGGCCGCTCCAGCGCCGCCACGAAGTCCTTGGCGCTCTCCGCCGCCACGAACGTTCCCTCGTGCCCGAACTCCTCCACCAGCGCGTGGGTGCGCGCCGCCGTCCGGTTGTGCAGCGCCACCGTGTAACCGTTGCGCGCGAAGTTGCGGGCGAGATTGCGGCCCATGACCGCGAGTCCCGTCACACCGATCTGCGCTGTAGTGCTCATAGGGCTGGCTCCTAGGGGTGGTGCCGGTCAGTTTCGTCCTGGAGCCCATCCTTGCGGGTTTCCCGCTCCCCTGCGCGCACCGCGAGCGGCTGATTGCGGTCTTGTCACGGGCTGTGAACGGCCCGTACTTTTGCCCCTCCTGACGCTTGTCGAGGGGGAACTCCATGGCCGTACGCGGCCGGCACCGCCGGTACCAGCCGAACAGGATCAACCGGGCCTCACTCACGGTCACCGCGGGCGGCGCCGGTATGGCGATACCGCTCATCGGAGCCGGCGCGGCCCAGGCGGCCGACGTGGACACCTGGAACAAGGTCGCCGCGTGCGAGTCCAGCAACAACTGGCACATCAACACGGGCAACGGCTTCTACGGCGGCCTCCAGTTCACCCGGTCGACCTGGGAGGCGTACGGCGGCAAGCGGTACGCCCAGCGCGCCGACCTGGCCACCAGGGACCAGCAGATCGCCGTCGCGGAGAAGGTCCTGGAAGGCCAGGGGCCCGGTGCCTGGCCGGTGTGCTCGGTGCGGGCCGGACTGGCCCGGGGCGGCGACACCCCCGACATCCACCCGAACGGCACCTCCGGCAAGGAGGCCGAGGACGCCAAGCAATCCAAGGCCGCCAAGTCCGCCAAGTCCGCGAAGTCGGCCAAGACGTCCCTGAAGGACGTACAGCCGCAGGCCACGCCCCAGTCCCGGGCCGGTACCGCCGAGATGTACACCGTCGTCCGCGGCGACACCCTCTCCGGCATCGCCGACACCGAGGACGTCAAGGGCGGCTGGCGGCGGCTCTACGCCGCGAACCGGACCACGATCGGCGCCGATCCCGACCTGATCCTGCCGGGCCAGCGGCTGAAACTGCGCGCCCCGGCCGACACGAAGGCCCCCCGGACGAGCCCGAGCACGTCCAGATCGCGCACCGAGAAGGAATCCGACGCCGACGACAAGGCGCAGACCGGCCATTCCCTGGTCGCCCCCGTCGCCGCGGCCACCGGGACCCCGTACCACGCGACCGGCTCCTCCTGGTCGAAGGGCTACCACACCGGCGTCGACTTCCCCGTCCCCACCGGGACCTCCGTGAAGGCGGTCGCCTCGGGCACGGTCGTCAGCGCGGGCTGGGGCGGGTCCTTCGGCTACCAGGTGGTCATCCGGCACGCCGACGGCCGCTACACCCAGTACGCCCATCTGTCCGCGATCTCCGTCCGGGACGGGCAGTCGGTGGGCGGCGGGCAGCGCATCGGGCGCTCCGGCTCCACCGGCAACAGCACGGGCCCGCATCTGCACTTCGAGGTGCGGACGGGGCCCGGTTTCGGTTCGGATGTCGACCCGCTGGCGTATCTGCGGGCCGGCGGCGTCAGGATTTGACCCGCACCCGATGCCGGTCGACGGCCGGCATCGGGATGTACGTCGCGCTCCAGAGCGGGCTCTGGAGGAACACCACCGGCCGGTCGGCCGGGTCCGGGGCCTCACCGAGGTCGTCGAGGCCGTCCACGCCGTCCACGCCGTCCAGGCCGTCGAGCGGCTCCCCGGCCTGGACCGGCACGAGCGGCTTCTCCCGACCGTCCCGACCGTCCCGCCGCTCCTGCCGCATGCCGTCCCGCATCTCCACGGCGGCCAGCAGTTCCTCCGGCAGGTCCGCCATGAGCGGCGCCGAGGCGGCGTCCGCAGCCGTCAGAGCCGGCTCCGCCGGTTCCGTTGCCTCCGCCGTCTCCACCGGTGCGGCCACAGCCCCGGCCACAGCGGATCCTCCTTGAAGACGCTCGGTGGTCAGCAGGATGAGCCCGCCCGCCGCCACCACTCCACAGCCCAGGGCGAGCACGGTGCCCGTCGTGCCGTACCGGAACGTCTCGCCGAACATCGTGATGCCGACCGCGGCCGCCACCACCGGGTTGACCACGGTCAGCGTGGCCAGCGGGGCCGCGAGGCCCGCGCCGCGGTAGGAGGCCTGCGACAGCAGCATGCCCGCGGTGGCCAGCACGCCGATCACCGCGAGGGAGGGCACGTCGGCCGTCGAGACACCGTCGGTCCAGTCGACCGCGACGGTCTTGGTGAACACGGACGACATGCCGAAGGCTATGCCGGACGCGGTCGCCAGCAGCATGCTGCGCACCGCGGGATGCCGGTGCGCGGCCCGCCCGGCCACCATCAGGGCCGCCACCGCGCCGCCGGTCACCACGGCCACGCTCACCCGCTGCGCGGTGCTGAGCGACTGCGCGTCGGAGGCGCCGACCAGGGAGAGCAGACCGGCCAGACCCACCGTCGCCATGATCGCGCCCCGCCAGGCCGTCGCCCCGGCCCTGCGGCCGACGAACAGCGCGGCCATCGGCAGCGCGAACACGATGGTCAGCGCGCCCAGCGGCTGCACCAGGCTCAACGGGCCGTAGGCCAGCGCCACCACGTGCAGCAGCCCGCCGAGGCCGTTCAGCACGACCGCCGCCCACCAGCCGGGGCGGCGCAGCGGCGCGTACTCCCCGTCCGGCGAGGACACCGCGACCTGCTCCTGCACGATCGCGCCGGAGGCGTACGCCACGGCGGAGACCAGCGACAGGACCACGGACAACGCGAGGGCGCTCATGAGCTGCTCCTCTGCGTGAGGCCGGGGCCCGGGACCCGGCGCGGCGAACGGTGGGCTCTCATAACCAACACGATGCCTTGTCGATCTGTTCCCGTCGTCGTACCTGAGCACTCAATGGGTCCTACTGCCGATGGAGTACGAGGGGACCACCGTCCTCCCTCAGACGGGTGACGTGTGAGGGATCCCCCTGATCTCGATCCCCGACCTCCTTGGTACTACTGCACTTCGTGGACCTCGACCCCCAACTCGCCGCGCTGCGCCCGCTCGGCGGCTTCTTCCTCCTACGCGTGGCAGGAGAGCCGCCCCGCCCCCTGCCGACGCTCGCACGGGCCTACGCGAACCAGTCGTCGGATGTTTACGGAAATCCCCTGACTTTCCGTGTCCGGAAGGTGAGCCGGGCGCTCCGGGCCCCCGAGGAGCGGATCGGCGCCTCCGTGGCCCAGCAGGGGCTCGCGGCCCGGCTGTGGTCGGCGGCCCTCGGCTGCGCCGTCCTGTACGGCGCGATCCCCGACCTGGATCCGCGGCTGCTGCGCTGGGACCCGGACGGCGGCGCCCCCGACGATCTCTGGCTGACCGAGGTCAGGGAGCTGCCCGGGGACGCCGCGACGCTCGCCGCCGCCGTACTGGACGGGCATCTCGTACCGCTGTCGGCGGCCCTGCGCGCCCACCACCGCCTCGCGCCCGGTCTGCTGCGGGGCAACGCCGCCTCCGCGCTGGCCGGGGCCGCCCGGCAGCTGGAGCAGTGGGCGCGGGCGCACGGGCGCCCCGGGACCGCCGCACGCGCGCGTGCCCTCACCGCCGAACTGTTCGCCCACCCCCTCCTCGCGGACACCGGCGTCCGCACCGACGGCCCGGCCGGCACGGACTTCCGCCGCCGCAGCTGCTGTCTGTACTACCGGGTGCCCGGCGGCGGAGTCTGCGGCGACTGTTGCTTCACACGACCCCCGCGCTCTTCCCCGCGCGCCCCGTCTGGGTGACCATGAAGGGAACCAGCCGCTGAGAATGGGGGGTTCCGGGTGCGTGTGGGACTGCTGACCCGGGAGTACCCCCCGGACGTGTACGGCGGCGCGGGCGTCCATGTCGAGTTCCTCGCGCGGGAGTTGCGCCGCCTCGTCGACCTCGACGTGCACTGCTGGGGCGAGAGCTCCCTGCGGGAACGCGCGGAGGGCGTCCGGCGCCACCGGCCCTGGTCCGCGCTGGACGACGCCAACGACGCGCTGCGCACCTTCTCCGTGGACCTCGCGATGGCCGCCGCCCTCGAAGGCCGTGAACTCGTCCACTCCCACACCTGGTACGCCAATCTCGCCGGCCATCTCGCCCAGCGGCTGTACGGCGTCCCGCACGTGGTGACCGCGCACTCGCTGGAGCCCCTGCGCCCGTGGAAGGCCGAGCAACTCGGCGGCGGCTACGCCCTGTCGAGCTGGGCCGAGCGGTCCGCGCTGGAGGCCGCCGACGCGGTGATCGCCGTGTCGGCGGCGATGCGTGAGGACATCCTCACCTGTTATCCCGCGCTCCCCCCGGAGCGGGTGCACGTGGTGCACAACGGCATCGACACCGGCCTCTACCGCCCGGACCCCGGCACGGACGCCCTGGTCAGGATCGGACTGGACCCGGACCGCCCCTACGTGCTGTTCGTCGGCCGCATCACCCGCCAGAAGGGCGTGCCCCATCTCCTGCGCGCCGTACGGGACATCGACCCGGCCGCCCAGGTGGTGCTCTGCGCGGGCGCCCCCGACACCCCGGAGATCGACCAGGAGTTCCGCGACCTGTTCGAGGGCCTGAGCCGTGCCCGCGACGGCGTGCACTGGATCCCGCGCATGCTCCCGCGCCCCGAGGTGATCCAACTCCTCACGCACGCGGCCGTGTTCGTCTGCCCTTCGGTGTACGAGCCGCTCGGCATCGTCAACCTGGAGGCGATGGCCTGCGGCACCCCCGTGGTCGCCTCCCGGGTCGGCGGGATACCGGAGGTCGTCGAGGACGGGGTGACCGGCCTCCTCGTCCCGGTCGACGAGGAGGCCGCCGTGTTCGAGGCCGGGCTCGCCCGGGCGCTGGACGCGGTCCTCGGGGATCCGGCCGCCGGCCGCCGGATGGGTGAAGCCGGGCGGGTCCGCGCGGTGGACGAGTTCGGCTGGGACGCCGTGGCCCGGCGGACCGTCCGGCTGTACCAGGAGATCGTCAAACAGGCGTAGCGGGCCCCGCTGCGGGGCATCCATGGGTTCCAACCAGGGTGAGGGGAGCGGCCAATGCGTCGTGGTGGACCTTCTGTGCTCGGCATCGTGCTGGCGGGCGGCGAGGGCAAGCGCCTGATGCCCCTGACCGCGGACCGGGCCAAACCGGCCGTCACGTTCGGCGGCACCTACCGGCTCGTCGACTTCGTGCTGTCCAACCTCGTCAACGCCGACATCCTGCGCATCTGTGTGCTCACGCAGTACAAGTCGCACTCGCTGGACCGGCACATCACCACCACCTGGCGGATGTCCAGCCTGCTGGGCAACTACGTCACCCCGGTCCCCGCCCAGCAGCGCCTCGGCAAGCGCTGGTACCTGGGCAGCGCCGACGCGATCCTGCAGTCGCTGAACCTGGTCTACGACGAGCGGCCGGAGTACGTCGCCGTCTTCGGCGCCGACCACGTGTACCGCATGGACCCGCGCCAGATGCTCACCCAGCACATCGACAGCGGGGCCGGGGTCACGGTGGCCGGGATCCGGGTCCCGCGCGGCGAGTCGTCCTCCTTCGGGGTGATCACCCCCGGCTCGGACGGCCAGTCGATCGAGAACTTCCTGGAGAAGCCCGCCGACCCGCCCGGTCTGCGCGACGACCCCGACAGCGTGTTCGCCTCGATGGGCAACTACCTCTTCACCACCAAGGCCCTCATCGAGGCCCTCCAGCGGGACGCCGAGGAGGAGGACTCCGTGCACGACATGGGCGGCTCGATCCTGCCCCAGCTCACCCGGCGCGGCGAGGCACAGCTCTACGACTTCAGCTCCAACCACGTCCCCGGCGAGACCAGCCGCGACCAGGGCTACTGGCGGGACGTCGGCACGCTCGACGCGTACTACGACGCCCATATGGACTTGATCGCCGAGCGCCCCGCCTTCAACCTGTACAACCGCAGCTGGCCCATCTACACCCACTCCAACCAGCTCTCCCCGGCCCGTTTCAACGCGGGCGGCATGGCCAGCGAGTCGATCATCAGTGCGGGCTGTCTGATCCGCGGCCAGGTCAGCCGGTCCGTGCTCTCGCCCGGTGTCCGGGTCGACCCGGGGGCGGTCGTCCAGGGCTCGATCCTGCACGACAACGTCCACATCGGCCGGGGCGCGGTGGTGCGCGGCGCGGTCCTGGACAAGAACGTGGAGGTCCCGCCGGGCGCGACCATCGGAGTCAACCCCGAGCGCGACGGAGAGCTGTACACCGTGTCCGAGAACGGGGTCATCGGCCTCGGAAAGGGACAACAGGTGTCATGAACTTAATCGGCTGTTAACTGTGCGTAGCCTGAACCTGCTTGACCGTAATCGCTTCCAAGGGGTTGACTGCTGCCTCACCCGTCGTCGACGCGAGGCAAGCCCTTGTCTGCTGATGATCTCCTGGCACCCCTCGACCTGGCGTTCTGGAACATCGAGTCCCCCGAGCACCCGATGCACCTCGGCGCCCTCGGTGTCTTCGCCGCGCAGTCGCCCACCGCGGGCGCCCACGCGGCCGATCTGCTCGCCGCGCGCGCGGCGGCCGTCCCCGGGCTGCGCATGCGCATCCGGGACGTGTGGCGGCCCTTCGACCCCGTCCTGCCCCTCGACCTGCGCCGCCCGCTCGCCATAGGCGGTGCGGTACGCGAGAGCGACCCCGACTTCGACCCCCACCGGCACGTCCGGCTGCACGCCCCCACGGCCGACTTCCAGACCGCGGCCGGCCGGCTCATGGAGCGCCCCCTGGAGCGCGACCGCCCGCCCTGGGAGGCGCACGTCCTGCCGGGCGAGGACGGCCTGTCCTTCGCCGTGCTGTTCAAGTTCCACCACGCCCTCGCCGACGGACTGCGTGCCCTGACGCTCGCCGCCGCCGTCCTGGACCCCATGGACCTGCCCGCGGCCCGGCCGCGCCCCGCCGAGCCCGCCCGGGGCCTGATCCCCGGTGTGCGCAGACTCCCCGAGCTGCTGCGCGGCGCCGTCTCGGACGTGGGGCGCGCGCTCGACATCGGCGCCTCCGTCGCCGTGTCGCGGCTGGGCGTACGGTCCACCCCCGCGCTCGCCGCCCCGCCCACCGGCACCCGCCGTACCGCCGGGGTGGTCCTCGACCTCGACGACGTGCACCGCGTCCGCAAGGTGGTCGGCGGCACCGTCAACGACGTCCTGATCGCCGTCGTGGCCGGTGCCCTGCGCAGCTGGCTGGACGAGCGCGGCGACGGCAGCGAGGGCGTACGCCCCCGGGCGCTGATCCCCGTCTCCAAGCGCCGCCCGCGCACCGCGCACCCGCAGGGCAATCGGCTCTCCGGGTACCTGATACGGCTTCCGGTCGACGACCCCGACCCGCTCGGCCGGCTCGCCCAGGTCCGCACCGCCATGGACGCCAACAAGGACGCCGGGCCCGGCCGGGGCGCGGGCGCCGTCGCCCTGCTCGCCGACCACGTGCCGGCGCTCGGCCACCGGCTCGGCGGACCGCTGGTCAGCCAGGCCGCCCGGCTCTGGTTCGACATCCTCGTCACCAGCGTCCCGCTGCCCAGCCTCGGGCTGAAGCTCGGCGGGAACCCGGTCACCGAGGTGTTCCCGTACGCGCCGCTGGCCCGCGGCCAGTCCCTGGCGGTCGCCGTCTCGACGTACCGCGGCCGGGTCCACTACGGGCTGGTCGCCGACGGTGAGGCCGTCCCCGATCTCGACCGGTTCGCGCACGCGCTGATCACCGAGGTGGAGACACTCATCACGGCCTGCGGTTCCTGACCGGAACGGGTTTGGAGGAGAGGCCCGGCGCTCCGTAGACTTCCCCGTTCGAAAGCGGGCGCGGTCGGAGCGCCGCACTTCTCAGCAGGGAACAGCAGCGCGATGACGGTGACAGAGGACGGCTCGGCCGCCACCGAGGAGACGGCCCACGGCCCCGGCATCGACCCCGAGCGGCTGGCCGTCTGCCTCGGTGTGCTCGAGGAACTCGACAAGCTGGAGGTCGACCACCCGGACGCGATCGCCGTGCGCCGGGCCACCGCCGGCATCTACCGCACGGTGAAGCAGCGCCGCCGCCAGGAGCGCCGGGCCTCCAAGACCGCCCACGACAAGGCGGTCACCGAGTCCACCGCGACCGGCTCCGCGCAGCGCATCGACGACGAGACCGAGGGCATCCTGCCGTCGTCCGTCACCGAGGCGGGCCGGATCGCCGGGATACTCCAGCGCCCGCGCTCCTGCTACACCTGCAAGACCCGGTACGTCGAGGTCGACTACTTCTACCACCAGCTCTGTCCGGACTGTGCCCGGCTGAACCGTGACAAGCGCGACGCCCGCGCCGACCTCACCGGCAAGCGGGCCCTGCTCACCGGCGGCCGCGCCAAGATCGGCATGTACATCGCGCTGCGGCTGCTGCGTGACGGCGCGCACACCACCATCACCACCCGCTTCCCCAAGGACGCCATCCGCCGCTTCAAGGCCATGGACGACTCCGCCGACTGGATCCACCGGCTGGAGGTCGTCGGCATCGACCTGCGCGACCCGGCGCAGGCCGTGGCCCTCGCCGAGCAGGTGTCCGCGGCGGGTCCGCTGGACGTCCTGGTCAACAACGCCACGCAGACCGTACGGCGCCTGCCGACCGCCTACGCCGCGCTGGTCGACGGCGAGAGCGCCCCGCTGCCCGCCGGTGAGCTGCCCGCCCACCACGTCATCGGCGCCTTCAACTCCGGCGCGGTCGACGGACTGGCCGCGCTGCCCCTCGGCACCAGCGGGCTGGACGCGCAGAAGGTCGCCGACCTCGCCCTGGTCGCGGGCAACGCCAGCGTCGCCCGGCACCTCGACGGCACCGCCATCGACGCGGGCGGGCTCGTCCCCGACGTCGTCGAGTCCAACACCTGGGTGCAGACCATCGAGCAGATCTCCCCGGTGGAGCTGCTGGAGACCCAGCTCTGCAACTACACCTCGCCGTTCATCCTGATCAGCAAGCTGCGGCCGGCGATGGCCGAGGCGGCCCGGCGGGCGGCCAGCGGGCGGTCGTACGTCGTGAACGTGTCGGCGATGGAGGGGGTCTTCGGCCGGGGCTACAAGGGCGCGGGGCACCCGAACACCAACGCCGCCAAGGCCGCGATGAACATGGTCACGCGGACCAGCGCGCAGGAGATGTTCCAGACCGACGGCATCCTGATGACCTCCGTCGACACCGGGTGGATCACCGACGAGCGGCCGCACTTCGACAAGCTGCGGCTGGCGGAGGAGGGGTTCCACGCGCCGTTGGATCTTGTCGACGGGGCGGCCCGGGTGTACGACCCGGTGGTGCGGGGTGAGGCCGGTGAGGATGTGTACGGGGTCTTTTTGAAGGATTACTCGCCGGGTAAGTGGTGAGTTCCTCGGGTGCGGGTCGTGGGGGGTTGCTCGCGCAGTTCCCCGCGCCCCCGACGTGCGACACGTGCCCTTCGTACCTTCGTACCGCCGTCCACCAGTAGGTCCGCCCCTGTGATCCACTCCGCCTGGTCGGAGCACAGCCACAGCACGGCCCTTGCCACGTCCTCCGGCTCGCCGATCCGTTCCAGCGGGAGGCTCGACGCGATGTCCGCCTCCCCCGGCTCCCACACGAACCGTGCCATCTCCGTGCGTACCAGGCCGGGGGAGACCGAGTTCACGCGGACGCCGGGGCCGAGTTCGCCCGCCAGCTGCTGGGTGAGGTGGAGGAGCGCCGCCTTGCTGGTGCCGTAGGCGCCGACGCCGGGGCCCACATGGCCCGCGCCCTCCGTGCAGACGTTGATCACGCTGCCGCCGTGCTCGCGCATCCAGCCGTGCCAGGCGCACTGCGCGAGGCGCAGCGGGGCCTCGACGTTGACGGTGAAGGCCTCGCGCCACAGGGCCGGGTCGGCGTCCATGAGGGGGCCGTACGGCTGGTTCGTCGCCGCGTTGTTGACCAGGACGTCCAGGCGGCCGAACGCGCGCAGGCACAGATCGGTGAGCTCCTCCGGGTGTCCGGGGTCCGCCACGCTCCCGGGCAGGCCCACCCCGCCCAGCTCACGGGCGGTCCGCCGGACCTCGTCGGGATCGCGGGCGCTCACGCACACCCGCGCCCCCGCCTCCGCCAGGATCCGTGCCACCGCCCGGCCGATGCCCCGGGTGGCGCCCGTGACGACGGCGGCCCTGCCGTGCAAACCGTACGACGAGGTCATCGGCGTACGGTCTCACGGTGTGCGCTCAATCGACAGCCCCGAGACGGGAGTTGCGGGCCGCGATCAGCTCCAGGACGGTGCGCCAGTCCTCCAGGACCCCCGCGTCGACGCCGGGGGAGCGGCCGTCCTCGTCGGCCTGGTGGAGACGGGCGAGATCGTCGTCGGTGCCGCGCCAGGGGTGCAGCCGGAGCAGGTGGGCGACGCGGGGGCCGAGCAGGGGGCGTACGGCCTCGGCGGTGCGCTCGGCGCGGCCGGTGGGGTCGGCGGGGTCGGCGGGGCGCAGGAGGCGGCCGATCGGGTGGACCAGGCCGGTCAGCTGCAGCTCCTTGTCCGCCGGGCGGCTGCGGCGCAGCAGCGCCGCCGTCTGGAGCGCGTGATCGTGCAGGTCGACCCCGTGGCCCGGACCGCCCGGGGACTCGGGCACGCCCCGGCAGGCGTAGAGCAGGTCCATCAGCTCCTCGACGCTGCGCAGCTCCATGCGTCAGTCCTCCCGCGAGACAGCCGTTCGGTACCTCAGCAGATCATGGCGTGCTTGCGACGGGGCGAACGGCACTTGAACGACGCGGCCGACCGTCGCCCGGACGGGTCCATATACGCCGGACGGGTGAACTCGACCGGCGCGAAACCACCGAAAAGGGTTCAATTCACCTACGTAGAGCCGTAGGTGACACGCCATGGTTACCTCAAATTTTCGGCGCTATCGAGCGGTACCCCGCTCATTTGGTTAGTCTGTAGCGACGGACAGCAGGACGGAGTGCCACCCACACCCACCGTCCGTCCGGGGCAAGCCGGTTCACAACGGCCAGCTCTCCTGGGAGTCACCGGCACCACCGCGTCGCCATCGGCTCCAGCCCGACCCGAGGGAGCGTTAAGCGCCGGACCGCAGACTGGCCGGCACGCCCCGCGGGTGACCCGACACATAAGGAGTGCGCGGTGACACCGGAGAAGACGAATCGCGAACAACGCCCCAAGGAACGCACGGAGCGCGCCGGCCGCAGGCCCGGCGAGATCGGCAGCCTCGACGTGTGGGCGCGCTCCGCCCCGATCCGCCTGGCCGGCTACGAGGACGACCTCGCCGAGGACCACATCCTGCCCAGCGTGGACTGAGCCGCCCGGCCCACCCCTCGCGGCCCTCCGCCCGCATGGACGTGGCACCCCCAGGCCACGCCCATGCGGTCCTCCGAGCGCTCGCGCTCAGTCGAGCGGCGCCGTCCGCGTCCAGGGCCGCAGCCCCTCCAACTGCTCGGCGACCCGCAGCAGTTCCGCCTCGGACCCCGGCCGCCCCACCAGCTGGACGGCGGCCGGCGCCCCCGAGGGCAGCGTGCCGAACGGCACCGCCATCGCGGGCCACCCGGTCAGGTTCCACGGCGGGGTGAGCGGCGAGTAGTTCGTGTTGACCAGCACATTGCGCAGCCAGCCCCGCTCGTGCCACGCCTGCGACCTCGGCGAACGCCGCGCCAGCGCCGGCGTGAGCAGGACGTCGTACTCCTCGAAGAACGGCTCCAGGCGCCGGCGCAGCTCCTCCCGGGCCGAGCCGCCCCGCACCCCGTTCAGGAACCGCCGGCCGAGGGCCGCGTGCACCCGGGTGCGCCGGGTCAGCAGCCGGGCGTCCAGCGGGGCCGCGTCCACGGCCGTGCCCGCCGTCCAGTGGGCCAGCGAGGTCACGCCCAGCGACAGCGGGAAGCTCGGGTCGGCCCGCCGTACCTGATGGCCCGCCTTCATCAGCACCCCGGCGGCGTCCCGCGCCGCCTCCGCGTACGGGGCGCTCACCGTGACCCCCGCCAGCGGGCTGCGCACCGACACCGCGATCCGCAGCGCACCGGGCTCGCCGTCCTGCCGTACGGCCCCCGTGTCGTCCGCCAGGACCGACAGCATCAGCCGGGCGTCCTCCACCGTCGTGGCCAGCGGGCCGTTCTCCGACATGCCGAACCAGTCGCCGTCGCCTATCCCCGCCGGCACCACCCCGTGCCCCGGCTTGATGGTCACCAGCCCGCAGTTGGCGGCGGGTATGCGCAGGGAGCCCATGCCGTCGTTGCCGAGCGCGATCGGCACCATCCCCGCGGCCACCGCCGCCGCGCTGCCGCCGGAGGAGCCGCCCGCCGTGCGCGAGGTGTCCCAGGGGTTGCGGGCCGTGCCGTGCACACCCTCCGTGGTGCCGAAGACACACAGCTCCGGCACGTTTGTCAGCCCCACGACCACCGCACCGGCCTCCCGCAGCCGGGCCACCGTCACATGGTCGGCGCCGGCCGGGGTGTCCGGGGTCGCGGCCGACCCCACCCGCGTCGACTCGCCCCGCACCGCCAGATTGTCCTTGACCGCCACCGGCACCCCGGCCAGCGGCAGCCCGGCCAGATCCGAGCGGGCCGCCACCTCGTCCGCCTCGGCGAGCGCGGCCTCGGCCCGCACCACCCGGAACGCCCCGATCCGGCCGTCCAGGCGTGCGATGCGCGCGAGGTGCTCCGCCACCACCTCCCGCGGGGTGACCCGCTTCTCCCGCACGGCGGCGGCGATCTCGACGGCGGTCCGGCCGACCCAGGTGGTCACGGCGACTCCTTGGTGCTACTGGTGAGTACGTAAGGGGAAACCATGCCCGGCCGGGCGGCCCGCGTCGAGAGGCCGCCGGGGAAATCGGTCAGGGACCCACCTGCGCCCGGAGCCACTCCTCCACCTCGCCGACATGCGCGGCCGCCGCCGCGCGGGCCGCCTCCGGATCGTGCGCGGCGAGCGCGCGGTGGATCGCGGCGTGCTCGCGCCGGGTGCGCTCGAACGCGCCCTCCTCGCGGTAGCCGCGCCACACCCGGGCCCGGAACGTGCGCGAGGACAGGCCCTCCAGGATCGCCGCCATCGTCTCGTTGCCCGCGGCCGCGGCGATCGCCCGGTGGAAGGCGAGATCGTGGGCGAGGATCTCCTCCGGGTCGTCGGTGGCGTTCATCGCCGCCAAGTGGCCCTCCACCGCGGCCAGTTGGTCCGCAGTGATCCGGGCGGCGGCCAGCGCGGCCGCCGTCGACTCCAGGATCCGCCGCACCTCCAGCAGCTCCACCAGACGCGGCCCGCGCGAGAGATCGGCGACCACCCCGAACGTCTCCAGCAGATCACCGGCCTGGAGCCGGGTGACGTAGATGCCGGAACCGTGCCGCGCCTCCAGCACGCCGAGGACCGTCAGCGCCCGGATCGCCTCCCGCATCGAACTGCGGGAGATGCCCAGCTGGGCCGCGAGATCACGCTCGGTCGGCAGGCGCTGGCCCGGCTCCAGCAGCCCCTCGCCGATCATCGCCTTGATCCGCTCGATGGCGCGCTGCGTCACCGTGCCCTTGGGGGCGGCGCTCCCGCCCTGCCGAGGCTCGTCCACGTGCTCTCTCCTCCTCGCCGGTGCCGCGCAGTCTAGCCACAGATGTGGTCGGACCACTTGGGTCGATATCACCGCTGGATGGCACACTGGGGCTGTCGCGGGATCGAAGTGGTCTGATAAATATGCGGCTGCCGCACTCCACGCGGCAACCGCCGTCGTACGCAGCACGTCAGCTGCGGCACGTCAGATGAGGAGCCGGCCGATGGCCCCGCCGACCACCGCCCGCGTCACCGCGGTCGAGACCCACGACATCCGCTTCCCCACCTCCCGCGAGCTCGACGGCTCCGACGCGATGAACCCGGACCCCGACTACTCGGCCGCCTACGTCGTGCTGCGCACGGACGCCGCCGACGGCCTCGAGGGCCACGGCTTCACCTTCACCATCGGCCGGGGGAACGAGGTGCAGGTCGCCGCCATCGACGCCCTGCGCGCCCACGTCGTCGGCCGGTCCGTCGACGCGCTCTGCGCCGACCCCGGCACGCTCAGCCGCGACCTGATCGGCGACAGCCAGCTCCGCTGGCTCGGCCCCGAGAAGGGCGTGATGCACATGGCGATCGGCGCGGTCGTCAACGCCGCCTGGGACCTCGCCGCCAAGCGCGCGGACAAGCCGCTGTGGCGGCTGCTCGCCGAGGCCGACCCCGCCTGGCTCGTGAGCCAGGTCGACTTCCGCTACCTCACCGACGCCCTCACCCCCGACGAGGCCCTCGCCCTGCTGGTGCGCGGCCGGGAGGGCGCCGCCGGGCGCACCGCGCACCTCATGGACCACGGCTACCCCGCCTACACCACCTCCGCCGGCTGGCTCGGCTACGACGACGAGAAGCTGACCCGGCTCGCCGTCGGGGCCGTCGCCGACGGCTTCCGGCAGATCAAACTGAAGGTCGGCGCGGACCTCGCCGACGACATACGGCGCTGCCGTGCCGCCCGCGCCGCCGTCGGCCCCGGCATCCGGCTCGCGATCGACGCCAACCAGCGCTGGGACGTCGACGAGGCGATCCGCTGGACCCGCGCCCTCGCCGAGTTCGACCCCTACTGGATCGAGGAGCCCACCAGCCCCGACGACATCCTGGGCCACGCCGCCGTCCGCCGGGCCGTCGCCCCGGTCAAGGTGGCCACCGGCGAACACGTCCAGAACCGCGTCGTCTTCAAACAGCTCCTCCAGGCCGGCGCCCTCGACATCCTCCAGCTCGACGCCGCCCGTGTCGGCGGCGTCAACGAGAACCTCGCGATCCTGCTGCTCGCCGCCAAGTTCGGCGTCCCGGTCTGCCCGCACGCCGGCGGCGTCGGCCTGTGCGAACTCGTCCAGCACCTGTCGATGTTCGACTACGCCGCCCTCACCGGCACCACCGAGGACCGCGTCATCGAGTACGTCGACCATCTGCACGACCACTTCCTCGACCCCGTGGTGCTGCGAGCGGGGCAATACACGGCGCCCACCGCGCCGGGCTTCTCGGCGGCCATGCGCCCCGAGTCGATCGAGCGCTACACCTACCCGGGCGGCACCTTCTGGGCCGCCGACCTCGCCGGACGGAAGGAGAACGAGGCGTGAGCGACTTCGCGGGGCTGAGGGCCCTGGTGACCGGTGGCGGGTCCGGCATCGGCCGGGCCACCGCCCTGCTGCTGGCCGAGCGCGGCGCCCGGGTCGCCGTTCTCGACCTGGACCCCTCCGGCGTCGAGAAGCCGGTCCTCGGGTACCGCGCCGACGTCACCGACGACACCTCCGTCCGGGAGGCGGTCGCGGCGGCCGTCGCCGACCTCGGCGGCCTGGACGTCCTGGTCAACAACGCGGGCATCGGCGCCCAGGGCACCGTCGAGGACAACGACGACGCCACCTGGCACCGCGTGCTCGACGTCAACGTGGTCGGCATGGTCCGGGTGGCCCGCGCCGCCCTGCCCCACCTCCGGCGGTCGGCACACGCCGCGATCGTCAACACCTGCTCCATCGCCGCCACCGCGGGCCTGCCCCAACGGGCGCTCTACAGCGCGACCAAGGGGGCCGTCCTCTCGCTCACCCTCGCCATGGCCGCCGACCACGTCCGCGAGGGCGTCCGGGTCAACTGCGTCAACCCCGGCACCGCCGACACCCCGTGGGTCGGCCGGCTGCTGGACGCGGCCGACGACCCGGCCGCCGAACGCGCCGCCCTGGAGGCCCGCCAGCCCACCGGCCGCCTCGTCAGCGCCGCCGAGGTCGCCGGGGCCATCGCCTACCTGGCGAGCCCCCTCTCCGGCGCCACCACCGGCACCGCCCTCGCCGTGGACGGCGGCATGCAGGGCCTGCGCCTGCGCCCGGCGGCGACCCGGTGACCGCCCTCGGCCGCAGCCCCGTCCAGGTCACCGGCCTGGCCCTGGGCACCGCACCCCTCGCCAACCTCTTCACCGAGGTCACCGACGAACAGGCCCACGACACCGTCGCCGCCGCCTGGCGCCACGGCGTGCGCTACTTCGACACCGCGCCGCACTACGGACTGGGCCTGGCCGAACGCCGCCTCGGCGCCGCCCTGCGCGACCACCCACGCGCGGCGTACACCGTCTCGACCAAGGTGGGACGTCTCCTGGAACCCTCCGCGGACGGCGGCGACGACCTCGCCGACGGCTTCGCCGTGCCCGCCACCCACCGCCGCGTCTGGGACTTCAGCGCCGACGGCGTACGGCGCTCCCTGGACGCCTCCCTCGAACGCCTCGGCCTCGACCGCGTCGACGTCGTCTATCTGCACGACCCCGACGACCACGCCGAACAGGCCTTCCGCGAGGGCTACCCCGCCCTGGAGAAGCTGCGCTCCGAGGGCGTGGTCGGGGCCATCGGCGCGGGCATGAACCAGGCCGAGATGCTCACCCGGTTCGTCCGCGACACCGACGTCGACGTGGTGCTCTGCGCGGGCCGCCACACCCTGCTCGACCAGCGGGCCGCCGCCGAGCTGCTGCCGGCGGCCGTCGAACGGGGCGTGTCCGTCGTCATCGGCGGCGCCTTCAACTCCGGGCTGCTCGCCGACCCCGGCCCCTCCGCCACGTACAACTACGCACCCGCCCCGCCCGAACTGCTCGACAGGGCCCTGCGGATGAAGGCGGTGGCCGGCCGGCACGGCATCACGCTGCGTGCCGCCGCCCTGGCCTTCTGCGCGGCCCATCCGGCGGTCGCGAGCGTCCTGGTCGGCGCCCGCTCGGCGGCGGAGGCCGACGACTGCGCGGAACAGTTCGCCACCCCCGTCCCCGACGCGTTCTGGCAGGAGCTGCGGGACACCGGACTGCTGCCGCCCGAGGAGCCCTCATGAGGATCGCCCTGCACACCAAGGTCCGCGCCGACCGGATCGACGCCTACGAGGCCGCCCACCGCGAGGTGCCCGAGGAGCTGACCGACGCCATCCGGGCCGCCGGAGCCTCCTCCTGGACCATCTGGCGCAGCGGCACCGACCTCTTCCACGTCCTGGAGTGCGAGGACTACGCCCGGCTCCTCGCCGAGCTGGAGAAACTGCCCGTCAACGTGGCCTGGCAGGCCCGGATGGCCGACCTCCTCGACGTGGTCCACGACTACTCCGACGGGGGCGCCGACGCCGGCCTGCCCGTCGTATGGGAGCTGCCGTGACCGTGGACGCCCACCACCACGTGTGGGACCTGTCCGTACGGGACCAGGACTGGATCGAGGCGGGCAGCCCGCTCCGCCGCGACTTCACCCTCGCCGACCTGGAACCCGGGGCCCGCGCGGCCGGCGTCGACCGCACGGTCCTCGTCCAGACCGTCACCGTCGCCGAGGAGACCCCCGAGTTCCTCGCGCTCGCCGCCGCGCACGAGCTGATCGCGGGCGTCGTCGGCTGGACCGACCTCACCCGCCCGGACACCGCCGACGCACTCGCCCGGCTGCGCGCACTCCCCGGCGGCCGGTACCTCAAGGGCGTCCGCCATCAGGTCCAGGGCGAGTCCGACCCCGGCTGGCTGCTGCGCCCCGACGTCCGGCGGGGCCTGGCCGCCGTGGCGGCGGCCGGCCTGGTCTACGACCTCGTCGTCCTCCCGCACCAGCTCCCCGCGTGCACCGAGGCCGCCGCCGCCCTGCCGCAGCTCACCTTCGTCCTCGACCACCTCGGCAAACCCCCCGTCGCCTCCGGCGCCCTGGAACCCTGGGCCTCCGACGTGCGCGCCCTGGCCGCCCTCCCCAACACCGTCTGCAAGCTCTCCGGCCTGCTCACCGAGGCCGACCCCGCCCACCGGAGCGCGGACGACCTGCGCCCGTACGCCGACACCGTCCTCGACGCCTTCGGCCCGGACCGCCTGATGTTCGGCTCGGACTGGCCGGTCTGCACGCTCGCGGCCCCGTACGAGGACGTCGTCGCCCGCACGGCACAGCTGGTGAGCCCGTCCGAACACGGGCAGCTCCTCGAGAGCACCGCCGTCCGCGTCTACGGCCTGTGAGCCGCCGTCGTCAGCCGGGTCGGGGGGAGGTACTCCCGTACGTAGGCCCGGTCCCAGCACGCGCCCGTCTCCCGGAGTTCCCGCCAGGTGGTGTACCGGTAGCGGAAGAGCCGGGCGCGGACGTACCGCGGCGGCTCGCCCGGCGGGAACGGCGAGCGGCGCAGCAGTCTCAGCGTGTCGCGGTCCTCCGCCAGCAGCCGTTCCACCAGAGCGCCGAACCACGGTCCGGCGTACGCCGGGGAGAGCGCCGCGAACCACATCAGCCAGTCCAGCCGCAGATGGTAGGGGGCGAACGGGCGCGGCCAGTACCGGGGATCGCCCGGCTTGCCCTTGAACTCGTACTCCCGCCACTCCGAGTCCTCGCGGGGTACGTCGTCCCGGGTGCCCTCGACCACCACCTCGTAGCGGATCCGGCTCACGCTGCCGAACGCGCCGTAGGTGTTGACCAGGTGCAGCGGATCGAACGAGCGGTTCATCACCTGGCGGCGGGAGAGCATGTTGACCACCGGGCGGTGGCTCAGGAAGACGATCAGCGCCGCCGCGGCGAGGACCACCGCCTCGTACCAGAGCGGTGGGCCGGCGAGCCGCCGGTGGTCCGTGGGCAGGTCCAGCGCGGGCACGGCCAGTACCACCGTGATCCAGTTCAGCCAGGCGAAGTTCCCGGACAGGATCAGCCACAGCTGGGTCAGGATCATCAGCGCCGCGGCCGCCGTGGCCACCGGCCGCGGCGCGAACAGCAGGAACGGCACCACGAGTTGGGTGACATGGTTGGCGGCCGCCTCCACCCGGTGCAGCGGCCTCGGCAGATGATGGAAGAACCAGCTCAGCGGGCCGGGCATCGGCTGGGTCTCGTGGTGGTGGTAGAGACAGGTGAGCTGCCGCCAGCAGGCGTCGCCCCGCATCTTGATCAGCCCCGCCCCGAACTCCACCCGGAACAGCAGCCAGCGCACCAGGAAGAGCACCACGACCGGCGGGTCCACCTCGTCGTTGCCGAGGAACACCGCGAGGAAGCCGGTCTCCAGCAGCAGCGACTCCCAGCCGAAGGAGTACCAGGTCTGGCCGACGTTCACGATCGACAGATACAGCGCCCACGGCACCAGCCACAGCAGCATCCCCGCCCACAGCGGGAGCAGCCCGTCGACCCCCGCCAGCAGCGCCGCCGCCACCGCGCACCCCGCCCAGGCGCAGCCCGCGAACAGCCGGTCGGAGTAACGCCACTGGAACAGGCTCGGCGCCGCCCGGAACGGCACCCGTTCGACGTAACGGGGGACCGGCAGCATCCCGCGCTCGCCCAGCAGCGCACGGAACTGCAGGGCCGCCGTCAGGAACGCCACCAGATACACACCGGCCAGCGCCCGCTGGAACAGCAGCCGGCTCAGCCAGTAGTCGGGCGCGGTGAACCAGTCCACGGTGGTGCGCTCCTTCGCGTTCGTTCCGGCCATCGTGACGGGGTGTGATCCGTCCCTCCGTTTGCGTCACCCACGTGAGTGAAGCAGACAATGAGGGCGAACGATCCGGATCCTTCGGGAGGCAGAGGTGCGAGTACCCGTTGCGACCATGACCGCCTGCGCCCTGGCGGCGGTGCTCCTCGTGGCCGGCCGCAGTGGCGCGGAGGAGAACGGCACCCCACCGGAGACCGGGGCCGTCCTCCCGGCGACCGAGGACCAGGGCCTCTCCGAGGACCTCGGTCCCGAGACCGTCCCCGAGATCCCCGACCTCCCCGACGGCGGCGGGCTGGTCCCGGACGGGCCCGACGAGTCCGACACCACCGAGCTGGTCGACGGCGTCGCCCTGAACTGACCGGGCCGCCCGGCCCGCCCCTCCCCGGTCGAAGAATCGGACGAATCCTGGCAAGGTGGCCCCATGGTTGATCGGGGAGCGAGCGCCCTGTCACTCCCGGACGACTGGCCGGCCCACCCGGATCCGATCCTGGCGCTCAACCGTATGGGCAGCTTCGACTGGGACCTGGACTCGGGCCTGTTCCACATGGACGTCCGGGCCCACGAGATCTTCGATCTGCGGCCCGACGAATACGACGACGACCCCGCCTCCCTCGCGGTCCGGGTCCCCCCGAACGAGGCCATCCGGCTGGACGAGCTGGTCTCCCAGGCCATCAAGGACGGCAGCGAGAACTACGGCGCCTACTTCCGGATGCGGCTGCGCGACGGCACCCTGCGCTGGACCCACACCCAGGGCTACATCCGCCGCGACGGCACCGGCCGCCCCCGCCGGATCGTGGGGATCGTCCGCGACGCCACCGACGAGCTGAGCGACCTCGCCGCCCGCGAGGAGGCGGCCGGACTCGACGACGCCCGCCGCGAGCAGACCAACGTCGTCCAGCTCACCACGGCCGCCCTCGCCCACGCCCGGACCGTGCAGGACGTCATCGACGTCCTCAAGGACACCCAGGGCCTCACCCACCTCGGCGCCACCAGCCTCGTCATGGGCCTGGTCGAGGCCGGGCGGATCCGGCTGGTCGCCGAGGGCCCCGAGGGCAGCTTCGTCCCCGGCACCCTGGTCACCCGGATCGACGAGCCGTACCCGATGAGCGAGGTCGTGCGCACCCTCACCCCCCGCTTCATCGAGTCGGCGGACGAGTTCGCGGCCGGCTACCCCGTGCTGTGGCCGCACATCACCGACCTGCGGATCACCTCGGCGGCCTATCTCCCGCTGATCGTCCAGGCCCGCCCGATCGGCGCCATGGGCCTGCTCTACAGCAACCGCGAGGGCTTCACCCAGGAGGAGCGCAACATCCTCGTCGCCCTCGGCAGCAGCATCGCCCAGAGCCTCCAGCGCGCGATGTTCTACGAGCAGGAGAAGGACATCGCCCAGGGCCTCCAGCAGGCCATGCTGCCCCGCACCATCCCCAGCGTGCCCGGCGCCGACGTCGCCGTCCGCTACCGGGCCGCCACCATCGGCGGCACCCAGGGCCGGGACATCGGCGGCGACTGGTACGACCTGATCCCGCTGCCCGGGGGCACCCCCTTCGGCGGGGGCCGGGTCGGCGCCGTCATCGGCGACGTCCAGGGCCACGACACGCACGCCGCCGCCGTCATGGGCCAGCTCCGCATCGTTCTCAAGGCCTACGCCGCCGAGGGCCACACCCCGGCCACCGTCATGGCCCGCGCCTCCGTCTTCCTGCACGAACTCGACACCGACCGCTTCGCCACCTGCCTGTACGCCGAGGCCGACCTGTCCACCGGAGTCGTCCAGCTGGTGCGCGCCGGGCACATCGACCCGCTGCTGCGCGCCGCCGACGGCACCTGCCGGCGCGTGCACGTCCCCGGAGGGCTGCCGCTCGGGCTGTCCGCCGAGTTCGGCAGCCTCGAATACCCGGTCGGCACCATCGAGCTCGACCCCGGCCACACCCTGCTGCTGTGCACCGACGGCCTGGTCGAACAGCCCGGGACCGACCTCGACGACGGCATGCGGGGCCTCGCCGCCCTCGTCGCCGCCGGCCCCGACGACGTCCGCAGACTCGCCGACCAGCTCATCGACGTCGCCGAGGAGCGCGGCGGGGACGACGACGTGGCGCTGCTCCTGCTGCGTCGGCGCGGACTCGACACCCCGCAGACCGGCGGCCGGCTCCAGCAGCACGTCGCGCCCGGCGACCCCGAGGCCCTCACCGCCGCCCGGCACATGATCCGGGCCGCCGTGCGCGCCTGGGGCGCCCGGGACCGCGCCGACGACGTCGAACTCGTCGCCGACGAACTGATCACCAACGCCCTCATGCACACCGAGGGCGCCGCGATCGTCACCCTGCGGGTCCTCAGCGGCGGCGGCGACCGGCGGCTGCGCGTCGAGGTCGAGGACTCCTCCAGCGCCCTGCCGCGCCGCCGCGAGGCCGGCGAGAACGGGGTCTCCGGACGCGGGCTGCTCCTGGTGGACCTGCTGGCCGACGTGTGGGGCGTCGAGGCGCGTGGCGGCGGCAAGTGCGTGTGGTGCGAGTTCGCGGTGCGCGAGCGCGACTGACCTCCCGTGGCACCCTGGACCCATGCCGGAACTTCCCGAGGTCGAAGCGCTGAAGGACTTCCTGAAGGAGCACGTCGTCGGCCATGAGATCGTGCGCGTCCTGCCGGTCGCCATCAGCGTCCTGAAGACGTACGACCCTCCCGTCACCGCCGTCGAGGGGCACGAGGTCACCGCCGTGCACCGGTACGGCAAGTTCCTCGGCCTGGAGACGGACGCCGGCCTCCAGCTCGTCACCCATCTCGCCCGGGCCGGCTGGCTGCACTGGAAGGACCGCCTCCCCGACGGCCCGCCCAAGCCCGGCAAGGGCCCCCTCGCCCTGCGGGTCGCCCTGGAGACGGGCGAGGGCTTCGACCTCACCGAGGCCGGCACCCAGAAGCGGCTCGCGGTGTACGTCGTCCACGACCCGCAGGAGGTCCCCGGAGTCGCCCGGCTGGGCCCCGACCCGCTCGCCGCCGACTTCGACGAACCCCGCCTCGCCGGGCTCCTCACGGGTGAACGCCGGCAGCTCAAGGGCGCGTTGCTTGACCAGAGCCTGCTCGCGGGCGTCGGCAACGCCTACAGCGACGAGATCCTGCACGCGGCGCGGATGTCCCCGTTCAAACTCGCCGCCTCCCTGACCCCGCCGGAGATCCACACCCTGTACGAGGCCCTGCGCACCACCCTCACCGAGGCGGTCGAGCGGTCGCGGGGGCTGGCCGCCGGGCGGCTGAAGGCCGAGAAGAAGAGCGGGCTGCGGGTCCACGGCCGGACGGGCGAGGCCTGTCCGGTGTGCGGCGACACCATCCGCGAGGTCTCCTTCAGCGACTCCTCGCTCCAGTACTGCCCCACCTGCCAGACCGGCGGCAAGCCGCTCGCCGACCGGCGGATGTCACGGCTGCTGAAGTGACCATCGGCCGGCTCACCGGATGCTGTTGGTGATCGGGTACGCGATCGCCATGACCACGCCCACGACCAGCGCCGGTACGGCGAGCAGCCGCGCCGTCCGGACCACGGAGGTCGTGGTGCTCGCCACCGCCGCCGTGACCAGCGAGACGACGAGTGACGTCGTGCAGCGCCTGTACGGCCGTCTTCGCCTTGGACACGGCCCGCGCCGCGGTGCCCACCGACGCGACGGCGCCGGCTGTGGGCGAGGTACATGTCGCCCTGCATGGTGCGGGCTCTGCTGCCGGACATGGTCGAAGACGTACGCGTACAGCTCGTCCAGGGACACCTCGCCGTCCGCGTCGAGGTCGGCGTCCCCGGTGGTCAGGCCGCCCAGCCCCGTCCGCCGCCGAGCTTCTCCCCGGCGAACGACTCCAGCACATGGACGTCCCCCGCGGCCCGCACCGAGGACGAACCCCGGGAGAACGCGCCGCCGTAGCAGCAGTCCAGGAACAGCACGGTCCGCTTGGCCCGGGTGCGGAACATGCAGTGCCGGACGGGCCGCGAAATACAGGGATCCGGAATCGCTTTTCAGGCCGTGGCACGAGAGGTGGCATCAGCGTGTCCTCGCGCCCGCTCTCGGAAAAGAAACGCTCGATGCCGCGCCGGATGGCGTCCACCCCCGCAATTGTCCGAGGCCCTCGTCGTCGTAGCGGTCGTTGGCGATGATCAGCGCATGCCGGGTGGTGGTCATGGCTCACGCCTCGATGCTCCGATCGTGGTGATGTCCACGGCGCGGGCGCCCGGCGGGAGCGCCTCCTCGCCGGTCACCGGCGCAGGCACTGTCCGGGGACGAGGTTGAATTCGACACTGAAGTGACCTGAACTCACTTCGGGCCGGACTCAGCCGGTGGGCAGCGTGACCAGGTGCTCGCCCTCGGCGGTGCGCAGCTCGTAGCGGGCGACCTCCTCGGGGTGGTAGGCGGTGCCGCCCTTCATGGTGTTGGGCCGGGCGTCGTGCAGCGGAACGTTCCAGCTCGTGACGGTCTGCTCGGAGCCGTCGTGGCCGACGGCGATCAGCCGGCAGTCCCGGGGGCCCGCGCCGTCCTTCACCTTGAGCTCGATGTCGCTGCCCCAGGCCTCGTCCTCGATGGTGACCTGCGCCCACACGCCCGACTTCTCGTCGGTGGCCGTGACCCGTACCGCGTCCTCGGCGTCGTCACCGCCGCCCGCCATCATCGCGACCGCGGGACCGACGAGCGCGATCACCACGGAGGCCGCCAGGGCGAACATGACCCGCCGGCGGGCGGCCCGGTGCCGGACCGCCACCTCGGCGAGCAGCTTGTCCAGCATCCGCGGTCCGGGGCCGGCGAACGGGTGGACGGTGCGCGGGGTGGCCCGCCGGTAGAGCATCATCTGCCGAGCGGTGGGGCCGAACTCGGTGACCTGTGCCGCGCATTGAGGACACTCCATGAGGTGGTCCTCGAAGCGGAAGGCCTCCGCCTCGTCCAGCACGCCGAGCGCGTACGCGCCGACGTCGCGATGCCTCTCCAGGGACCTCATGCCGAAACCTCGTGCCGTTGAGTGCCAGTGGGGTTACTCCTTGCTCCCACCGGTACGGACCAGCCACACGAATCACTCAGGCGCGTACCGAATCGTGACCCAGATGTTCGGAGCGGTCGGGCTCGCGGATTGGTCGGATTCTAAAAAAGATGGATCGCGAGGTGTCCGAGGGGCAGTCCGAGCTGCCACGCGGGCGTCCAGACCTTGGGTCCCTCGTCCTCACCGATCCCCGGAGTGCCGCCCGGGACCGCGTTGAGGTCGGGGGCGAGCAGCTCGGTCTCCTCCAGCCAGCGCCAGGCGGCCTCGGCCAGTTCGAGATCGGGCGAGGGGCCGTCCGACTGCTTCGCCTCGGCCCTCAGTTGGGACATACGTTCGTCGACCCACTCCTGCCACGGCTGGTCGTACGCCGTGAGCGAAAGCCAGGTCTCGAGTTGGGTCACGACCCGGATGCCGGGGAGTTCGCCGTCGGTGTCGGACAGGAAGATGGTGAGCGCCAGGGCGTCGCGCCCGGCGCGGAACTCGAAGGACGTCGGCGGCATGAGATCGCCGGTCCGCAGCAGTTCGTCGGCGATGTACTCGGCGTACAACCAGGCCATGGGGACGGTGAGTTCGCCGCCGCCGGCGCCGTCCGTGCTCTGATGACCTCTGTGCAGCATCCCTTCCTGCCTTCCTCCGGTGCGTGCGCGCAGCCCGTCGCCGGGCCCCTGGAGTCCGGTGGCCGGCCCCCAGACCGGAACACGGATAAGGACACCCGATTACTCAACCGGGGTCCTCGGCAAGGCGCTTTGCGAAGGCTTGACTCGACCGTTGGTTTCAGCCCAGGTCGGGCGCGTATCCCGGAAGCACCCGGCGCAGGGCGCGCAGCGCGTAGTACGCGCGGGACTTCACGGTACCGGCAGGGATGCCGAGGGCCTCGGCGGCCTCCGCCACACTGGCCCCCTGGAAGTACACGAGCACCAGGACTTCACGGTGCTCGGGAGTGAGTGTCTTCACAGCCTCGCGCACGTCGAGGGCCGCGGCGGCCCGTTCGGCGTGGTCGCCACAGATCTGCGCGTTCTCCAGCACCGCGTCCCCGACCTCCGGGGGCCGCGCCTGCCGGGCCCGCCGCGCGTCGATCGCGAGCCGCCGGCCGACGGTGAGCAGCCAGGGCCGTGCGGAGTCGAACGCGTCGGTGCGCAGGGCCTCGGGATGCTGCCAGGCGCGGACGAGGGTCTCCTGGACGAGGTCCTCGGCGCGCTGGCGGTCGCCGTCGCAGAGCCGCAGCAGCAGCGCGAAGAGCGGCCGGCCGTGTTCCCGCTGGAGCGCGGCGAGTTCATGTTCGGCGGTCGTCTTCGTGGCGGCGAGGGCGGTTCCGGCGGTCATGGGCGTATGGCACCGCAAGGCACCGGTTCGGGACAGGCCGCGGACACGGCTCTGCGGCGGACGGTCGATCGCGTCGACGAACGGTTCGACGAACGGTCGGGGGCTACGCCGATCGGGCGGCCCGTAGGGAGCGGCGGAGCGGTCCGTCCGAGGGCATGCGCTAGGAGTGGGGCGTGCGTAAATATGACAATCCATCAGAAATGGGGTGACCCATGATCGTCGCACGCAGGCACGCGGTGGCCCTGGCCGTGACCGCCCTCCTCGCCGCCGGCGCCGCATGCCAGGCCCAGGAGCGCGAGAGCCGGCAGCCTCAGCGGCCCGGGCCGCCGGCCGCCTCCGCCGCCCGCGGCTTCACCCTGGTGGCCTCCGGCGACATCCTGCCGCACAGCTCGGTCATCGAACGCGCCCAGTTCGACGCGGGCGGCACCGGTTACGACTTCCGCCCCATGCTCGCGGACATCGCACCCGTCGTCTCCCGGGCCGGGCTGGCCCTGTGTCACATGGACACCGTGTACGGCGCGAACGGCCTCTACGGCGGCGCCCCCGCCTTCAGGTCCCCGCCCGAGATCGCCCAGGCCCTCGCCGCCACCGGCTACGACGGCTGCTCCACCGCCTCCGGCCACAGCCTCGACGACGGTGCCGCCGGAGTACAGCGCACCCTGGACGCCCTCGACGGCGCCGGCGTACGGCACACGGGTACCGCCCGCTCCCAGGCCGAGGCCGACGCGCTCCCGCTGCTGCACGCCGGCTCCGCCGAGGTCGCCCACCTCTCCTACACCTACGGCACGGACTTCCCGGTGCCCGCGGAGCAGCCCTGGAGCGTCGACCTCGCCGACGAGCACCGCATCCTCGCCGACGCCCGGGCCGCCCGGAAGGCGGGCGCCGACGTGGTCGTCGTCTCCGTGGACGGGGGCACGGAATGGCAGGACGCCCCGGACGAGCGCCAGCTCGCCCTGGCCCGCGCCCTCACCGCCTCCCGTACGGGGGGCCGCCCCGACATCGACCTCGTCCTCGGCACCCACGCCCATGTCCCGCAGGCGTACGAGAAGGTCAACGGCACCTGGGTCGTGTACGGCCTGGGCGACCAGATCGCCGGTGAGATGTTCAACGGCCAGGGCGTCGAGGACCCGCGCGGCAACGAGTCCACCGTCGCCCGCTTCACCTTCGCCCCGCCCGCGAAGCCCGGCGGCCGCTGGGAGGTGGCCAGGGCGGAGTTCCTACCACAGATGTTCGACGTCGACGCGGGCCGGGTGGTGGACCTCGGCAAGGCGCTCGCCCAGGGCGCCGGCGTCCAGGGCGTGCGCGACCGGATCCGGGACGTCGTCCTCAGCCGGGGCGCGGCCAAGGACGGGCTGGTGATGGGGGAGTAGGGGGAGCCGCCCGCCGAGGCGGAGCGCCCGCCGGGGCGGCCGGGGTCAGTCCTCGACGTCGACGTGGTCGAAGGTCTTCAGCATCTCCCGCAGCACCCGCACGCAGGCCCGTACCTCGGCCTCGGTGAGGTCCCCGCCGACCTGGCGGTTCAGCATGTGCTCGCGGCCGAGGACGAGGGTGACGAGCCGGTGGCCCTCCTCGGTGAGCCGGATCAGGGACGAGCGCTGGTGCGCGGGGTTCGGGACGCTCTCCACCCACCCCCGCTCCGCCGCGTCGTTGACCGTGCGCTGGACGAACTGCCGGCTGAGCGCCATGACGCGGGCCATCTGCGGGACGGTCAGGTCCCCTTTCCGGCGCAGCAGGTCCAGCACCGAGCGCACCCCCACGGACGCCCCCTCCACCGCCTCGCCCTGCTCCACCTTGCGCAGGGCGCGCCGGTAGAGCGGTCCCACGAGGTCGAAGACCTCGGTGAGGCGGTGGCCGAGTTCGTCGGGCGGGAGCGGGGCGTCGTTCACCCCCACATCATGCACGCACGCTCATTCCGCACGGCGACATGACAACCAGGTTGTCAAAGTCTTGAGAAGATGACACCTTGGTTGTCATGACTGCTGCTGCGGAAATGAAGTTCTTCACCTCCTCCGACGGCGACCTCGCCTACCGCGAGGCGGGCTCCGGGGACCCCGTCGTCCTCCTCCACTCCGGATTCGTCGACCACCACGTCTTCGACGACCACATCCCGGCGCTCGCCGAGACCCACCGGGTGATCGCCGCCGACATCCGCGGGCACGGCGCCTCCGCCAACGCGAGCAGGCCGTTCCGCTGGACCGACGACCTCGCCGAGCTGCTGGACCACCTCGACGCGGGCCCCGCGGTGCTGGTCGGCGTCTCGATGGGCGGTCTCGTCGTCAGCGACACCCTGCTGGAGCACCCGGAACTGGTCCGGGCGGCCGTCGTCTGCGGCGCCTCCACCGGTGAGTTCCAGGACTCCGACCCCTGGCACCGGGGGATCCAGGCCGAGACCGCCCGCACCCTCGCGGCCGGGGACCTCGAAGGCTGGCTGAAGGCGTTCCTCCGCTATGTGCCCGGTCCGCACCGCACGCTCGACGACATCGACCCGGACATCCCGCGCCGGCTGCGCGAGATGGCCCTGGGCACCCTCGCGAAGCACACGCCCGGCGAGCGGGACCGGCTGGTGCGGGTGACCGACACCTGGCCCCGCCTCCCGAAGGTCGACGTACCGGTGCTCACCCTGAACGGTGCCCTCGACACCCCCGACGTGATCGCCGCGGCACGGCGGCTGGCCGACTCCGTGCAGCACGGGCGCGCCGAACTCATCGACGGCACGGGCCACTACCTGAACATGGAGAAGCCGGCGGAGTTCACCGCGGCGATCAGGACCTTCCTGAAGTCCCTCTGAGCCGGACCGCCTACGGCACCACCGTCACCGGCCACCGCCCGGCCTTCACCAGCCGCACCGCGACCGAGCCCACGATCCGGTGCCCCGCCTGCTCGGAGGCGCCCACCACCACCGCGTCGGCCTTCAGCTCGTCCGCGGCCCGCACCAGACCCGTGTACGGATCGCCGTGGAAGGTGTGGAACTCCCAGCGCACGTCGAATATCCCGCGCACGCGTTCGGTGGACTCCCGGATCTGCGCGACCAGGTCCTCGGCGATCTGCCCGGTCGTCTCCGCGACCGGCACCCCGAAGGCCGCACCCGCCGCCATCACCGGCTGCACGTACACCACGGCGAGCAGCGCGTGCTGGCGGCGGGCCAGACCGCCCGCGTAGGCCGCGGCCCGCAGGGAGGAGTCCGAGCCGTCGACCCCCACCACGATCACCTTCGGGCCGTCCGTGCCCCGCTCGAACCGCTGCGAGGGCTCCCGCGAAGGCTGCTGCGCATGCTGTTCCGTCACGGCCCGAGGCTATCGGAAGCCACCGGAACCCCCGGCCCCGCCCACCGCCCGGCTCCCCCCGCTGCCCGGTCCCGCCCGCTGCCCGGCTCCGCCCACTGCTCGGCCCGCCTTCCGCCCGCTCGACGGGCGGCTCCGCCCGCTGCCCGGCTCCGCCCGCTGCCCGGTCCCGCCCACCGCCCGGTCCCGCCCACCGCCCGGCTCCGCCCGCTGCCCGGCTCCGCCGGCTGCTCGGCTCCGCCCACCGCCCGCCCGCTGCCCGGTCCCGCCCACTGCTCGGCTCCGCCCACCGCCCGGTCCCGCCCACTGCTCGGCCCGCCTTCCGCCCGCTCGACGGGCGGCCCCGCCCACTGCTCGGCCCCGCCCACTGCTCGGCCCCGCCCGCTGCCCGGTCCCGCCCATCGCCCGGCTCCGCCCACAGTCCGGCTCCGCCCACTGCTCGGCTCCGCCCACCGCTTGGCCCGCGCTCCGCCCGCTCGACGGGCGGCTCCGCCCGGGTCTTCCTACAGTCGGTACATGAGTGCCACCGTGGACAGCGCCACGGCCAAGGACTCCGCGGGCCCGATACGACGGCCCGCGGACCGCTTCCTCGGCCGGGTGCCCGAAGGCTTCGCGACCTTCTTCGGCGCCCTCGCCCTGCTCTGCCTGCTGCTGGCCCTCGTCCCCCCGCTGCGCCGTCTGCTGCGCCCGGTCGTCCGCTTCCTGGACCTGGTGATCGTCCCGGTCAGCGCCAACCTCGCCTACGCGGTCTTCCTCCTCCTCCTCGCCGCCGCCACCGCCGCCCGCAAGAAGATCGCCTGGTGGCTGGTCGTCGTCTACCTGGGCCTGGTCGTCCTCACCGACGTCCTCGGCGTCGC
This sequence comes from Streptomyces sp. NPDC005811, assembly GCF_040630405.1. Lineage (NCBI taxonomy): Bacteria > Bacillati > Actinomycetota > Actinomycetes > Kitasatosporales > Streptomycetaceae > Streptomyces > Streptomyces sp. NPDC005811. The sequence goes on from NZ_JBEXXK010000021.1 coordinate 94,461, forward strand.
CGTCGGCCTGTACGCCGCGTCCCTGCCCTCCCTCGTCGTCTGCGCCCTCGCCCTGGCCCTGCTGGTCGTGGCCCGCCGCGAGTTCTACGCCGCCTCCCGCCACGGCGCGGTCCGCCGCGCCCTCGCCGTCCTCGCCGCCGGACTGGTCCTCGCGATCCTCGTCGGCTGGGGCCTGGTCGTGCTCTTCCCGGGCACCCTGCCGGAGGGCCAGCGCCTCGGCTGGGCCGCCAACCGGGTCCTCGGCGGCCTGGTCTCCACCCGCTCCTTCGACGGCCGGCCCCCGCACGCCCTGTACTTCCTCCTCGGCCTCTTCGGCGCCCTCGCCCTCCTCAACGCCGCCGCCGCCCTCTTCCGCTCCCAGCGCCTCGAAGCCGCCCTGCACGGCGACGACGAACCCCGCGTCCGCGCCCTCCTGCACACCTACGGCGGTCAGGACTCCCTCGGCTACTTCGCCACCCGGCGCGACAAGGCCGTCGTCTTCTCCCCGAGCGGCAAGGCCGCCGTCACCTACCGCGTCGAGGCCGGGGTCTGCCTCGCCAGCGGCGACCCCGTGGGCGACCGCGAGGCCTGGCCGCACGCCATCGCCGCATGGCTGGAGACCGCCCGGCTGCACGCCTGGGCGCCCGCCGTCATGGGCGCCTCCGAGGAGGGCGCCAAGGCCTACGCCCGGGCCGGCCTCGGCGCCCTGCAACTCGGCGACGAGGCGATCCTGCACGTCCCCGGCTTCGACCTCGCCGGCCGGGACATGCGGGTCACCCGCCAGGCCGCCAACCGGGTCCGCCGCACCGGCGCCGTCTGCCGCATCCGCCGCCACGCCGACCTCACCGACCAGGAGATGGAGGAGGTCGTCGACCGGGCCGACGCCTGGCGCGACACCGAGACCGAACGCGGCTTCTCGATGGCCCTGGACCGCCTCGGCGACCCCGCCGACGGCGACTGCCTCCTCGTCGAGGCGCAGAGCGAGGACGGACGCCTCCTCGCCCTCCTCTCCTTCGTCCCCTGGGGCGCCGAGGGCATCTCCCTGGACCTCATGCGCCGCGACCGCGCGGCACCCAACGGCGTCATGGAGTTCATGGTCGCCGACCTGTGCGCCGCCGCCCCGAAGCTCGGCGTGCACCGGATCTCCCTCAACTTCGCCGTCTTCCGCTCCGCCTTCGAGGAGGGCGCCCGCATCGGCGCCGGACCGGTCCTGCGGCTCTGGCGCCGGCTGCTGCTGTTCTTCTCCCGCTGGTGGCAGCTGGAGGCCCTCTACCGCTCCAACGCCAAGTACCACCCCGAGTGGTACCCCCGCTTCCTCTGCTACGGCGACGCCGGCTCCCTCGCCCGGGTCGGCCTCGCCTCCGGCATCGCCGAGGGCTTCGTCTCCGTACCCTCGCTGCGCACCCTCTGGGGCCGGCGGCGCCCGAGGAGCGGGCCCCGGCCCACCGCCACCGAAGGCCCGCCGCCCCCGGCGGCGCTCGGCCTCGACGGAGGGGACGAGGCCGGGGGCCCCGGTCCGGACGCGGACCTGCCCGAACAGGTCCGCGTCCGGCACCACACCCTCGACCGGCTGCGCGCCGCCGGCACCGACCCCTACCCGGTGGGCCTCCCGCCCCGCACCCACACCCTCGCCGGGATCCCCGCCACCGGGACCGTCACCGTCGCGGGCCGCATCATGCGGGTCCGCGACTTCGGCGGCATCGTCTTCGTGACCCTGCGCGACTGGTCCGGCGACCACCAGCTCGCCCTCACCCGCTCCGCAGGCGGCCTGGACCGCTTCCGCGCCGACACGGACCTCGGCGACCACATCCTCGTCACCGGCCGGGCGGGCACCAGCGACCGGGGCGAGGCGACCGTCTTCGTCACCTCCTGGCAGCTGACCGCCAAATGCCTGCGCCCGCTGCCCGACAAACGCCGCGGCCTCACCGACCCCGAGACCAGGGTCCGCATGCGCCACCTCGACCTCATCGCCTCCCCGGGCGCCCGCGACGTCGTCCGCGCCCGCTCCACCGCCGTCCAGGCCCTGCGCGGGGGACTGCTGGACCGCGGCTACCTCGAGGTCGAGACCCCGATGCTCCAGCGGATCCACGGCGGCGCCAACGCCCGCCCCTTCACCACCCACATCAACGCCTACGACCTCGACCTCTATCTGCGCATCGCCCCCGAGCTCTATCTGAAGCGGCTCTGCGTCGGCGGCCTGGAGAAGGTCTTCGAACTGGGCCGCACCTTCCGCAACGAGGGCGTCTCGCCCAAGCACAACCCCGAGTTCACCATGCTGGAGGCCTACCAGGCCTACGCCGACTACGACGTGATGCTCGACCTGGCCCGCGACCTGATCCAGGGCGCCGCGCGCGCCGTCCACGGCACGCCCGTCGTGCACCGGGACGGCGAGCGCCACGACATCTCCGGAACCTGGCCCGTGCGCACGGTCCACGGCGCGATCTCCGAGGCCCTCGGCGAGGAGATCGACGCCGGCACCCCGCTGGCCCTCCTGCAGCGCCACTGCGACCGCGCGGGCGTTCCCTACACCCCGGACGACGGCCCCGGCGACATCGTCCTGGAGATGTACGAACGCCTCGTCGAGGAACGCACCCGCCTCCCCACCTTCTACAAGGACTTCCCCACGGACGTCTCCCCGCTCACCCGGCAGCACCGCACCGACCCCCGCCTCGCCGAACGCTGGGACCTGGTCGCCTTCGGCACCGAACTGGGCACCGCCTACTCCGAACTGACCGACCCCGTCGAACAGCGCCGCCGGCTCACCGCCCAGTCCCTGCTCGCGGCGGGCGGCGACCCCGAGGCGATGGAACTCGACGAGGACTTCCTCGACGCCCTCGACCACGCCATGCCCCCCACCGGCGGCCTGGGCATCGGCGTCGACCGGCTCGTCATGTTCCTCACCGGCCTGACGATCCGCGAGACGCTCCCCTTCCCGCTGGTGCGCCACCGCAACGCCCGGGACTGACCGGCGCTTGCGCCGGAGGGTGGAATCGTGTGACCGGTGCGGTGCGCGGGGGGCCGGACGGGCGACTGATGACTGCATGAAGAAGGATCAGTTGTTCACCCGGCGCCGGATCCTGCTCGTCGGCGCCACCGCCGCGGCCGGGGCGGCCGGAGCCGCCGGACTGCTCGCCAGCGGGGACGACGAACCGGCCGACGGTGCCGCGGGCCCGGCCGCCGGCGCCCCGGGCCGCTCCGCGATGAAGGCCTCCGCCTACCGCCTCCAGCCCCTCACCGGCTACGGCCCCCCGCGCGCCGCCCCCGACCGGGTCCCGGTCCGCAGCGAACCACTGATGAGCCTCACCGGGCGCGGCCGCAGCATGGTGCTGTCCTTCGACGACGGCCCCGACCCCCGCTACACGCCGCAGATCCTCGACACCCTGGCCCGCTACGACGTCCGCGCGATGTTCTTCGTGTGCGGGGAGATGGCCGTCGACCACCAGGACCTGCTGGCCCGGATGGCCGACGAGGGCCATGTCGTGGGCAACCACACCTGGTCCCACCCCCTGCTCACCACCCTCTCCCGCCGCAAGATCCGCTCCGAGATGACGCGCACCAGCGACGTCATCGAGACCGGCTACGGAGAGCGCCCCCGCTGGTTCCGCGCCCCCTACGGCGCCTGGAACCGCGCCGCCTTCCAACTGGGCTCCGAACTCGGCATGGAACCCCTCGCCTGGACCGTCGACACCCTCGACTGGACCACCCCCGGCACCCGCAGCATCGTCGACCGGGTCGAGGAGGGCGCCGCCCCCGGGGTCGTGATCCTCTCGCACGACGCCGGCGGCGACCGCTCCCAGAGCGTCAAGGCCCTGCGCACCTATCTGCCCCGGCTGCTGGACTCCGGCTACCAGATCACCGTCCCCCGGCGGCAGCACGGCTGAACCGGGCCGCCCGCCCGGCCGGGACCGCTCAGCGGACCTCGACCAGGCGGGCGAAGGCGACGACGTTCCCGTCGTACCCGTTCGCCTTCGAGAAGCCGCCCCCGCAGGTGATGACCCGCAGTTCGGGGGCGCCCTTGGAGGCGTAGACACGGTCGCCGGGGAAGTTGTTCTTCGCGAAGACCTCGATGCCGTAGATCTCGAAGACCGCCGTCTTCCCGTCCTGGCGTGCCACCTCGACGCGATTCCCCTTCTTCAGGGCGCCCAGTCCGTAGAAGACGGCCGGGCCCAGCTTGTTGTCGACATGGCCGACCACGACCGCCGTCCCCTTCTCCCCGGGCGACACGCCCCCGGTGAACCAGCCCGCCAGATTGGGGTCCTCCGGTGGCGGCGCCCCCACCCAGCCGTCCGCGTCCAGTCCCACCGGCATCACCGGGGCGTTCACCGAGATGGCGGGGATCATCACCCGGTCCGGCTGGGCGAACGGCAGCGCGGCCGGGGCCCGGCCGAAGGCGCCGGCGGAGCTGCGGCTGTCCGGCGCCGCCGCCGCGGCGGGCTGCGGCGGGCCGATGTCGAACTCCCCGGAACCGTTGCGGATGAGCGCGAGACCGGTCAGCAGCACCAGCGCTATCACTCCCCAGGGGGCACGCTTGCGCTGCCGTTCCTCCTCTTCCGCCCGCTCGGACAGGTCGTAACCGGACATGCGGCAATCCCCTTTCGACACGGCCGTCGCCGCGTCCCTTTCGCGCATATCAGAACGCTAAGTCCGGTACCGGGAACCGGCGACGGCTCACGGGCGAACGGGTGGCCGGCGCGTCGATCGGTGCGCCATCCGAGTCGCCGCCCGAAGGATTTTTCTGACGGTCCGTGACCTGCGGTGATGGTGATCACGCGCGCGTCCCCCGGCGTGTCCGCTCACCAGGACGGACCATTCCCGAAATGCGGGCGCGTGCACGGCATCTGAGGGTCGTTCCGGGAGGCGTTCTCTCGCCGACAGACCGGGGACGGGACCCGGGGCGCCTTCCGCGGAGGATCACATGCGCACCACAAGTCTTCGGAGAGTCTCGACGGCCTCGGCGGTCTCGGCCGCCGCGGTCGCCGCCCTGGGCCTCGCCGCCCCCGTGGCCGTCGCGCGCGACGGCATGAACGTCAGCCCGAGCAACATCGTCGTGCAGCCCAGCGTGATCGCCCGGGGCGGCCAGATCACGGTGACCGTCGACGGCTGCCCGCAGGGCGGCACCATGACCTCGGACGCCTTCGGGACGGCCACCCTCACCGCGATCAGCGGCACCAACCAGAGCGCCCGGGGCACCGCCACCATCAGCAACAACGCCCGCCCCGGCAGCTACGACCTCACCGTGACCTGCTCCGGCCGCACCCTGGTCAGCCCGCGCGCCTTCACCGTGCTCGGCGGTGTCCGCGGCGGACTCGGCGGCAGCAGCTCCACCGGCGCCACGCCCACCGACATCGCCATCGGCGGCGGGCTGGTCGCCGCCGCGGTGGCCGGTGGCGGGCTGTTCTGGATGCGCCGCCGGGCCGAGCGCCGGATCTGAGGCACGCCCACCCGCCGCGGCGCACAGGGTCCCTGACGGCACCGCCCACCCGGGCGGTGCCGTCAGACCGTGTCCGCGCCCCTGCGCCGACGGGCGAGGTGGTACGCCGTCCCGACCGAGCCCGCGATCAGCGCGGCCCCCAGCCCGATCTGCTTCAGGTCGAACCCGGCGACGGTGCCGCCCTCGCCGGCCTGCACGCCGTGGGGGAGCGGGAAGGGCGTCGGAAGGGGCCCGTGACCGGCGGCGATGGTCAGCTCCTTGACGGCGCTGAGACCGCCGCAGGTGAACGTCACCCGGTACACCGCCCCGGGCTTGGCGTCCCGGTCGACCAGCGTCACCGCCGACGAGGACCCCCGGGGGACGGTGACCGCGTCGAACACGCCCGAGGTGACCGTCACCGAGCCCTTGCAGCCGCTGACCTCACGGTCCACCAGCAGCGTGACCTGGCCGCCCGCCGCGACGGTGGAGGGCAGCACCCGGTATCCCTCGGACATGACGTAGTGGCCGTCGTCGCTCGCGACGGCCACCGGGGCGGTGAGGGTCAGGGCGGTGATGCCCAGCAGGGCGGCCGAGACGACGCGTATCGCGGGCATGGTGGTTCCTCCGGTCTTCGAGGAGCCGCGGCGGACCTGTTCCGCTCGTGCCGTGAATGCACCTCGATGACCGAAACGCTAGGAACGGGTGTGCGCCCGCGCGATCGCAGTAGCGCGAACGGGGCACGGATGTGGGCCGCCCGGGGGAGGGCGTTCCCGCGAACGGGGGACGGCCCCGGCGTGGCGGCCCGGTCCGTCCCCCCGTCGGTGCGTCAGCCCCCGGCGTTCGGGAACAGGTGCAGGAAGGGTTCGGCGGAGGCCGCGATACCCCGGCTGTAGGGCGCGTCGAAGTCCCAGATGAGGAAGAGCAGGAAGGCGATCAGGGCCGAGAACAACCCGGCGAGGATCAGCTCCCGGGCCGTCCGTCTGATCTGGAGCGCGAAGACCATCCCGATGGTGATGACCGCGCCCGCCAGCAGCCCGAACCACACCACTCCGGGCATGGTCGCCCCGGTCGAGCCGGCCCGGGCGTTGCGCGCCTGGTCCGCGGCGGCCATCTGGTCCAGGACCGGCTGGTAGGCCTGCGCCTGGAAGTCGTTCGCGGGCTGGTAGTCGGTGACGTCCACCCGGACCTTCTGCAGGAGCTCGTCCCCGCGCTCGGTCACCTCGCCCCGGTCGGCCATCGCCTTCCACTCCGTGGTGACGACGTGTCCGACATAGGCGTCGACGTCCGCCCGGATCCGGTCGCGGACCTCGGGCGGGTACACCCGCACCCGCTCCGAGATCTCGTGCAGCGCCTGGGCCTCCGCCTGGACGTGGTCCTCGGCGCCGCCCCGCGCGTCCCAGACCCCGGCGATGGCCAGGCCCAGGACGATGGCGTACACCACGCCGATCCACATCGTCATGTACTCGATGACGTCCGGGGTCTCGGACGGGTCCTCGTCCTCGGCGGCCGAGCGGTGCCGCAGAAAGGTCACGGCGACGACGACCGCGCAGGCGGCGAGCATCGCGAACGTGAGAACAAGCCATTCCGGCAAGACATGCCTCCTGGATCGGCGCTAGCGGGGCCGCAGTGCGGCGACGGCGGCCAGCGCGGGCACGGTGATGAGCAGGACGTACGTGACCGGAGGGGTGCGCTCACCGGCCGGTCGGGGGCGTGGCTTGGAGTGGTACTCCGGGTAGGTCACGGGGGTCACCGACGGCCGCGGACGGGGCTTCGGCGGTGTCGGTTCCGGCGTCGGCCTCGGTGTGGCGGCCGGCCGGGGCGGAGGCGCCGCGGGTGCGGGCGGCGGGGGCGTCGGCGCGGGTCTCGGCCTGAGGCTCGGCTTCGGGGGCGGGGCGGGCCGCAGGGTCGGTTTCGGCGGCGGGGTGGGCCGGGGCTTCGGCGGCGGGGGTGGCGGGGGCGTCGGCGTCGGCGTCGGGACCTGGCAGGCCGTGGGCATCACGGGCTTCGGGAACTTCGGTGCCTTCGGGAAGTCCGGCGGGTCCGGGAAGTCCGGTGACGTCGGCGGCGTCGGCCAGGAGTGGTCCCGGCCTCCCGCCACCGCCACCGCCGAGGTGCCGCCCTGGCCCGTGGAGGCGTACGCGCACGCGTCGGCCGCGGCCACCCCGGCCGGCGCGGCCGCGAGCATCCAGGCCGCCGCCATCAGGGACAACGCCCGGGTGACGAGGGCGGATCGGGTCGGTTCGGGTCCATGCACGACCGAGATCATGCGGCCCGTCGCGTCCCTCTACGCCCCCGATGGCCCCGATTGCCCCGAACGGGGGAAGTCCGCGCCCCGAGGTTTCGCCGGCGCGGGGGCGCGCGTCCCCCTCGGGTACAGGTGTACGACCCCGGGACCGGCGCCCGCGCCCGGCGCGAAGAGGCCCCCGGACCCCCCGGCCACAGGCCTCGGAAAGTTTTTTGTGCCGCGTTTGAACACAACGACCGCCGCCATGCGTACCCAGTGCCGTGCGGCGGCGCAGCAGGGCGCTGCGAACACCCTTAGGACTATCGGGGAGTTGTTGACGATGAAGACCTCCTGGCGGAGCGCCTCACTCGTGGCGAGCGCTGTGGGCGTTCTGGTGCTGACGACGGCGTGCGGTCAGGAAAGCGGCACGTCCGCGTCCAGCCAGAACGTGGGTGCGACGGCCCAGGCCGGCGGCATCGCCGGTGTCGGCAGCGGTATCGGCGGTGTCGGTACCGGTACGGGTGCCTCGGCGAGCGCGAGTGCGACCGGTGGCGGTACGGGTACCGGTGCCCAGGGCGCCACCGCGGGCGAGCTGGCGATCAGCACGAACGCCGAACTCGGCAATATCCTGACCGACTCGAAGGGGATGACCCTCTACCGCTTCGACGCGGACACCGCCGAGCCGCCGAAGTCGAACTGTGACGGCGACTGCGCCACCACCTGGCCGCCGGTCTCCGCCGACGACGTCTCCGCGGGCGACGGCATCGACAAGTCGCTGCTCGGCGAGGTCACCCGCTCCGACGGCACCAAGCAGCTCACCGTCGACGGCTGGCCCGCGTACTACTACGCCAAGGACGCCAACGCCGGTGACACCACCGGCCAGGGCGTGGGCAACAAGTGGTTCGCGCTGGCCCCCGACGGCAAGAAGGCCAAGGCGGACTCGGCGTCGGCGACGGCGGGTCTCTCCGTCCGCAACGACCCCAACCTCGGCAAGATCGTCGTCGACAAGAACGGCATGACGGTCTACCGCTTCATCAACGACAAGGCGTGGCCCAAGCCGGTCTCGAACTGCAACGACGCCTGCCGTGACAAGTGGCCCATCGTCGACCCGGTCGACTTCTCCCAGACCAAGGGGATCCAGGAGAAGGGCTACATGAACTTCACCCGGTCCGACGGCGACAAGCAGCAGACCATCAACTGCTTCCCGATCTACACCTTCTCCGGTGACAAGTCCCCCGGTGACATCAACGGTCAGGGCGTCGGCGGCACCTGGTACGCCGTGTCCCCGAAGGGTGAACTGGTCGGCGCGCCCAAGCAGTAGGGATCACCTCCCCAGGGCTGATCCCCGCACCTGCTGAACGAGCGCGTCCGACCACTGGTCCGCCCCCTCCACGCCGCACGGAGGGGGCGGATCGCCGTTTCCCGGTTCATGCCGCGTATGCATAGACTTTCTCCGCCCTTCAGGCGACTTTCGGCACGTGCCGCAGGCAGTGACCGGGAACGGACGGTCAATTTCCGTTTCCACTCGCCCGTTTGGCGGGCGATCAGTAGCCTCAGCTCGAACACCGGATCGCCTACGCCTTGGAGAGAGAGATGGAGCGTCCCGCCTGGGCCCCTCGGAGCATCGACATCTCGGTGCCGAGCGTCTCGCGGATCTACGACTACTTCCTGGGCGGTTCGCACAACTTCGAGGTCGACCGGGAAGCGGCCCGCAAGGCCATGGAGTTCACCCCCGGGCTGCCGAAGATCATGCAGGCCAACCGGGCGTTCATGCGCCGCGCGGTGCGCTGGGCGGCGGGCGAGGGCATCACCCAGTTCCTCGACGTCGGCTCGGGCATACCCACCTTCGGCAACGTCCACGAGGTCGCCCAGGCCGCGAGCCCCGGCGCCCGGGTGGTCTACGTCGACCACGACCCGGTGGCCGTCTCGCACAGCCAGGCCGTGCTGGAGGGCAACGGGGACGCGGGCGTGGTCGCCGCCGACCTGCGCAAGCCGCTGGAGATCCTGGGCAGTTCCGAGGTGCAGAGCCTGATCGACCTGGACCGGCCGGTGGCGCTGCTGCTGGTTGCGATACTGCACTTCGTGGAGGACGCGGACGACCCGTACGCGGCGGTGGCCGAGCTGACCGAGGCGCTCGCGCCCGGCAGTGCGCTCGTCCTCACGCATGCCTCGTACGAGGGAATGCCGGTGGCCCGGGAACAGACCGAGGCGATGGTGGACGTGTACAAGGACATCCGCCTCCCGTTGATCATGCGCACGCGTGACGAGGTCGCGCGGTTCTTCGAGGGGTACGACATGGTGGAACCGGGATTGGTGCCGATGCCACGCTGGCGGCCGGAGACGGACCCCCAGGACGAGGATCCGTACGCGTTCTGCGGGTTCGCCGGCGTGGGGCGTACCGCGTGACGGCCGCGCCGGACGGGCCGGAGGACAGACTGCGCCGCTTCGCGACGATCTGGAGCCGGGCCGTGTTCCCGGTGACGTCGACGTCGCTGACCCGGCCGGAGTTCGAGGAGCAACTCCTGCCGTCGGCCCGGCGGTTGCGGGAGGCGCTGCTCGCGAGGACCTTCGACGCGGACACCGGCAGAGCGGTCGGCGCGGCCCTCGTCGAGGCCCACTGCACCGACCCCGAGGCGCTCAGCCGCGCCCTCGACTGCGTCGACGCCTATCTGGTGCTCTACTGCGGCGAGGACGGCCCCCAGGAGGAGCTGCGCACCCGGGCCTCCCGGCTCCAGCACGCCATGGCCGCCGGGTACGCGCAGGCCCTGCGCGAGCGCACGCTCGCCGAGCAGGAGGCCATCGCCCGGGCCGCGCTCCAGGCCCAAGGGGTGGTGGCTCAGGCGCTGCACGCGAGCGAGGCCCGCTTCCGCGCGGTCTTCGAGGGCGCCGCGATAGGGATCGGCATGGCCGACCTCGACGGCAACATCCTCCAGGTCAACGGCGCGCTGCTGCGTATGTTCGGTATCTCCGAGCAGACCATGCACGGCCGTAACGTCAGGGAGTGGACCCATCCCGACGACGCCCCGCAGACCTGGAAGCTCTACGACGAGCTCGTCCGCGGCGAACGCGAGCACTACCACCTGGAAAAGGCGTTCTACCGCCCCGACGGGACGGTCCTGTGGACCAACCTCACGGTGTCCCTGCTGCGGGACGCCGACGGGGCGCCGCAGTACCAGCTGGCCCTGATGGAGGACACCACCGAGCGCCGGCTGCTCAACCTGCGGCTGCGCTACGAGGCCACCCACGACGCGCTCACCGGCCTGCCCAACCGGACGCTGTTCTTCGAACGCCTGGAGAAGGTGCTGGGCGGGGGCGAGAAGCAGGGCTTCGGGCTGTGCTACCTCGACCTGGACGGCTTCAAGACCATCAACGACAGCCTCGGCCACGCGGCCGGCGACCAGCTGCTCGTCGAGGTCGCCGACCGGCTCCAGTCCTGCGCGACCGCGCCCGGTGAGATGGTGGCCCGCCTCGGCGGCGACGAGTTCGTGGCGCTCACCACCGGCACCGAGAACCGCGACGAGGTCGACGAACTCGCCACCCGCATCCAGAACGCCCTGGTCGCGCCGGTGCGCATCGACGGCCGCGAGCTGACCGTGCGCGGCAGCATCGGCATCGTGGAAGGGCGGGCGGGGGAGCACAACGCGGCGGAGGTGCTGCGCAGCGCCGACATCACCATGTACCGGGCCAAGTCGGCGGGCGGCAACCGCTTCGAGCTCGCCGACCCCGAGGCCGACGCCCGCGCGATCACTCGCCACGGGCTGACCACCGCGCTGCCGGCCGCCCTGGAGCGCGGTGAGTTCTTCATCGAGTACCAGCCGCTGGTCCACCTCGGCGACGGCAGCGTCCGCGGCGCGGAGGCCCTCGTCCGCTGGCTCCACCCGCAGCACGGTGTGCTCGGCCCCGACCGGTTCATCCCGCTCGCCGAGCACACCGGGCTGATCGTGCCTCTCGGCCGCTGGGTCCTGGAACAGTCCGTACGGCAGGCCCGCGCCTGGCGGGAACTCGACGGCGACTCGGCGACGCCCCTCCGCATCAACGTCAACCTCTCGCCCTGCCAGCTCACCCATCCCGGGCTGGTCCAGGACACGGTCGACATCCTGGAACGCACGGGCGTCGCACCACAGGCCCTGTGCCTGGAGGTCACCGAGTCCGCCCTGATCGGGGCCGACGACGACCTGCTCAAACCGCTGCGTCGGCTCGCCGAGATGGGCATCGACATCGCCCTGGACGACTTCGGCACCGGCTACTCCAACCTCGCCAATCTGCGCCGGCTGCCGGTGAGCGTGCTCAAGCTGGACCGCTCCTTCACCCAGGGCATGCAGCAGTTCCCGGCCGACCCCGTCGACCTCAAGATCGTCGAGGGGATCGTCTCGCTCGCCCACAGCCTCGACCTCGCGGTCACGGTCGAGGGCGTGGAGACGGGCGCCCAGGCCGAACAACTGCGCATACTCGGCTGCGACACCGCCCAGGGCTGGTACTACGCCCGCCCGGGCCCACCGGAACGCCTCCACGACCTGACGCTGGCCGACGCGACAGGCTGACCGCCGACTGGGGGAGGGGCACGGGCTCCGGCGAGGGCGCGGGCTCCGGTGGGGCACGGACTTCGACGGGGGTGCGGGCTCCGGTGGGGGCGCGGGTCTGGTGGGGTGCGGGCTCCGATCGGGGCTCGGATTCCGGTGGGGCGCGGACACAGGTGGAGCACAGACCTCGGCGGGTACGGGATCACCGACGGGGTTGAGATCGCTGACGGGAGCGAGGGGGCTGACGGGGCGAGATCGCTGACGGGGCGGGGGTGCCGACGGGGCCGAGATCGCTGACGGGTACGGGATCGCCGGTGGGGCGGGGGTGCCGACGGGGCCGAGATCGCTGACGGGTACGGGATCGCCGGTGGGGCGAGGGCTCCGACGGGTACGGGATCGCCGACGGGGGCGAAGGCGTCGACCGCAGTGGATGCCCGTCGGCTCCTGCTCACCCACCTCGGGCCGGGCACCGACCTCGACCGGGCCCGGGCAACCGTCGCCGAGGTGTGGGCGTCCCCCGTAGGCGCCCCGGCGGATCTGGTCACCGAGGGCGGTGCCGAGCCGGAGGACGCCCCCTGAGGGACCCCGCTCAGCCCGCCGCCCGCGCCCGGCGCTCGTCGGCCACCGCCACCGCCGCCCGGACCAGCGCGGCCGTCGCCGTGGACCGGGACTGCTGGGGCCAGGCGACGGCGAGGACGGCCGGGGGCGCGTCCCGGACCGGGCGGTAGACGACGCCGGGGCGCGGGTAGCGGCCCGCGACCGACGCGGGCAGCAGGGGGACGGCCTCGCCGAGGGCGACGAGCGTGAGGAGCTGGGCGAGGTCGGCGCCTCTGCCCCGGACCGCGTCGATGTACCCGTGCACCGTGTCGGCGCGCAGCCCCAGGTCGGCCAGGCACAGTCCGGCCCGCCCGGCCAGCGGATGGCTCACGGCCAGGGCGGCGATACGCGGTTCGACGGCCAGCTCCTCCGCGTCGAGACCGACGCGGTCGTACGGCTCGTAGACCAGCGCGGCATCGGCCTCGCCCCGCCGCAGCAGCCGGGACTGCTCGTGCCAGGCGCACAGCCGGACGGAGACCGGCACCGCGGCCGACTCGGCGGCGTACCGCGCGAGGATCGCCTCCAGCAGCCCGCCGTCGCCGTCGGCCTTCACGGCCAGCGTCAGCTCCGGCGCGGCGGCGGCCGCCCGTCGGGCCCGCCGCCCGGCGGCCTCCAGCGCCTCCAGCGCGAACCGGGCCTCCGGCAGCAGGACCTCCCCCGCCGGTGTCAACGTCACGCTGTGCGTGGTGCGTTCGAGGAGTACGGCCCCCAGCTCCTCCTCCAGCGCGCGGATCGCCCGCGACAGCGGCGGCGGCGAGATGCCCAGACGCTCCGCGGCACGGGCGAAGTTGAGCTCCTCCGCGACGGCGACGAAGTAGCGCAGCGGACGGGACTCCACGGGCCTGACCTCCCCTTGGTATTGCCCTGAGGGTAACAAGCGCGAGCCAACCGGACCTTCAGTTCCCCGGACCGTGGCGGCAGGCTCATGGATGTCCCAACAGGCTTTGTTCCAGGAGCAGTTCATGATTGTGGTCACCACTCCGACCGGGCAGATCGGCCGTGAGGTCGTCGCCCGCCTCCTCGACGCCCCCGAGGGCTCCGCACCGGTCCGGGTGATCGTCCGCGACCCCGCCGCCCTCGCCCCCGAGGTGCGCGAGCGCGTGCAGGTCGTCCAGGGGTCGCACGCGGACCCGGCGGTGCTGAAGGAGGCCTGCCAGGGCGCCGACCGGGTGTTCTGGCTGGTCCCGCCGAACCCCCGCGCCGACAGTGTCGAAGGGCATTTCCGGGCCTTCACCGAGCCGCTGTGCGAGGTCGTCGGGGCGCAGGGCCCGGAGCGGGTCGTGGCCGTCTCCACCCTGGGCCGCGGTGTCGCCCGGAACGCCGGGCTGATCTCCGCGGGGCTGGCCATGGACGACGCGATCACCGCGACGGGCGTCCACTACCGGGCCCTGTGCCCGCCCTCACTGATGGAGAACGAGCTCCGCCAGCTGGTCCCGATCCGCGACGCGGGTGTCTTCTCCACATCGCTCGTTCCCGACCGGGTGCTGCGCCTGTGCGCCACGCGCGACCTCGGTGCCGCGGCCGCCCGCCTGCTCCTCGACGACTCCTGGACCGGGCAGGAGGACGTTCCGCTGGTCAGCCCCGACGACCTGACCCCCGAAGGCATGGCCGCCGTCCTCGCCGAGGTGCTCGACCGGCCCGTCCGCGTCGAGTTCACCACCCCCGCGCAGCTCGCGGAGCGGTGGACCCGGCTCGGCGCGACCCCGGCATGGGTGAAGGGCTTCGCCGACATGGTCGAGGCCCAGAACACCCAGGGCTTCTACGGCGCCGTACAGCCCAGCACGCCCGACACCGCGCCCACGACCTTCCGCCAGTGGTGCGAGGAGGTGTTCCAGCCGGCCGCCCTCCGGGGCTGACCCGGGAGTCACCGCTCCAGCAGCATCCGCTGCAGCTCCCGCGCGGCCCGCGGCGGTGCCACGTCGCTGCGGTGCGCGAGGGCGATCGTCCGGTGCAGGCCGGGCCGGGCGAGCGGGGTGACCCGCAGGCCCCGGCCGGAGCGGGCGGCCACCATCCGGGGCACGACGGCCACCCCGAGCCCGGCCCGGACGAAGCCGAGGACCGCGTCCATCTCCCCGCCCTCGACCGCGAAGTCCGGCTCGAAGCCCTCCGCCCGGCAGGCGGCCACGGTGAGTTCCCGCAGGTCGTAGCCGTGCCGGAACATCACCAGACGCTCGCCCTCCAGATCGGCGATCCTGACCGTGCGCCGACCGTCGCCCGGTTTCGCCGCCTCGGGGGAGGACACCACGACCAGGTCCTCGCGCAGCAGCTCGACCGTGGTCAGCGCGGGGGAGGGCGTCGGCAGCGGCAGCACGACCAGGGCCAGGTCCAGGGCGCCGCGGGCGAGCTGCCGTACGAGATCGTGCGAACCGCCTTCCTCGATCAGCAGCCGGATGCCCGGGTAGCGGTCGTGGAAGGCGCGCAGCACGTCCGGCAGCAGACCGGTGCACAGACTCGGGGTGGCCCCGAGCCGCACCCGGCCGCTGCGCAGCTGCACCAGCTCCTGCACCTCGTACCGCGCGGTCTCGGTGTCCGCGAGGATCCGCCGGGCCAGCGGCAGCAGCGCCTCGCCCGCGTCGGTGAGCGTGATGTTGCCGCGCGCCCGCAGGAACAGATCCGCCCCCAACTCCCGCTCCAGCGCCCTGATCTGCTGCGACAGCGAGGGCTGTGCGACATGGACCAGCTCGGCGGCCCGGGTGAAGTGCCGGGTCTCGGCCACCGCCACGAAGTACTGGAGCTGCTGGAACTGCATGCCTCCAGGATAGGCCGGTCGATAGAGACCGCCTATCGAAACAAGCTGTTTCATGTCTTGGACCGATGGGGCCGAACGGCCCTAGCGTCTGGAGACATGGCTCTGGCAACGCGGACGGACCGACGGCCGTCGATGGCGCGTACCGTGTGGGACTCCTCCGTCGGCAAGAAGACGGTGATGGCCGTCAGCGGACTGATCATGCTGCTGTACCTGGTCGTCCACATGATCGGGAACCTGAAGATCTTCTTCGGGCCGGGCGAGTTCAACCACTACGCACACTGGCTGCGCACCGTCGGCGAACCGTTCATGCACTACGAGTGGACGCTCTGGCTGGTCCGCGTGGTGCTGGTCGTCGCCGTGATCGCGCACGCCACCTCCGCCTACCAGCTCAGCCGGCGGGACATCAAGGCCCGCCCCAGCAAGTACGTGCACCGCAAGGCCCGTGCGAGCTACGCGACCCGCACCATGCGCTGGGGCGGGATCATCCTCGGCCTCTTCATCGTCTGGCACCTCCTGGACCTGACCACCGGCACCGTGCACAGCGGCGGCTTCCAGGAGGGCCACCCGTACCAGAACGTCGTCGACACCTTCTCCACCTGGTACGGCAACGTCGTCTACATCGTCGCCATGCTCGCCCTCGGCCTGCACGTCCGGCACGGCTTCTGGAGCGCCGCCCAGACCCTGGGCGCCGGCAGCCGCACCCGCGACCGAGCCCTGAAGGCCACGGCGAACGTCCTCGCACTGCTGCTCACGGCCGGCTTCCTCGCCGTACCCGTGGGCGTCATGACCGGAGTGGTGAGCTGACCATGACCTACACCGACTACACGACCGGCGACCCCCTCGCCGACACCGTGGCCCCCGCGGGCCCCGTCGCCGAGCGCTGGGACCGGCGCCGCTTCGAGGCCAAGCTGGTCAACCCCGCCAACCGGCGCAAGCACACGGTGATCGTCGTCGGCACCGGCCTGGCCGGCGGTTCGGCCGGCGCCACCCTCGCCGAACAGGGCTACCACGTCGTCCAGTTCTGCTACCAGGACTCCCCGCGCCGCGCCCACTCGATCGCCGCCCAGGGCGGCATCAACGCGGCGAAGAACTACCGCAACGACGGGGACTCGGTCCACCGGCTGTTCTACGACACCGTCAAGGGCGGCGACTTCCGGGCGCGCGAGTCCAACGTCCACCGCCTCGCCCAGATCTCCGTCGAGATCATCGACCAGTGCGTGGCCCAGGGCGTGCCCTTCGCCCGCGAGTACGGCGGACTGCTCGACACCCGCTCCTTCGGCGGCGTCCAGGTCTCCCGGACCTTCTACGCCCGCGGCCAGACGGGCCAGCAGCTGCTCCTCGGCGCCTACCAGGCGCTGTCGCGGCAGATCGCCGCCGGGAACGTGGAGATGCATCCGCGCACCGAGATGCTCGACCTGATCGTCGTCGACGGACGGGCGCGCGGGATCGTGGCCCGGGACCTGATCACCGGGAAGATCGGCACCTACTTCGCGGACGCCGTCGTCCTCGCCAGCGGCGGCTACGGCAACGTCTTCTACCTGTCGACGAACGCCATGAACTCCAACGCCACCGCGATCTGGCGGGCGCACCGGCGCGGCGCCTACTTCGCCAACCCCTGCTTCACCCAGATCCACCCCACCTGCATCCCGCGCACCGGCGACCACCAGTCCAAGCTGACGCTGATGAGCGAGTCGCTGCGCAACGACGGCCGGATCTGGGTGCCCCGGGCCAAGGGCGACACCCGGCCCGCCGCCGAGATCCCCGAGGACGAGCGCGACTACTACCTGGAGCGCATCTACCCGTCCTTCGGCAACCTGGTCCCCCGGGACATCGCCTCCCGCGCCGCGAAGAACGTCTGCGACGAGGGCAGGGGCGTCGGACCCGGCGGACAGGGCGTGTATCTCGACTTCGCGGACGCGATCAAGCGCATGGGGCGCAAGGCCGTCGAGGCCAGGTACGGCAACCTCTTCGACATGTACCAGCGGATCACCGACGAGGATCCGTACCGGGTGCCGATGCGGATCTACCCGGCCGTGCACTACACGATGGGCGGCCTCTGGGTCGACTACGACCTCCAGACCACGATCCCGGGCCTGTTCGCGATCGGCGAGGCCAACTTCTCCGACCACGGGGCGAACCGGCTCGGCGCCTCCGCGCTGATGCAGGGCCTGGCCGACGGTTACTTCGTCCTCCCGGCCACCGTCAACGACTACCTCGCCCGCCACCCGAAGCAGGACGAGGTGACCGACGACCACCCGGTCGTCCAGGAGGTGCTGGCCGAGACCCAGGACCGGCTCAACCTGCTGCTGTCCGTGGACGGCGACCGCACCCCCGACTCCTTCCACCGCGAGGTGGGCGAGCTGATGTGGGAGTTCTGCGGCATGGCCCGCACCGACGCCGGACTGCGCAAGGCACTGGAGCGGATCCCGCAGATCCGCGAGGAGTTCTGGCGCCGCGTCAAGGTCCCCGGCACCGGCGAGGAGTTCAACCAGTCCCTGGAGAAGGCCAACCGGGTCGTCGACTACCTGGAGCTCGCCGAGCTGATGTGCCTCGACGCCCTGCACCGCGCCGAGTCCTGCGGCGGCCACTTCCGCGAGGAGTCCCAGACCCCGGACGGTGAGGCCGCCCGCCGGGACCAGGAGTTCGCCTACGCCGCCGCCTGGGAGTTCACCGGCACCGGCGAGGCTCCCGCCCTGCACAAGGAAGACCTGGTCTTCGAGTACGTCCACCCCACCCAGCGGAGCTACGCATGAAGCTCACCCTGCGCGTCTGGCGACAGCGCACCGCCGAAGCCGACGGCGCCATGTCCACGTACGAGGTGGACGGCGTCTCGCCCGACATGTCGTTCCTGGAGATGCTCGACACCCTCAACGAGGACCTCATCCTGCGCGGCGAGGACCCGGTCGCCTTCGACCACGACTGCCGCGAGGGCATCTGCGGCGCCTGCTCCCTCGTGATCAACGGCGATGCGCACGGACCCGAGCGCACCACCACCTGTCAGCTGCACATGCGGTCCTTCGCGGACGGCGACACGATCGACGTCGAGCCGTGGCGGGCGTCCGCGTTCCCGGTGATCAAGGACCTGGTGGTCGACCGGAGCGCCTTCGACCGGATCATCCAGGCCGGCGGCTACATCACCGCCCCGACCGGGGCCGCGCCCGAGGCGCACGCCACGCCGGTGCCGAAGCCGGACGCCGACTTCGCGTTCGAGCACGCGGAGTGCATCGGCTGCGGGGCGTGCGTCGCCGCGTGTCCCAACGGGGCCGCGATGCTGTTCACCTCCGCCAAGATCAACCATCTCAACGTGCTGCCGCAGGGGGCGCCCGAGCGGGAGACCCGGGTGCTGGACATGGTGGCGCAGATGGACGAGGAGGGGTTCGGGGGGTGCACGCTCGCCGGGGAGTGCGCCACCGCCTGTCCCAAGGGGATTCCCCTGGTGTCCATCACCGGCATGAACAAGGAGTGGCTGCGGGCGGCCCGCAGGGCGAAGCGGTAGTGCCGTAGGGAAACCGTCGGCATCGGTCGAAAGCCTGGCATTCAACATTCCCACATCCCCGCTCCCGGCACCGGACACGTACACGCCAACCGGGGTCGGGAGAAACAGGGGGAGCGCCACCGTCCCCGATGTGGCCCGTGCCCAGGAGTGAGCCATGACCGGCGTTTCCACCCTCGACCGTCCCCAGCAGTCCACGGCACCCGTCCGCTACACCGTCACCCTGGCCCGCGACGAGGCCGACGTACGGGCCGCGCAGCGCCTGCGGCACGAGGTGTTCGCCGGTGAGATGGGCGCCCTGCTGTCCTCCCCGCAGCCGGGCCTCGACGTCGACCCGTTCGACGCCTACTGCGACCACCTGCTGGTGCGCGACGCGGAGACCGGCCAGGTCGTCGGCACCTACCGGCTGCTGCCCCCGGAGCGCGCCTCGGTCGCCGGACGGCTCTACTCGGACGGCGAGTTCGACCTGAGCCGGCTCGACGCGATCCGCCCCGGCCTGGTCGAGGTCGGCCGCTCCTGCGTCCACCCCGACCACCGCGACGGCACGGTCATCGGCCTGATCTGGGCCGGCATCGCCCGCTACATGGTGGACCGCGGCCACGAGTGGCTGGCCGGCTGCTGCTCGGTCCCGCTCGCCGACGGCGGCACCCTCGCGGCCGCCACCTGGGACCGCGCCCGCGAGAAGCACCTGGCCCCCGAGGAGTTCCGGGTGCGCCCGCTGCGCCCGTGGACCCCGAAGGAGGCGGCCGCCGCCGCGGCCCCGGCCGCCCGCACCGAACTCCCCGCCCTGCTGCGCGGTTACGTCCGTCTCGGCGCCTGGGTGTGCGGCGAGCCCGCGCACGACCCGGACTTCGGGGTCGCCGACCTGTTCGTGCTGCTGTCGATGCGCCGGGTCAACTCCCGCTACCTGCGGCACTTCCTCTCCCTCGTGCCGAGCGCCTGATGAGCGTCTGGCTGCCCGGCGCGCCCTGCACCCCGCGGGCGTGCGTGGAGGGTACGGCGTCCTGGACGGCCGTACCGCGGGCCGTACTGCGGCTCGTCGCGGTGGTCGTCCTGGTGCTGGCCGGGGTCGCCCTGTCCCCGCTCGGCCGGCGGATCCCGGCGGCGGCGATACGGCGCTGGAGCCGGGCCGTCGTCCGGGCGGCCGGGGTGCGGATCCGGGTGACCGGCGAGCGCGCGCCCGCCACCGGCGGACTGCTCCTGGTCGCCAACCACATTTCCTGGCTGGACATCCCGCTGCTGGCCGGGGTCCGCCCGGCCCGGATGCTGGCCAAGAAGGAGATCCGCGCGTGGCCGGTCGTGGGAGCGATGGCCGCGAACGGCTCCCTGTTCATCGACCGGGACCGGCTGCGCGCCCTGCCCGGCACGGTCGCCGCCATCGCCGGCGTGCTGCGCTCCGGGCAGGCGGTCGCGGTGTTCCCGGAGGGCAGTACCTGGTGCGGCCGCGCCCAGGGACACTTCCGGCGCGCGGTGTTCCAGGCCGCGCTCGACGCGGGGGTCCCGGTCCAGCCGGTCCGGATCCGCTACCGGGACGCCGCCGGGGCGGCCAGCACGGCGCCCGCCTACGTCGGCGACGACTCGCTGCTCGCCTCGCTGTGGCGGGTGACCTCGGCGCGCGGCCTGGTCGCGGAGGTCGAGGTGCTCCCGCTGCTCGCCCCGGACGGCGCCACCGACCGCAAGGCCCTCGCGGCGGCGGCCGGGGAACGCGTCCTGGCCGGTCCGCACGAGCACTGGCGCAGGTCCCCCGAGGACCGGCGGGCGGCCCGGGAATTCCCCGCAAGCGAGGGGCCGTCGGCCGCCCGGGATGGGATCATGGCGCGCGTCCCGACCACCTGAGGGGAGCGCGCGTGAGCACAAGCCCGGCCGGCCGAACGGTCCTGGTCACCGGAGGCAGCGGCTTCGTCGCGGCGCACCTGGTACGGCAGCTCCTCGAGCGCGGCCACCGGGTGCGCACGACGGTCCGCAGCAAGGCGAACACGGCGAAACTCGCCCCGCTGCGCGCCCTCCAGGACGCCCACCCCGGCCGGCTCGACCTCTTCGAGGCGGATCTGCTGCGGGAGGGCTCCTTCGACGAGCCGGCGCAGGGCTGCTCGGTCGTCTTCCACGTGGCCTCGCCCTTCCTGATGCCGGAGAGGATCAAGGACGGGCAGCGGGACGTCGTCGACCCGGCCCTGCACGGCACCCGTAACGTCGTCGGGGCCATGGACCGCGCGGAGACGGTGGAACGCCTGGTGTTCACCTCCACCGTGGGCGCGATCTTCGGCGACTACGCGGACGTCGACCGCATGGACGGGCGGGTCCTGTCGGAGAAGTACGTCAACACCACCAGCACGGTGGCGAACAACCCGTACCACTACGCCAAGACGGTCGCCGAGCAGGCCGCCTGGGACGCCGAGGCCGCGCAGAGCCGCTGGCGGATGGTCTCCCTCAACCCCGGCCTGATCCTCGGCCCCTCCCTCACCCCCGCCTCCGACTCGGGCAGCCTGTTCCTCCTCGACGAGCTGTTCAAGGGCTACTTCTTCTACGGCGCCCCCGACTTCAGCTTCACCACGGTCGACGTCCGGGACGTGGCCGCCGCCCACGTGGCCGCCGCCGAACACCCGGACGCCCACGGCCGGTACATCCTCGCGGCCGAGGAGATGACCTCCTTCCACCAGATGGCGACCCTGCTCCGCAAGCACCACCCGCGCGATCTGCGGCTGCCCCGCACCGCCCTCCCGCACTGGCCGGTCCGCATCCTCGGCCCCGCGTTCGGCCTCTCCCAGGACTACATACGCAAGCACCTCGGCATCCGCTTCCGCGTCGACAACCACCGCAGCACCGCCGAACTGGGCCTGACCTACCGCCCGGTCGAGGAGACCCTCGTGGACCACCACCGGTCCTGGAGCGAACAGCGCCGCCGCTGACCCCCTACCGGTGGACGATCCCGGCCAGCCGCCGGTGGGAGTCCAGCAGCGCCGTACGGTCGTACGTGCTGGTCGTGACGAGGACCTCCTGGGCGCCCGTCTCCTTCAGCAGGCTTTCCAGCTCGTCCGTCACCTGCTCCTCGGTACCGGCGATGTGGCCGGTCAGGCCGGACTCGTAGAAGCCGCGTTCCTTCGCGGTCATCGTGCGGGTCTCCACCGCCTCGGCGGGCGGGAGCGGCGGGAAGGTGCCATGGGTGCGGGAGTACGCCATCGACCAGGCCTCCGGGAGCAGCAGCCGGCGGGCCTCCTCGGGGCTCGCGGCCACGGCGACCGTGCCGGAGACGACGACGTACGGCTCGGACGCCCAGGGGGAGGGGCGGAACAGCGCGCGGTAGGTGTCGATGCCGTGCCGCATCCGCTCGCGGTTCCTGAGGTCGCCGATCACCAGGGGCAGGCCCGCGCGGGCCGCGATCGCCGCGCCCTCGCCCATGGCCAGCACGAACGGCGGCACGGTCAGCCCCTCGGCCGGGTAGGCGTGCACACCGGTCGGCGAAGTGCCCCGGAACCAGCCGAGGAGTTCCCCGAGCTGGGCGGCGAAGTCGTCGGCGTCGTCCTTGTCGCGGCCGAGCGCCCGGCGCACCCCGTCGGTGAAGCCCACCGACCGGCCCAGACCCATGTCGATCCGCCCCGGGAAGAGGGACTCCAGGACGCCGAACTGCTCGGCGACCACGAGGGGCCGGTGGTTGGGCAGCATCACCCCGCCGGTGCCGACCCGGATGGTGCGGGTCGCTCCGGCGACGGCGGCCGCCAGGACGGTGGGCGCGGAGCCCGCGACGCCGGGGACACCGTGGTGCTCCGAGACCCAGAACCGGTGGAAGCCGAGGCTCTCGGCCTCCCGGGCCAGCGCCACCGTGTCCCGCAGCGCCTGAGCCGTGGTGTGGCCCTCGCGGACCCGGGAGCGGTCGAGGACGGAGAAGCGGGCCGAGGCGATCACGGAGCTCATACCTCGTTCAACACCTGACGGGCCACGGGATTCCCGCGGGTCCGCCGCCGTGCGCGCTGGAGGAAGATGGGTCCGTGACCGACAGCAGCCGACGGCCGATCGCCGTGTTCGATCTGGACAACACCCTCGCCGACACGGCCCACCGCCAGCGGTTCCTGGAGCGCAGGCCGCGCGACTGGGCCGCGTTCTTCGCCGCCGCGCCCGAGGACCCGCCGATCCCGCAGGGCGTCGCCCTGGCGCGGGAGCAGGCCGAGGAGTGCGAGGTCGTCTACCTCACCGGCCGGCCGGAGCGCTGCCGACGGGACACGCTGGCGTGGCTCGCCGCGCAGGGGCTGCCCGAGGGGCGGGTGCACATGCGGCGCAACGACGACCGCAGGCCCGCCCGCCACACCAAACTGGAGATCCTGCGCCGGCTCGCCCGCGACCGTGAGGTGCGGATGCTCGTGGACGACGACGCGCTGGTGTGCGAGGACGCCGAACGGGCGGGATTCCGGGTCGTACTCGCGCGCTGGAGCGCGCCGTCGCCGGAACTGCGCGAGGCGCAGGAGGGGGAGGGCCGGACCTGATCGGCGCGTACCTGATCGTCGATCGGGTCCGTCACTCCGACTCGTCCAGGCGGAACCCCACCTTCAGCCCCACCTGCCAGTGCGCGATCTCGCCGTTCTCGAGCTGCCCGCGCACCTGCACGACCTCGAACCAGTCCAGGTTGTGCAGGGTCTGCGAGGCGCGGCCGATGCCGTTGCGGATGGCCTGGTCGACGCCGTCGGGCGAGGTGCCGACGATCTCCGTGACCCGGTAGGTGTGGTTCGACATCGGGTGCTCCTCTCGGCCGTGTCACTCCACCGTGCCCCAACCCGCGACGCACCGCCATGCCACGCCGCTCGAAACCACGCGATAAAAGCCTATTTTCCTACCCACGCGGTGATATAAGGATCATGTGAGGAATATGAGCTGCGAGTGGGGGTTCGAAGGAAACCATGCGCCGGTTCAGAATCGCGATGTCCCGGCAGACGCCGATGCCCGTGGCGCGCCACCCCGTCCCGCGTGTGCGGTCCAGGGCCCGCTGGTACGGCCCGTTCTCCGTCGGTGTCGACCTGGCCGCCGCGGCCCTGCCGGTCGCCGCGACCATCGTGGAGGTCCATGAGCCCCACCCCCTGCGGCTGGCGGCCGCCGCGGCCCTGCTGTGGCCTCTCATCGGGGTGGTGAGCAAGAGATACACCCCCGTCGCCTGGGGCGACGGAGGCGGGCTGCGCGCCGTGGCCCGGGACTGGCTGGTCCTGGTCGGCGCCCTGGCGACGCTGCGGGTGGTCTGCGGACTGCAGAGCGTGCCCGCCGAGGCGTTCACCGCGCTCATCCCCGCCCTGGTGGCCACCGGCGTCTGCCAGAAGCTGATCCACCGTCATCTGCTGGCCGCCCGCCGCAACGCCCGCGCCCTGCGCCATGTCCTGGTCGTCGGCGAGGCCTCGGCCCTCGACGCCGTGGTCGGACAGCTCGCCCAGCGCACCGACCACGAGTACGTCATCGTCGGCGCCTGCCCGGTGGGCGAGGACGAGGTGACCTCGGGCGTCCCCGTGTACGCGCAGCTGACCCGCGAGGCACCCGACACCCCCGACACGGACGCCGCCGTCGTCCTCGGCGCGGCCGACGAACTCGGCGCCGACCTGGTCTTCGTGGCACCCGGCCCGCACCTGGACGGCGAGCGGATGCGCCGGCTGTCCTGGGCGCTGCACGACCGGGGCCGCTCGCTCATGGTGCTGCCCGGCATCACCGACGTGGCCCGCCGCCGGGTGCGGCTGACCTCGGCGGCCGGTCTCACCCTGCTGCACATCGCCCCGCCGCTCCAGCGCGGTGCGCACACCGTCGCCAAGACGGCGGTGGACCGCACGGGCGCCCTGCTGCTGCTCCTGCTGCTCTCGCCGCTGCTGCTCCTGCTGGCGCTGGCCGTCCGGCTCGGCTCACCGGGCCCGGTCCTCTACCGCCAGACCAGGGTCGGCCGGCACGGGATGCGGTTCGCCATGTGGAAGTTCCGCACCATGGTGGTCGACGCGGACCGGCTCAAGGGCGGGCTGGAGCAGCAGAACGAGAACGACGGACACATGTTCAAGATGCGCCGCGACCCCCGCGTCACCCCCGTCGGACGCGTCCTGCGCCGCTACTCCCTGGACGAGCTGCCCCAGCTCTTCAACATCCTCTTCGGCCACATGTCCCTGGTGGGTCCCCGCCCGCCGCTGCCCGAGGAGGTCGTCAAGTACAACGGCGTCGAGATGCGCCGGCTCAACGTCCGGCCGGGCCTGACCGGTCTGTGGCAGGTCAGCGGACGTTCGGACCTGTCCTGGCGCGAGACGGTCGCGCTCGATCTGCGCTACGTCGACAACTGGTCGCTGTCCGGCGACGTCAACGTGATGGCCCGCACCGTCCGCGCGGTCCTCAACGGCCAGGGCGCCTACTAGCGGGGCGTCCCTCGGGAAGGAGCGATCGCGGCCCCCGGGTTCCGGCCCGGGGGCCGCGTCCGCCATCCGGGCAGGTCTGCCGTCAACACGCGGCCGGCGCGGGTCCTTCGTCCCCGCCGCCGTGAAGGATCGCGTCATGGTACAGACCACTTCCGTCGCGGACCCGGCGCACCGGCCCCTCGTGGACCGCCGGCTGCGCGGCTTCACCGGAGCCGGATACGACAAGGGCCGCCCCCCGCTGGTGCAGGCCGCCTGGTACGCCGCCCAGCATCTGCTCTTCACCCAGTGGTGGTTCCCCGCCCGCTGGCGGCCGCCGCTGCTGCGCGCCTTCGGCGCCCGGGTCGGCCGGCGGGTGCTGATCCGGCGCGGGGTGCGCATCCACTGGCCGTGGAAACTGGACGTCGGCGACGACGTCTGGATCGGCGAGGACGCCTGGATCCTCAACCTCGAACCGGTCACCATCGGCCACGACTGCTGTGTCTCGCAGAGCGCCCTGCTGTGCACCGGCAGCCACCGCCGCCGCAGCGCCACCTTCGAGTTCGACAACGGCCCCATCCGGCTGGAGCCGGGCAGCTGGGTCGCGGCCCGCGCGGTCGTGCTGCGCGGGGTCACCGTCGGCCCGGGCGCCGTCGTCGGCGCGGGCGCCGTCGCCCACCAGGACCTCGCGGCCGGCGCGGTGCTGACGACCAGCGCGTCGGCACCCACGCGGGGAGGGGCCGCATGAGGCTGGTCCACGTGGTCACGCTCGTCAGCGACGACGGGGCCTTCGGCGGTCCCACGAGCGTGGCGGCCGCCCAGCTCGAGGAGTGCGCCGCCCGCGGCCACGACGTCCGGCTGGTGTCGCTGTGGCGGGGCAGGGGCGCGGCGCCGGCCCCGCGGCGGGTCGGCACCGTTCCCTTCGTCTCCCGCCCGGCCCGGCGCCTCGTGCCCGGCCGCGGCTGCCTCGGCCTGATGCACCCGCTGCTGCTGTGGGACCTGTGGCGGGAGACCGGCCGCGCCGACGCCGTGCATCTGCACGCGGGCCGCGACCTCGTCTCCCTCGCCGCGCTCGCCGTGGCCCGGCTGCGGGGCAAGGACTACGTCACCCAGACCCACGGCATGGTCGAGCCCCGTGCCTCTGCCGTGGCGCGGGTCTTCGACCGGCTGTTCGTGCCCCTGCTGCGCGGCGCCCGCGCCTGTCTCGTGCTCACCGAGCGGGAGCGCCGCGAACTGGGCGCGGTCCTCGGCCCGGACGGCCCCCCGCTCGTCGACCTGCCCAACGGCCTGAAGGTGTCCACCGCGCCGGACACCGACCGGACGCGCACCGGCCACGAGGTGGTCTTCCTGGCCAGACTGCACCCGCGCAAACGCCCCGAGGCGTTCGTGGAGATGGCCGCCCTGGTCCACAAGGAGTCCGACGGGGCCCGCTTTACGCTCTACGGGGCCGACGAGGGCTCGCTGCCGGGGGTGCGCCGGCTGATCGAGGACCGGGGGATCGGCGACGTCGTCTCCTACGGCGGCGCGCTCGACCACGCGGCGGCCCTCGCGGCCTACCGCAGGGCCGCGGTGTACGTCCTGCCGAGCGTGCAGGAGCCGTTCCCGATGACGGTCCTGGAGGCGCTCGCCGAGGGAACCCCGGTCGTGTGCACGGACAGCAACGGCATCGCGGCCGAACTGGCCCGCAGGGAAGCCGCGTTGGTCACCGACGGCAGCCCGGAGGCGCTGGCCGGCGCGGTGGGCGGGCTGCTCGCCGACCCGGAGCTGAGGGCCCGGCTCGCCGCGGCAGGCCGGCGGGCGATCGACGAGGTCTTCTCCATCCGCGCGGTCGTGGACCGGCTGGAGAAGCTGTACCGGCAAGGGTGACGGAAGCGGTTCGGCCGCCGGGTGCGGCCGAACCGCCGCCCGTTCAGCGCCGCCGCGCGCGGCTCGCCGTACGGAGGATGTCCTCGAAACGCGAGGCACAGTCCTCCAGGGCGAACTCCCGCTCGGCCAGGGCCCGGCTCTCCTTGCCCAGCGACTCGGCGCGCGCCGGGTCGGACAGGATCTCCCGTGCCCAGGAGACGGCCTCGTCGAGCGAGCTCTCCTCCGGCGGGAACACCGCCGACCCGGCGCGGCGCAGCAGGTGCGCCGCCAGGTTGGCGGCCGGCATCAGCCCGAGCACGGGCCGTCCGGCGCACAGGTACGACAGGGTCTTCGACGGCACCGAGAACTCCCCGGCGTCCGTGCCCAGCAGCACCACGAGGAGATCGCCCGAGCCCAGCACCTCCGGCAGCCGCCCGTAGGGCTGGAAGGGCAGCAGGGTCAGCTCGACGCCCCGTTCGGCCGCCGCCCTGCGCAGCACCGGCACCGCCGGGCCGTCGTTGACGACGACCAGCCGCACCGGGGTGCCCCGCGCCCCGAGCCGCTCGGCCAGCCGCACCAGCAGCTCCGGGTTGTGCTTCAGGCCGAGGGTGCCGGAGTACAGCACCGTCCGCACGCCGTCCAGGCCCTGCTCCGCCGACCAGGCGTTGGCCCGGTCCACCGGCACGATCTCGTCCAGCGGCGCCCAGTTGGGGATGACCGTGACCTTGTCGGCCGTCCCCCACTCGCGGTGCACACGCAGGAACGACTCGGCGATCACCACGACGGCCGCGGCCTGCCGCGCCGACCACTTCTCGCCGGCCCCGAACACCTTCGCGGCGACGCCCATGGACCGCGCGACCTTCTCGGCGGCGAAGCTCTTCAGCGCCTCGGCCGTCACGTCCTGGTGCCACAGCACCCAGGGGACGCCCATCCGCCGCAGCACGCCCGCCGCGACCACCAGCACCGGGATCGGCATGTTCGACAGCAGCGCCACATCGGGCTTCTCCCGCCGTACCTGCCGGGCGAGCTCGAGGCCCAGCAGGGTCTCCTGGCGCAGCCGGCGGAAGTAGGCGTCCTTGCGCAGCGCGGTGCCGTCGCCGATGGTGACGAACCGCAGCCCGGGGGTGTCCCCGGCGAGGTTGCCCTTGCCGGAGACGTAGGCCGTGCAGGTCGAGTGGACGACGTCGTGACCGCGGCGCGCCAGTTCACGGCTGAGCTGGGCCTGGAAGGGGTGGCCGCTGTAGTCGTGGACGAGGATCCTCATGGGTTCACCGCCTCCTCTGCTCGCCCGCGGCTCACTGCTGGGAGCGCTTGACCTGGTCGTAGACCCAGGCGTAGGTCGTCTCCAGACCGTCGAGCAGGGTCACCGACGGCTCCCAGCCGTGGATCTCCTGGATCAGGGTGTTGTCGGAGTTGCGGCCGCGGACCCCCTGCGGGGCGTCGAGCCGGTACGTGCGCTCGCAGCGGACACCGGCGATCTCCTCGACGAGGTCGACGAGCTGGTTGATGGTGACCAGCTCCGAGGAGCCGAGGTTGACGGGGATCCCGCTGTCGCCGTTCAGGATCATCTGGCTGCCGTGCACGCAGTCGTCGATGTACATGAACGAACGGCTCTGGAGTCCGTCGCCCCAGATCTCGATCCGGTGCTCGCCGCTGAGGACCGCCTCGGCGATCTTCCGGCACACCGCGGCCGGCGCCTTCTCCCGGCCGCCGGTCCAGGTGCCGTGCGGGCCGTACACGTTGTGGTACCGGGCGACGCGGGTGACGAAGCCGTAGTCCTCGGCGTAGTGCCGGCACATGCGCTCGGAGAACAGCTTCTCCCATCCGTAGCCGTCCTCGGGCTGCGCCGGGTAGGCGTCCTCCTCCTTCAGGGCGGTCAGGGCCGGGTCGGTCTGCTTGCCGGCGGCGTACACGCAGGCGGAGGAGGAGTAGAAGTAGCGCTCCACACCGGCCTCGTGGGCGGCCTGGAGCATGTGCGTGCTGGTGAGCACCGACATCATGCAGGCGGCCTTGTTGTTCTCGATGAAGCCCATGCCGCCCATGTCGGCGGCCAGCATGTACACCTGGCGCGCGCCCCGGACGCCCGCCCGGGCGCTGTCCAGGAGCGAGAGGTCGGCGACCACGTTCTCGGCGTCGGGGTGGACCTGGTACCAGTCCTGGCGCGGCTTGATGTCGACGGAGCGGACGGTCAGGCCCTGGGCGAGAAGGTCGCCCACCAGGTGGCCGCCGATGAATCCCCCGCCCCCGGCGACGACGACGTCTACCTGCTGGCTCATGCGCAACTCCTCTGTGAATCGGGAGATCTGATGGCCGATAAGCTATGCAGACTTGTCATGATTTGGGGTAATTGGCACGCCGAGAATTTTGCGATTTCTGCGCGCCTGGGGTGATTAGGGCGATCTAAGCGCTATATATCCTTCAGTGATGTTTCAGCCTAAATATTCGCTCGACGGAGAGGCCGGGATGCAGGACGCTCGCGTCCGCAGTGTGGCTGCGGTCTCCCTCTGGGCCGTGGCACTGACGGTCCTGCTGCCGGGGCTGATCCTCCAGTCGCACGGTGCGCACCCGTCGGCCGCGCTCCTCCTGCAAGGCGTCGTCGTGGTGCACAGCGGCGGTGCGCTCGCCCGGGTGCTCACCGCGTCCCGGGTACGGTTCGTCGCCCTCGGCTTCTGGGTCTTCGCCTACATCTGGCTGGGGCTGGCGGGCCTGGCGATGCTCGCCGCCGACGCGTACCCCTGGCCGTACCGGACCGACGAGACCACCGCGCTCGTGGCCGTGGCCCTCGTCGAACTCGGCCTCCTCGCCCACAGCGCGGGAGCGGCCCTCGCCGCCCGCCGGGAACGCTCCCGCGGGGACACCGCCCCGCCCGGGCGCCTGGAGCGCGCCCTCGCCCGCCGGGTCGCGCCCTGGCGACTGCTCGCCCTGTGCGCGCTCGCCCTCGGCCTCGCCGCCGTGCTGATCGCCGGCCAACCCGGCCGACTGGGCGCCTACTTCACCAGCCGGCAGGCCATCACCGAGGCCGGCGGGGAGGACGCCTCCCTGCGCTCCCTGCTCAGCTGGTCGCTGTCGGTGCCCGCGTTCTGGGCCCTGCTCGGACTGCTGAGGGTGCCGTGCCGCCCCGGCGGCGACCGCTGGCTGCGCGCCGTGCGCTGGCTGCTGCTGCCGGTGCTGCTCGCGCTCAACGTGGTCGTCAACAACCCCATCAGCAAGCCGCGGTTCTGGGCCGGCATGGTCCTGCTGACCCTGCTGTTCTCGGTGCCCCGGCTGTGCCGGCCCCGGGCCTTCCGCGTCACCTCGGCCGCGATCCTGGCCGCACTGCTGTTCGTCTTCCCCTACAGCGACTACTTCCGCTACAGCGACCGGGAGACGCTCACCGTCGCCTCCCTCGCCGACCAGTTCACCTCCAACGGCGACTACGACGCCTTCCAGCAGATGCAGACCGGTGTCGACTACGCCCACGACCACGGGTTCTCCCCGCAGAACGTCCTCGGCCCGCCGCTGTTCATGGTGCCGCGCGCGATGTGGCCGGGGAAGCCCGAGGACACCGGCATCTCCCTGGCCGAATACGCCGGATACGACTTCCACAACCTGTCCGCGCCCCTGTGGATCGAGAGTTACCTGTGGGCCGGCCCCCTCGCGGTGATCCTCGTCTTCCTCCTGCTCGGCGCGTTCGGCCGGCGCGTGGACGACATCCGCCACCGGCTGCGCGAGAGCCCCGGCGCGCTCGCCGCCCTGCTCGTCCCCGCGTTCGCCTTCTACCAGATGGTCTTCCTGCGCGGCAGCCTGCTCGCCATCGCGGGTCCGCTGACCCTGCTGGTGGCCGTACCGCTGCTCATCACCACCCCCGTCGCCCGGGCATCCCGGTTCCGCTCATCGGCGATGCCGGCCGCAACCCCCCGTCACGCATCGATCCCCGGAACAGGAGGGCACCCGTGACCGGCCCCATCCATCTCGACGACCGGTACGACGAGCCGGACCAACTACGCGACCAACTGCGCCGCATCCTTCGCCACCGCGCCCTGATCGCGCTGGGCCTGGTCCTGGGACTGCTCGGCGGGCTGGCGCTGGCCGAGTACCGCGCGCACACCTACGCCGCCACCGGTGAGGTCCTGGTGCGCTCCACCGCCGACCCGTTCGGCGCGGTCGGGGTCTCCGCCGACAACCAGGTCAGCATGACCACCGAGCAGCAGGTCGCCACCAGCGCCGAGGTCGCCCGCCGCGTCGCCCGCGCGCTGCGCCTGCCCGAGAGCCAGGCGAACGGGCTCGCCTCCCGGCTGCGCGTCACCAACCCGATGAAGTCCAGGGTGCTGCGCTTCGAGTTCACCGCCGGCAGCCCCCGGCGCGCGGCGGAGGGCGCCAACGCCTTCGCCGAGGCCTACCTCACCGACCGCAAGAGCCGCAACGACGCCGCCGTCCGGCGCGCCACCGACGCCCTCGGCCAGCAGATCCGGGTGCTCAACCAGGATCTGGCCGAGGAGAAGCTGGAGCAGAAGGACGCCAAGACCGCCGCGCAGAGCCAGCTCTACACCCTGCAGAAGCGCGTCCTGGACATCAAGTCCCGGGACACCGACGCCGGTGACGTCGTCCGCCGGGCCACCGCCCCCCACCTGCCGGTCGGCCCCGGTCTGCGCATCCTGCTCGCCCTCGGGCTGGTGTGCGGCCTGCTGCTCGGCCTGGTGCTGGCCTGGCTGCGCTCCGCCCTGGACTCCCGGATCCGCTCGGTCGGCGAACTGCGCGGCGCGCTGCAGACCCCGGTGCTCGGCATCCTGCCCGACGACGAGGACGGCCACGACCAGCTGCTGAAGGTCGGCCGCACCGGCGGCGCCCGCGCGGAGGCGTTCCGCGCACTGGCCTTCCGGCTGCGCAAGACCGACGGCCCCTCGGGCCCCGGCCAGGTGCTCGTCGTCGCCCCGCGCGACGCGGAGGCCGCCGAGGAGGTCGCCGCCAACCTGGCCGCCGCCCTCGCCGAGTACGGCGGCGAGGTCCTGCTCGTCGACGCCGACTCCGACGCCTCCGGGCTCGCGGACCGGCTGCCGCTGATGCCGTACGAGGCACCCACCCTGGAGGAGGCGTTCCTGCCCAGCGGGAGCGTCCTCGTCGACGCCGACGTCTCCGGACGGCTGGCCTTCCGCTCCGGCGGCGGGATCGGCACGCACACCCGCTCCAGCCTGTCCACCGAGGCCCACCGGCTGCGCCCGGGCGTCGAGTCCACCACCGTCGTCGTGACGGGGCCGTTCCTCACCCACGCCGACGCGCTCGCCGTGGCCCAGCGCGTCGACGGCGTCGTGCTGGTCGTCGGCCTCGGCGCCACCCGGCAGGACGACCTCCGCCAGGTGCAGGAACTGGTCGACTGCTCCGGCGGACGCCTCCTCGGCACCGTCCTCGACGCCGCCCGGCCTCGCCGGCGCCTGCGGCTGCCGCGCCGCCGCCCGAAGTACCGTCCGGCGTCGCACCCCGCCGCGCCGATGGAACTTCCCGCCCAGGACGGCACCTTCTCCGTCTCCCGGCGGTGACCGCTGCCGACACGACCGCTCCCACCCGCGCCGGGGCCGAGGCCCCGCGCGCGGTGGCGGCGGTCGCCCGGGGCGGGTGGTGGGGGATGGCGGGCTCCGCCGCGAACGCCGTCTTCTCCTTCCTGCTGGTCGGCCTGTTCACCCGCGCCGTCGGCGCGGACGGCTCGGGCGTGGTCTTCACCGGCGTCGCCCTGTTCACCATCCTCAGCAACACCTGCAAGCTCGGCGCCGACGCCGGGCTCATTCGTTTCGTCCCCCGGGACCTCGCCCTGCACGACGGCCGCTCGGTCCCCGACCTGCTGCGGATGGCCGTACTGCCCGCAGCCGTGGTCTCCACCGCGGCCGCCGCGCCCCTGCTGCTGTCCTCCACCGCGGCCCGCCTGCTGCTGCCCCAACTGCCCCCGGCGGACGCCGTCTCCCTGGTGCGGCTCTTCGGTGTCTTCCTGCCCGTAGCCACCGTCGGCATGGTCCTGCTCGGCGCCACCCGGGCCTACGGCACGGTCGTCCCGTTCGTCGCCGTGGAGCAGATCGGCAAGCCCGTGCTGCGGCTGCTGATCGCCCTCCCCGTCGCCTTCCTGCTGCCCAGCCTGACCGCGCTGGCCTCGGCGTGGCTGCTGCCCGCGCTGGCCGGTTCGGTGGCCGCCTGGTTCACCCTGCGCCGCTGCCGGGCCGGCCGGGGCCCGACGACGCCCCCGGCCGACGGCGGGTCCGTGTCCTGGCGGACGTTCTGGGGCTTCGCCGCGCCCCGCGCGGTCTCCTCCGTCTTCGACATCAGCGCCGTGTGGGTCGGCGTCATCCTGCTGTCGGCCATGGCCACCGCGGGGGAGGCCGGCGTCTACACCGCGATCGGCCGCGTGGTCACCGCGGGCACCCTCCTGCAACTCGCCGTACGGCTCGCCGTGGCGCCGGAGGTCAGCCGGCTGCTCGCCCTCGACGAGGACACCGAGGCCCACGCCCTGCACCGCGTGTCGACCTGCTGGATCGTGCTGTTCTCCTGGCCGCTGTTCGCCCTTCTCGCGGCCTTCCCCGGCACCTTCCTGTCCGCCTTCGGGCCGGAGTTCGTCCGCGGCGCACCCGCCCTGGTCGTCCTGTGCGCGGCCTCGATGGTCAATGTCGCCGTCGGCAACGCCCAGACCGTGCTGCTGATGGCCGGCCGCAGTTCCTGGCATCTGGCCGTCACCGCGGTCGCGTTCACGGTGCAGCTGACCGTCGGGGTGCTCGCCGTCCCGGCCCGGGGCGTGCTCGGCGCCGCCGTGTCCTGGGGCGCGGCCATCGTCGTGGAGAACCTCGCGGCGGCCCTGCTGATCCGATGGCGCCTCGGCTTCACCACCGTCGACCGCGGCTATGTCACCGCCCTCGGCATCGCCCTCACCGTCTCCGTGGTGCTGGGAGCCGCCCGTACGAGGGAAGGTGACACTCCATCAGGACTCGCCGTGGGGATGGCCTTGGGAATGTGTGTATTTGCTATTAGTTTGTGGCGATATCGGACGTCGCTGAGAGTGACCGAGCTGGCCGGAGTGCTGCGCCGCCGCGCCGCATGAGGCCGGCCCCGGCCGCAGCGTTCCGGCCCACTCGGTGGGCGTCTTCCGACTCCGTATCTCTCCCACCAACTGCCACCCGGGGTTCCCTTGCACCTGAGAAAGCTCCGTTCGAAGCCGGTCACCAGGGTCGCCGTCACCGCCCTCGTGTGCTCCGCAGCCCTGCTCGACGCCTCCCTCGCCGCGGCCGCCGACAGCGGCCCGAAGACGTTCTCCGCCGATGCGCTGCCGACCTGGCAGACCGAAGGCATCGTCTGGTCGATGGCCGCCGCGAACGGCGTCGTCTACGTCGGAGGATCCTTCGAGGCGGTCCGCCCGCCGGGTGCGGCGCCGGGCCGGAAGCTGGTGGCCCGCCGCAACTTCGCCGCCTTCGACGCGGTGACCGGCAAACTCCTGCCCTGCGCCCCGGCCTTCACCGGGCACAACCACACCGTGCGGGCCATGAAGGCCTCCGCGGACGGCCGGGTGCTGTACATCGGCGGGTCCTTCGACACCGTCGGCTCCGAGAAGGCGGCCAACGTGGTCGCGCTCAACACCGCCGACTGCTCGGTGCGCAAGGACTTCAAGCCGACCGTGTCCTCGACCGTGCGGGCCGTCGAGCCCACGGACCGGGCGATCTACCTCGGCGGTGACTTCGGCCGGGTCTCCGGCGAGACCAGGAGCCGTATCGCCGCCCTCACGCCCAAGGGCGCGCTGCTGCCCTTCAAGGCCGAACTCGACCAGCCGGTGCGCGCCCTGTCGGCCGCGATCTCGCAGGGGCGCCTCTTCGTGGGCGGCGACTTCGAGAGGGTCAACGGACAGTCGGCCCGCTCCCTGGTCACCCTGAACCCCGTCACCGGCGCCACCGTCCTCGCCTACCCCGGCTGGTTCCCGAGCCAGTCGTCGGTGAAGACGATCGCCCAGGACAACTCCCGCTTCTTCGTGGGCGCCGAGGGCCACGGCCCCGGCATCTACGACGGCCGGATCGCGGGCCGGACCGCCACCGGCATCATGGTGTGGAACGACACCTGCCGCGGCGCCACCCAGTCCGTCCTGCCCTACAACGGCGTGCTCTACAGCGCCTCGCACGCCCACGACTGCAACGAGACGCCGGGCGGCTTCCCCGACCGGGGCGACCGTCAGCACTTCCTGGCCCAGCGGGTCGACGACCGCAGGATCCTGCACTGGTTCCCCGACACCAACGGCGGCCTCGGCGAGCAGGTCGGCCCCCGTGTCCTGGTCGCGTCGCGCGGCTACCTCTGGGCGGGCGGTGAGTTCACCGAGGTCAACGAGGCGCCCCAGCAGGGCCTGACCCGCTTCGGCGACAAGGACACGGGTGCTCCGGAGGAGCCGCCCACGCTGTCCCTGTCGGCGGCCGAGCCCGGCAAGGTCACCCTCGCCTGGCGGGCCGCGTGGGACCGCGACGACGCCGTCCTGACGTACCGGATCTACCGCGACGGCAAGCTCGTCGTGACCAAGGCGAAGTCCTCCGCCTTCTGGGACCGCCCGAAGATGACCTGGACCGACTCGGTCGCGGCGGGCTCCCGCCACCAGTACGCCATCGAGGTCACGGACGGCACCAACACCGCGGCCCGGTCCCGTGCGCTGACCGTGAACGTGCCGAAGCCGGCGCAGCAGACCACGACGGCACCGAAGCAGACGGCCGAGGGCGGCGCCCAGACCGGCCAGACCGCCCAGTCCGGCCAGACCGCCCAGTCCGGCCAGACCGCCCAGTCCGGCCAGACCGCCCAGTCCGGCCGGACGGCCCAGGCGGGCAAGTCCGCCCACGCGGGCAAGGCCACCCACTCCGCCCGGACGGCCCACCGTGGAAAGGGTGAGGCGCGATGACCCGCATCGGATTCGCCCCCGGCGTGTACGACCTGTTCCACATCGGCCACCTCAACATCCTGCGCGAGGCCCGGCGCCACTGCGACCGGCTCGTCGCGGGGGTGAGCTCCGACGAGATGACGGCACGGCTCAAGGGCAAGGTCCCGGTCGTCCCGCTCGCCGAGCGGCTCGACATCGTCCGCAGTGTGAAGTACGTCGACGACGCCATCGTGGAGACGGAGGTCGACAAGCTCAACACCTGGAAGCGGGTCGGCTTCCACGTCATCTTCAAGGGCGACGACTGGCGCGGGACCCCCAAGTGGCTGGAGTACGAGCGGCGGTTCGGGGAGGTCGGCGTGCAGGTCGTCTACTTCCCGTACACCATGCACACCTCCAGCACCCTGCTGCGCAGCGCGCTCAGGATGCTGGCCGCCCACGAGCCGCCGTCGATCCCCTCAGCGCAGCTCCCGGAACCACTTCACCAGGAAGGCGGCCATGAACAGGACGTGTGCCAGCAGCAGCGCGGAGTACACCGCAAGGAAGACGTCCTGACTGCCCAGGACTAGGAAGGCCAGACAGGTCAGGCCGTAGTCGACGGGCAGCAGCAGGACGGCCCTGAAGGCCGGGGGCGCACCGGGCGGAACCTCGCCCGGTGTCCGCCGCTTCAGCTTCTCCGTCAGGATCCCGGCGAAGAAGATCACCACGGCCGCCAGCTGGAAGACCATCGGCGCCAGCAGCCAGAGCGGGCTCGGCAGATGGAAGAACCGGTAGAACGACACCAGCACCACCAGGTGCAGGGCGAGGATCTTGACGCAGTCCAGGACATGGTCGAGCCACTCGCCCGACGGACTCCCCGACCGCTGGCCGCGCGCCAGCTGACCGTCCGCCGAGTCCAGGAAGAACCCCACGGCCAGGGCCGCGCCCACGCAGACCGCCATCGACGGCGTGGGCGGCAGCAGGGCCACCGCGGCCAGCGCGGGGAAGGTGAACAGGGCTCCGAGGACGGTCAGTTGATTGGGCGTCGCCCCCACCTGATAGGCCAGCGCGGCCAGGACCCGCCCGGCCGGGCGATTGACGAACCGGGTGTAGAGCGAGACCCCCTTCGCGGGCTTCTGTGCCGCAGACAGGTGGCGGAGAACCTCGACGAACTCGGCCATTACCCTCCTTATTCATAATAATTCGCACTCATTGGGCAAATCGCTGGAAAGAAGGCAATTATGGCAGAGCGGGAAGGCGAGATGTCCCGTGTGAGCCGTCGGCAGCTTCTGCGTGGCGGGGTGACCCTGCTGGGTGCGACGGTCCTCACCGCGCACAGCGCGTCCGCGGCGTCGGGCCCCGCCGGTGCGGTGCGGGCGCCGGCCTCCGCCGGTCTGCTGTCCCGGGTGATCAACGTGCGCGACCTCGGCGCGGTGGGCGACGGACTCGCCGACGACACCGCCGCGTTCGAGTACGCCTACGCCCTCGCCGCCGCCCGGGTCTCCCGGGGCATCGGCCGCACCGTGATCGAGATCCCGCCCGGCGAGTTCCTCATCACCCGCCCGAACGCCCTGCTCAACGGGGCCGCGCCGCTGCGCCCGGCCAACGGGCTGCGCTTCTCCGGCGCGGGCAAGCGCATGACCACCCTCGTCTTCCGCCCGCCGGTCGGCCCCGGCTCCTACCTCTGCCGCAACGAGGACATCTGGGCCAACCTGTCCTTCGAACGCATCCAGTTCCGCTCGGCGACCCCGGGCGCCTCCTTCTTCAGCTCCTATTCCACCGGCCAGGCGCAGGACTACCGGTTCTCAGAGTGCGAGTGGATGGGGGAGTGGGAGTACGGCATCCAGCTGGACGGCACCGACACCAACTCCGAGATGCGCTGGGAGGCGTGCCGGGTCGGCGGCGCCTACCGCAGGGCGTTCCTCTACTCGGGCGTCACCGGCCGGGGGCAACAGCCCAACGACCAGGACCAGTTCCTCAACTACTGGTTCACCGACATGAAGGTCGAGTACGACTGGGGCAACTTCCTGGAGTTCCCCTACGGAGGCTCCATCACCTGCCGCGGCGGCTCGTACATCATCACGGGCACCCGGCCGCCGAGCCAGGAGTACGGCACCACGAGCACGTTCTTCCGGTTCCCCGTCGCCCAGCACCACGACTCGGTGCAGCGCTTCCACGCCCAGGACATCCGGTTCGAGGTGCGCAACCCCGACGCGCGGGTCATCGACTGTGTGTGGAAGAGCGGCACGGTCCACTTCAGCGACTGCGACGACACCGGGCTGGCCTTCAAGGACTTCGCGCCCGAAGTACGGCCGCACCGCTATGTCGTGGGGCCGCGCGGGCCGCTGATCCGGTACGACTCCTGCCAGTTGGTGGGCCGGCACGAGTACCGCACGGACGGGGCGCGCGACTCCCTGCCGACCGTCGCCCGCTACGACATGTGTCTGCTGCGCAGCCATCCGCAGGAGGAGTTCGCGGTCACCGACGGCACCGCGACCCCCGCGTTCGTCAGCTTCGTCGACTGCCTGGACGTCGCCGCCGATCCCGCCGACGCGACGACGGCCCGCACCCCGGAGCCGACGGGCGACGCCCCGCCGTCGGCTCCGGCGGCGCAGGCGGCCCCCGGCACGGCCCCGACCGGTCCGGCCGGAACCGCGAGCCCGTCGGCGGCCCCGGCGCGGACGCCTCCGCCGGCGTGACGGCGCGAGGTCAGCGGACGGTGTGCAGCGTAGGGGAGGCCTACGGTTCCCGGCCCCCCGGGCGGTGGCACCGGGAGCCGGGGCAGGGCGTGCTGCCGCGGCCGGGCCGCGAGCCGAGCGTGATGCTGCTCGTGGTGCAACGGCACGACCCCTGCGATGAGTTCACCGATCACATCCGGCGACAGCCGGGTGATGCGGTACTCCACCACGACCAACTCACACACCCCGGCCCACCGTGCCCGAGGTCGCTAGACCGTGGTGAGGCTGACACTTCCGAAGCTGGGCTGCGGTGCGGGCGCCTCGGGGGCGGCTTCGGCGGCACCCGCCACCGGCTGGGAGACGGACGGCGCGATGGAGATGGTGACCGGCCCGTCCGGCAGCAGGCCCTGCTCGCGCAGCCGCTGGACCTGATCGGTGACGTCGAAGCTCACGTCGTGGCTGCCGTGGTCGTGTGCTGTACCGCCGACGTCGGCCGCGCCGAAGAAGGAGATCCAGCCGACGAAGTAGGGGCCCTCCGGGTCGAGTTCACCGCTGGGGCCGTTGAGGAAGACGTGGAACGGTGTTCCGGGCGGCACGTCGGTGCGCACATTGTGCACGGTGAGGATCAGGGTCTGCGGCGCGCTGCGGGCGGTCATGGATCGCATGGCCTCGCTGACGTCGCCGGCCGGCTCCAGGGACACCTCGGTCGGCCCGTGGACGCTGAGAAGCTGCCGAGGGTTGCCGGCGGCGGACGCCAGAACCCGTTCGCCGGGTGCGGGAGCCGGGGCGGGCGGCACCACCACGGGCCGTGTCCCCGTTCCGTCGGTCAACGACTCGTATCCGTAGTCGAGCGGGTCGACCCCCAGGAACTCCCTGGGGGTGGGCTCCTGGAGCTGCCCGTTCTCGTCGAAGAACATGAACTTGTGGTCCAGCCAGGACGCGTCGTCCGGGTTGCGGTTGTCCTTGCTCAGCCAACTGGACCAGAGCCGGTCGATGTTGCTGTGGTGCAGCCAGAAGATCGGATCACGGGCCGAGCCCTCCACGGTGCCCATCCAGCCGCCGATTCCATCGTGGACCTGATTGTGCGGGACGCTCTCCAGCTCACCGAATTTGTCGGGGCGGAAGTGCTCCATGGAGGTGTAGGTGATCTCACTGCCGAAGCTCGGCTGAACCGTCCGACGGCTGTGCGTCGCGGAGAAGACCGTC
This sequence comes from Streptomyces sp. NPDC005811, assembly GCF_040630405.1. Lineage (NCBI taxonomy): Bacteria > Bacillati > Actinomycetota > Actinomycetes > Kitasatosporales > Streptomycetaceae > Streptomyces > Streptomyces sp. NPDC005811. Next base: position 134,330 of record NZ_JBEXXK010000021.1, read on the forward strand.
TGGCTCATGGCGACGAAGGGATTGATGTCCTTGTAGGGGAGCACTTCGAAAGCCGAGTTCGTCTTCAGGCTGCGGTGCGGCGTCTTCCAGAAGTCTGCCTGAGGCACCTGCATCTCCGGCAGGTAGAGCGGGTTGTCGATCGTCAGGTCCGTGCCGTCCGGCTCGCTCGGCATCATCGGACTGCGGAAGGCTGCCGGAAGGGCGCGCGAGGTGAAGTCCTCGAGCGGGCGCGAGGCGGGAGCGTTCAGCGCGTAGTCCCAGTAGGGCAGGGCCCAGCTTGTGGAGGGGTCGGGGGTGATGTTCTCCTCGGCGGCGATCTCCTTGATGGTCGCCCTGACGATCCGCTCGAAGTACCACAGGTAGCCCCGGTGCCACGGCAGGAAGAACCAGCCACCGTGCGGACACTGGCTGAAGGCCGCGTTCGTCTCGGTGATGGTGGGTGGGACACCGTGGATGCACCCCTGGAAGACCCAGCTCGTCGGGTCCGTGGCCGGCCGCTGCTGCATCCTCCCCACGGCCCGGGCGTACCAGTACAGCGCTGGATCCCAGTCGCTCATGTTGCTCGCGTCTCGCCGCACAAACGCGACACCGTTGGCCATGTTGCTCCTAGCTCTGGTCGGGGCGCCCGAGTGGGACGCCCCAGATCCGTACCGGCGTCGGCGGCCGCCCCACCGCGTTTCGCCCAGAAACGTTCTGAGAGGTGAACCCCGCCGTGCCATCCAGACGAGCGGTACGCGCGGAGCGGGGAACGCCTTCCGTTCGGCGCTGACGCACCCTCGCGTACGGCATGCGGGTGGCATTCCTGCGGTCGCGGAGTCGGGGCGGTCGCAGCACCCACGACTTCAACAAGCTCCGGTTCGCGCAGTTGGAGCTCAGGCTCGCGGTCGATCCGGACGGTGCAATCAGCGGGGAGCTGGTCTTCCCGGAGGAGCCGGGAGCCGACCCGCTCGCCATGGACATGGTCGGCCGGGCATCGGGCTCGTCTCCCTTGGCGTTCACCCTGACCGGCAAGGGCCGGCAGGGTGGCCCCATCGCGGACTTCCACTACGAGTACGACGGCATCGTCCTGCGCCACTGGGAGACCGGGATCGGCCAGCGCATGACCCTCGCCGGGACGGTACTGCGCGCCGAGGACCACGGGAGTGGTCCCACCCTGGCCAAGGCCGGACAGACGGCCGGCTTCCTGGCGGTGAAGCGCGAGGCCTGACCCGGCGGGCTGTTCCGGCTCGGTCCGGTTCCTTTTCGAAGCGGCGTGGTCAGCGCATGACGAGCAGAGCCGTCATGGTGACGAGGGCAGCCGTCCCGAGCGCCAGCAGCACGGGCGGCCCCGCCAGCTCCCCTGTCAGGCGTCGGCGCTGGGCCAGCGCCAGGGACGTACCGGCACCCCGCAGCATCACCCCCGCGACCGCTGCCAGCAGCAGCACATGCACCCATTCCTGAACGGGAGCCACTTCGGTGATCCAGCCGCCCAGGAGCGGGCTCAGGCAGACGGCGAGCAGCCACGGCGTCAGGCGCCGCCGGCCCCGTGCGTCGAGGACCGCCGTCAGCGCGAGTCCCTCACTGACGGAGTGCACGACCAGCGCGGCCACCACGAGAACCGAGGTCAGCAGGACCACCGTCATGCCCTCCACCAGCCGGTGCAGCATGAGGGCCAGGGCTGTCCCGGTACTCACGAGACGCCCCGGCTCACCCCGTCTGTGCATCAGATGCCCCGCCGAGGCGAGTGCGAAAGCCGTCAGCGTGGTCACCGGCACAGCCCAGGCGGACAGCCCCACCTCGCTCGCCTCATGAAGCGCATGCGGCACGATGTCGAACCCGGCCACTGCCAGCAGCACACCCGACGCAGCCCCGAGCAGCACCGTCGAATGCCGCGACCAACGTCGTCCCGACCAGGCTCCGACCAGTGTTCCCGCCGTGATCAGCACCAGCCCCACGTACTGCCCCACACCGAACTCTCCCCATGACGCCGCGACCTGTGCACCTGCCTCGACAACCGCACCAACCACCGTTCGCCTTTCCTGAAGCAAGGGCACCAGCACCGTCGACAAGCCGGGGCCCCGAAGCCCGGCGAGGAAGTGCTGAACGCCGGACTACGGCACTGGGCCGGGTTTTCGTGACGCTGCCACAGCTGCTGCCCGGCCGCATGTTGGCGGCCTGCTCCAGGGGCACTCGGGTGAAGGATTTGACCCGGCGCCGACGACCACGTCCCGTCGACGAGGTCGGTCAGCCGGAGCCACGCGTAGACCCGTGCGGCGGGCGGTCGCGGATCGTCCCGCTCGTGGGCCGGAGGGACCGGGCGAGGAGCCTCGATCTCCTCAGTCGGACTCCTGTGTCGGTCCCGGCATCCCCGCGCCGTCCCCGGTGACGCTGACGCCTGGGACACGGGCCCGCAGGGAGCCCGTGTCCAGTGAGCGAGGAGAGCCCTGTCAGCGGCGGCGAGAATCCCCGTCAGCCGTCCGGCGACAAGGCTGTCGGTCAGGGTATGGATTCGACCGCAGCTGCCGCGTCCACCTTGCCCGCGCCCCAGTCGTTGTTGGGCGCCCCGACGGTGAACGGGTCCAGCCGGGCCGTCTTGGTCAGGAGGAGGACGAGGTCGTCCTGGGTCAGCGTGGGAGTCGACTGCAACATGAGGGCACACACCCCGGTGAGGTGCGGTGCGGCCATGCTCGTGCCCGACATGGGCTGGTATTGGTTCGCACCCGCGGCCCCTACCAGTGCCGAGGTGATGGCCTGGCCCGGCGCGGCGAGTGTCGGCGCGTGGCGGCCGTCGCGCGTGGGGCCCCGACTGGAGAACGTGGAAAGGTTGCCCTGCCCCGCGCCCTTGGTGATGTAGGAGGCGGCGGTGACGACCTTTCGACTGGTCCCTGGTACCGAGATGGTCATCTCGTCGTTTCGGTGTGAGCCGATGAACTGGGGAACGGTCTGGCCTCGTTCTATCCAGGCGTGCCAGCGGCCGTCGTCGGCCACGGTCTGGCCGATGAGCGTGAGGCTCCAGGTGCCGGGCCGGATGGCGGTCTGACTGCCCGGGCTCAGCTGAACGTAGATCCGGTTGTCGCCGTTCTGGGGGTGGTGCACGACCGAGTCGACGAAGGCCGTGTTGCCACCGGGAAGCGCCAGATCGGGGACAGTGGTGCCGGGCGTGACTTCGGCGCTCGCCGTGCCGTTGGGGGTGGTGATCCGCAGGGAGAGACGGTCGGCGCCGGGGTACCAGATGTCCACCGTGTCCGGCGTGTTGTCGCCTACGGGTACCAGGAACTGCACGACGTCGGATTCTCCCTGCGTCACCTGGCCCGTCGCGTGCACGCCGGCGTTCGCCGCGTTGCCCGCGGACTTCACGAGGGCGTGCCCCGGGGCGTTCAGCAGGTTGTCGATTCCGCGTTCCAGCAGGCTGGAACCATCGTGCGGTCCCAGATTGTCGCCCTGACTGATGTTGACGACCGCGGGCCGCCCGAGGGTCTCGGCGACCTTGAAGACGTAACCGACGGCCTCGAGCGTGCTCATGGAATCGCCCAGTGCTTCCGTCGTCGTCTGGTTGGCGACGACGACCAGGTCCGCCTCGGGTGCGACTCCGACAAAGGTGAAGGCCGGTTTGCCGTTGCCGGCCGACGAGCCGTCACCGGCGGCGATGCCCGCCACATGGGTGCCATGGCCGACACTGTCGTCCATGTGTCGCACCACGCTCATCGGGTCCGGAGAGCCCAATGCGGTGTCGATCGCGGAACGTGCGTATTCCACTCCGTGATTGAACGGTGCCGGCGAGGACTCTCCGGGTTCCGGAGCGAGGTTCTGGTCCCAGATGCGCAGAATGCGGGTCTTCCCGGTCGGGTCCCGGAAGCAGCCGTGGCGCCAGTCGATGCCGCTGTCGACCACGCCCACGATCACACCGGCCCCTCGGAGTCCGGGCGGCCCGGTGTGGACCTTGTCGGCCTTGGTCTCGGGCACGGCGGCGTCCAGTTCCGGGTGGGTCGGCCGGGACGCCTCGACGTAGCCGACGGCTTCCAGCTCGTCGAGCTCCGTCAGACGGTCGATTCCGATGTCTCCGCCCACCACGTCCCCAGCCTGGACGAGCACGGTCAGACCCGTCTGCCGGGAGAGGTCTGCCAGGTCGTCGGCGCCGTGTCCCTCGGCCATGTGCAGGAGTACGCGTACACGGGGCCTTCTCACCCCTTCGGTCGTGAGCGCGAAACGGCCGGTGGACTCCAGGTCCGCCAGCTCTGCCGGGCCTTCCTCGGCCCGGGACGTCAGGAACTTCAGCCGTGAGTCGAGCATGAGCGGCCTTCTCTCTGGGGAAATCACCGGCCTGTCACGGTGGCAGGCGGGTGATCACTCTCTCTGGTGTGGCCGGGCGCCTGTCTCGGGGTGGAGGGGCTCGGCCAGCTCCACGTAGTCGACGCAGTCGACCTCCGTCAGGCGTCCGAGATCGCCGGGGGCGATCACCGCGGTCAGGACATCGCCCGCGGCCATCCCCACCCGTGCGCCGGCGTCGGTTATCTGCCGATGCTGTTCCTCGCCAGGCTCCCCTTTCACCCGGATGAGCACCCGGAAGGGAAGGGCGGCGACCGACTCACCGGCGTTCGCCAGCGCACGCCGTGCGGCGGAGCCGAGTTTGTCCGCGCGCATCGTCCCCACCTGCTCCGGTGAGTGGCCCTCGTCCGTAGGAACGCGGTGCGTCGACGTGCTGCTGTCGGCGACTGTTCCGCATTGCCTCTGTTACCACCGTAGGCATGACATGCGTCGCACGCCATTCCGCCGCGGACGGCCTCGGGCGGCTCCTTCAAGCACACCAACTGCCCACCCTCGACACAGGATCGCTTGCATCCGTGTCCCTCCGCGCCCGTCCGGCTTCCCGGCGGAACGCCCGCGCCTCGAGTCGCTGCGCCGATGGAGCCGGAGGCCGAGGTGTGCCACGGGAGGGGCGGGGCGGGCCAGGGCGACGAGCAGGACACGCATCGTCAGGCGACGGGCTCGCGGCAGGTCGTCCCGACCCTCACGCACGGTGGCGTACCCGACCTTCCTCGTGCGCCATGGACGGGGGACACCGGTGGCGTTCTCGTCCAGTAGTCAACCCATCGTGTACCTGCGGCGGTTGACGCACCGCCCTTGCGGCGACCGACGTAGCAGAGGGCGAACCACGCCAAGTTGAACGAGAAACCTCACGGTTGAACCGTGAAACTCTTTCCACGGTCGGCGGCTTGCCACCCTGCTCTGAGCAGCAGAAACTGTAGGTGATGACGTAGAGCCCACCTGCACATCATCCTCACCGAAGAGGACGCGGAAGCCGAACACGTCACGGAGCTGACCGGCTACCTGCGCGAAGAACTGCTCGATCTCGACGTGGACGACGTCACGGCGCTGTCCGGTGGACAGGTCCCGCCCGGAGCCCGGGCCGTGGACGTCACTCAGATCGGTGCCCTGCTGGTGTCCCTGGGCAGCTCGGCAACCGCCCTGAACCAGGTGATGACCGTGATCCGGTCATGGCTGGGCCGGCGCCATGACACCCACCCGTCCTCGCACCTGCAGCTGGGCGACGACGTCCTGGAGGTGTCCGAGGCGACCGGCGATCAGGTCGACGGGCAGAGTCGCTGGGGACCGGGCCGACGATGCTGACCGCCGCCGGCGTCGCCCTCGGGGGCGCGGTGCTGTCGCAGGTGCTGGCCCCCGAGACGAAGGGGAGGAGCCTCAGCGAGGCGGCGGCCGGATATGGGCACTGACGTGCGGTCGGCCGGCGTGGTGCAGTCGGTCCGGGTGCCCTGGACGACGGAGCATCCCCTGGTCGCGGCAGGTCACAGCTCGGGGTGCCGGGTGTGCCAGTCGGTCGCGCGCTGGTAGCGCGCGGCGACCGAGATCACGTCGGCATCGGCCCACAGGTGCCCGATGAACTGGAGGCCGATCGGCAGCCCCTCGGAGCCGAAGCCGCAGGGGACACTGATCGCGGGGAGCCCCGCGTGGCTGGGCGGCTCCGTCATCTGGTGGATCAGCAGGCCCAGCGGCATGGTCTCCCGGCCGTCGACCAGGCGCGTGGGGCCGTAGTCGCCGCCGTGCGGGAAGGCGGGGACGGGGGTGGTCGGGGTCACCAGCACGTCGGCCCCGGTCATCGCCGCGGCGAAGGCGTTGTAGATGTCGGTCTTCCCCTGCCGGAAGGCGGCGCTGACCTGACGCCCGGTGACGCTCTTGGCTCGTTCGGCCAGTTCCAGGATCATCGGCCACAGCTCCACGCCGTCGGCCTGCATCTGCTCGGCGAACTCCAGGTACTCGTATCCGTTGACGTGGTCGAAGAACCGCATCGTGTCGGGCAGCTGGATGCCGACCTCCTCGACGGTGGCGCCGGCGGCGCGCAGGTCGTCGAGGGCCTGGGTGAAGAGCCTGCGCACGTCGGGGTCGAGGACCCCCTGCCCGAGGTCGTGGCAGGCGGCGACGCGCACCCCGGTCAGGTCTCCCGGGGTGAGGGCGGCCTCGATGTAGTCGCGGGTGTCCCGGGGCACGGAGAACCGGTCGGAGGGATGGTGGCCGGCGGTCGCCTCCAGGACCGTCGCCGCGTCCAGCACGGTGCGGGCGAGGGGGCCGTCGGTGCTGTCGCCGTCCACGCCGGAGGCGGTGGGGACGCGGCCGATGGACGGCTTGATCCCCACCGCGCCGCACAAGGACGACGGCACCCGGATGGAGCCGCCACCGTCCGAGCCCCAGGCGACGGGGCCGACTCCGGCGACGACGGCCGCCGCGGCGCCGCCGCTGGAGCCGCCCGCGTTGTACCCCGGTCGCCAGGGCGTGCTGGTCGAGCCGGTCAGCTTGCTCTCGGTGACTCCGAGCAGTCCGAACTCGGGCGTGGTGGTCTTGCCCAGCAGGATGACGCCCTGTGCCTTGAGCCGCGCCCAGCCGATCGCGTCCTGTTCCGGCACGTTCTCGGCGAAGGCCGTGCATCCGTAGGTCGTCCGCACACCGGCGGTCTCGGCGAGGTCCTTCACCGTCATCGGGACCCCGAACAGCGGCGGCAGTTCCTCGCCGGCCCGCAGGCGCCGCTCGGCCTCCTCGGCGTCCGCCCGCGCCTGGTCGGCCGTCACCGTGACCATGATGTTCAGCACCGGATCCACCTGGTCCATCCGGTCGAGGGCGGCGTCGACCGCTTCGACCGGGGAGACTTCGCGGCGCCGGTACAGCTCACCGAGTTCTGCGGCGCTCTTCCAGCAAAGGTCGTCCGACATGCTGCCTCCTGGGCGGGGAATGATCGACGTTCGTGTCCTGGGGCGTTGGCGATGCAACGCGGGGAGGGTCTGCGGGGAGGGGCGGCGTCCGGTCGCGGTGCATGAGCCCACGGCACGATCACGCGCGGGAGGAGGCGTCACGCCGGGACGGAGATGGTGGGAAGGACGAGCCGCGCGCCCGAGAGGCCTCCGACGGCGAGGCACTGCGTGCTCGGGAGCCGCTTCGTCGTAAGCCAAGGGTTGCCCGCGGTGCCCGGATGGACGGCGGAGTGGGGGAAGTCGCTCGACTGGATCTGCAACTGGAGGCAGTGGCCCCTGCGCAGCCGGTACGCGTTGTCGTCCAGGGCCAGCGTCAGAGCGCCACCCGCCTGTTCGGACAGGACGGCGCGCCCCCACGAGATCGGGCGCGTCGTGCCGTCGGGGTGCACGTCCTGCAGCTTCGCGAAGACGTGCGTGGAGGGAGCCGAGAACGAGAGGGACCCCGTGAAGACGGGCTGACCGGCGAAGTCGACGTGGTCGCTCAAGGGTTCCGTCCGGAAGGACAGGACGTCGGGCCGGTCGGTGAGGTCCCGCTCGTCGGGGTACGACGCCAGCAGGTACCAGATCGCCTCGATGCCGGTGCTCGACGGGACAGGGTGGTCCGGGTCGTGGGTCCAGGTCAGCGAGGTCGTCTCGTCGTCCGGGGCAAGGCTCAGGGCGTACGTCCCGGTGAGGTGGAAGGTGAGCGGTTCGCTCGGCGGCGGGTACTCCTGCGAGGACTGCCAGCCCACGTGTCCGACGTGCCAGCGGGCGCGCGGGCGGGGCTTCGCCGGCCGTACGCCGTTGAGATGCTCGTCGAAGAAGTCCGCCACCTCGCCGCACTCGGTCTCGATCTTCTCGGCCAGGGCGGTGTCGCTGAGGTACGGGTTGCGGTCGTCCCCGGCGCCCACGTCCTGGAGCAGGTAACCCGAGTGGTCGGCCGATCCGGCGCGCAGGAAGTGCAGGTCGCGTTGGCCGGCCAGGGAGCGGAAGTGCCTCCAGTCGTGCAGTCCCAGGGGTGCCAGGCCGGGGTCGTACCAGTTCTGCCAGTGCAGGATGGGAATGGACGTGGTGTGGTACGGGTGCCGGTCGCCGTACGGGTTGTACCAGCCCTGGTCGACGGAGCGCTCCAGCATGTCCGTGGCCGCCCGGCACGCGCCGATCCGCGCGCGGGCCGCGGCGACGACGTTCTCGACGGAGTCCGCGCTCCAGTCGACGTCGGCGAGGTAGCCGTTGCGGTCGGTCCAGATCTGCAGGAGGTCGTTGAGCCCCGCGAGGTAGGGGACCTGCCGGCTCCACTGCGCGCCCACGTGGCCGGCGCCCATGTCGATGCCCGTCACCATCGGGACGGCCGCCCCGATGGCCGGATGGCCGCTCGCCACGGCGGCCCAGGTCGTGAAGCCGTAGTACGACTGGCCGGTCACCCCGACGCGGCCGTTGGACCAGGGCTGACGGATGATCCAGTCGACCGTGTCGTAGCCGTCGGCGACGTCGTGGGCGTAGGGCAGCGTCTCGCCGCCCGAGCGGAACTTGCCCCGCACGTCCTGGGTGACGAAGACGAAGCCGCGCGAGCGGTAGTACTCGGCCTCGAAGGTCAGGGCGGTGTAGCGGCTCGACTTGTCGTAGCAGGTCCGCACGAGAACGGCGGAATGGCTGGTAGCGCTGTCCGGCAGGTACACGTCCGTGGCGAGTGCGACACCGTCACGCATGGCGACCATGTGTTCGCGGGCGTGTTCGGACGGTGGTTCGGACGTCATGGTTTCGACGAGGGTGAAGCTCATGGCGTGCCTCCGAGATATATTTCGGTTGCTATACAACGGCGTCTGTGCAGCGTGCCAGACGAGGGTGGGCGTGACGGGCAAGGAGGTCCTGGTGCCGCGGTACGTGGATCCGGAGGAGCGTGTGCGCGACATCGTCGCGGCCTCGTTGCGGGCTTTGAGCGAGGGGGGACTGGCCGAGCTGACCCTGCGGAAGATCGCGCAGCGGATGGGCGGGTCCATCACGCTGATCACGCACTACTTCGCCAACCGCGAGGCCCTGCTCGACGCCGTGCTGGAGTACGTGCTGGCCGACGCGGACGCCATCCTCGGTGATCTGGAGCAGATCGCGGACCCGCGGGAACGTCTGCGGGTCGCGCTGGAGTGGTTCCTGCCGGACACCGAGGAGGCGCTGACGCAGGAGCGCGCACGCGTGGCGTTGCTGACGCATCAGGGCGCGGAGCCCGTCATCGGACGGCACCTCCAGCGCATGGAGCCGGCGATGCGGGCGGTCCTGGTGCGGGCCGTGGAGGAGCTGGTGCCGGCCGACGAACTGGACGGCACGGTCGACATGGTGCGGGTGTGGGTGTCCGGCATAGCCCTCTCCGTGGTCGAGCACCCGGAGATCTGGACGCCCGAGCGTCAACGGGCCACGCTGGAGCGCTTTCTGAAGGTGCTGTCGTTCGTGGAAGTCCCGGCCCGCTGAGGGTGGGCGGCGGGGAAGCGGACCGGCCGGTGCTCGCCGGTCGGTCCGCCGCCCCGGTTCAGGAGGCACGCAGGTCCACGACATGGTCGCCGTGCGGTTCGGCGCGGAGCTCCGCCTTCGCGATCTTCCCGCTGGCGGTGTAGGGGAGGCTGTCGCGGAACTCGACATAGCGCGGCACCTTGAAACGGGCGAGCCCCTGAAGGCACCACGCCTCGATCTCCCGGGCGGTCAGGGTCGCCCCCGGCTTGAGGACGACGACGGCCTTGACCTCTTCGTCGCGCTGGGGGTCGGGCACCGGGACGACGCCGACCTCGTCCACCTCCGGCAGGGCCATGATCTGCAGCTCGACCTCGGCGGCGGCGATGTTCTCGCCGCTGCGGCGGATGACGTCGCGGAGGCGGCCCTCGTAGAAGTGCTGCCCGTCGGCGTTCTTGCGGACGATGTCGCCGGTGCGGAACCAGCCGCCGGGCAGGAAGAGTTCGGCGTTGGCCTCGGGGCGGTTGTGGTAGCCGAGCATCATGCCGGGGCCGCGCAGGCACAGCTCGCCGGAGCGGCCCGGTTCGACCTCGTCGCCGCCCCGGTCGATGATCTTCGACTCCCGCAGGGGGAAGCACCAGCCCATGGATCCGGTGCCGACCGTGTCGGTGCGGTCGTAGGGGACGTAGGTGCCGTTGCCGACCTCCGTACTGGCGTACACCTCGCGGGCCCGCAGACCGAAGCGCCGCTCCAGGGGCTCGTGCAGCGAGGGCGGCAGCGCGGCCACGGGCGCCTTCGTCAGGGCGAGCCGCCGGTCGGCCGCGCTCTCCGGGAGGTCGAGCATGCCCTCGTCGATCCACGCCATGTCGATCCGGTGGTCGACCAGCCAGTTCATGAACTTGCGCCGGCTCAGCCCCGCGGTGACGTACAGGCCCCCTCCGCCGGCCAGCGCCATCATCAGATAGGCCTGGTTCTGCATGTAGTAGAAGGGATGGTCCGCCAGGATCCGCCGCGCGTCGCCCAGTGCCGAGCCGTAGACGCCGATGTGGATCCAGTAGGTGTGGGTGAGCAGACACCCCTTGGGCAGTCCGGTCGTGCCGGACGTGAACTGGATGTTGACCACCTCCCCGGGATCGGCCCGGTGGCTGCGCGGTTCCGGCTCCTGTGCCGTGAGCGCCCCGAAGCCGTGCCCGCCCCCGACGGGCTCACCGACGGCGATGATCCGTTCGCTCGGGACGGGGCCGATGTGTCCCTCGGCGAGCGCACCGGTCACGACATCGTCGGCGGCGACGAGCCAGCGGGCGCCGGCGTCGCTCAGCACGAAGTCGATCTCCCGTGGCGTGTACCTGGGGTTCATCGGCACGGCGACCGCGCCCGCTTCGATGACCGCGAGCCAGGTCAGCGGGAACTCCACCTGGTTGCGCAGCATGATGCCGACCTTGTCGCCGGGGGTGATGCCGAGGCGTTCGAGGCCGGTACGCACCCGGCTGATCCCCTCACGCAGTTCCGCCCAGGTCAGGGTGGGGCCGCCGCCCTCGATGTGGGTGAGCGCGAGGTGGTCAGGCCACTGCTCGGCGGCGTAGTCCAGCGCCTCGGGGATGGTCATGTCCGCGAGGTGTCGCTGGTGTGCGTTCAGTTCCATGCTTCGTGCCTCTCTACGGCGGTTCAGACGGTGGACCACAGGGCGCGCTGCGTGGCGACGAATCCGGGCCGCTCCCGGCCTTTGACCTCGGCGCGCAGGTCGGTGACGACGAGGTGGCCCTGTTCCCCGCGGTCGATGACCTCGCGGACGTGGCCGTGGACGCGGAACGGGTCGCTGGTGCGGATCACCGAGACGAAGCGGACGTTGTCGAGTCCGTAGTTCCAGGCGATCCACGGGCCTTCGGACCACACGGAGTGGTTGCACAGCACGTCCAGCAGGCTGAGCAGGTGGAAGCCCTCCACCAGGTCGTCGCCGTAGCCGCCCTCGCCCTCGTAGGCGTGGGGGTACTCGTCGTGGTAGGACGCCTTCTCGAAGTCCTTCGTGCGGTCGTCGTCGACGACGAACCAGGGCGTGGTGAACGTCCCGCCCAGCAGTGCCGGTGCCTGGGAGGGGTGGGCAACGGTCAGGGTCGTGGCTCCCTCGGTGGAGAGGATGCCCATGAGCGGCTCCTTTGTGTAGCGATTGCTTTATTACGAGGTCATGGGTCCGCCCGGTGCAGGCGGACCGGGGGATGTCAGGCGCTTCGGCGGCGGGGCTGCCAGCCGGGCCTGGGTACGGCGTCCAGCAGTTCCTGGGTGTACGGGTCCTGGGGGTGGTCCAGCACGTCGGCGGTGCGTCCCCGTTCGACGACGCGACCGCCCCGCATGACCAGGCAGTGGTCGGTGATCTGGCGGACCACGGCCAGGTCGTGCGAGACGAACAGGAAGGCCACCGTGGTGCGTTCGCGGATGTCGGTGAGCAGGTTCAATACCTGTGCCTGCACGCTGACGTCGAGGGCGGCGACGGCCTCGTCGAGGATGAGGATCTCCGGTTCCAGGGCCAAGGCCCTTGCGATGGCCACGCGTTGCCGTTGCCCGCCCGACAGGTCGCGCGGGAGCCGCTGCGCGTGCTGTTCGTCGAGCCCGACCTCGGTCAGCAGGCCCACCGCCCGTTCCATGGCCGCGGCGCGCCCGAGACCGATGCGCACGCGCAGCAGTTCCGTCAGCCCGGCGCCGATGCGCTGGCGTGGGTCGAGGGAGGCGAAGGGATCCTGGAAGACCATCTGCACGGGGCGTGCGGCGGTGTCCTTCCGGCGGCCGGAGACGGTGACGGTGCCGCTCGTGGCGCGCTCCAGCCCGGCGACGATGCGCGCGGTCGTGGTCTTGCCCGAGCCGGACTCGCCCACGACGGCCAGCGAGCCACCGCGTTCCAGCGTGAAGCCGACGTCGTCGACGGCGACGAGTGTCTCCGCCGCCCGCGAGCGTGCGGGGAACTCCTTGCGCAGATGCTCCACGACGAGCACGGGACCGGCGTCCCGGGGCGGGACGATCGCCTCGGTCATGAGTGCACCACCCGGGGAAGCTCGGCGGCGATCTCTTCCACTCGGTGGCAGGCGACCAACCGGTCCTCCACGGTGCGTAGTCGGGGCCGGTCCTGCCGGCATTCCTCGGTGGCGAAACGGCAGCGCGCGGCGAACGCGCAGCCCGGTCCCGCCTCGTACGCCGAAATCGGCCGGCCGGGGATCGGCTCCAGCCGGGTCACCGCCGTCGCGCTCGGCCGGCAGGCGAGCAGCCCTGCCGTGTACGGGTGCAGGGGGCGTGAGTGGACCTTCGCCGTGGCTCCTCGTTCGACGACCGTCCCCGCGTACATGACGGCGAGGGTGTCCGTCACGGCGGCGGCCAGATCCAGGTCGTGGGAGATGAAGAGCAGACCGAGGTTCCGCTCCCGGATCTGTTCCTGGAGGATCGCCACGACCTCCGACTGCACGGTCACGTCCAGCGCCGTGGTGGGTTCGTCCGCGAAGACCAGCTTGGGTGAGGGCAGCAGTGCCGCGACGATCATCATGCGTTGCAGCAGGCCGCCGGAGAGCTGGTGCGGGTACTGGGCCAGGCGGTGTTCGGGATCGGCGATACCGATCCCGGCCATGATCTCGCACGCGCGCTGCCGGGCCTCCCGCGCTCCGAGTAGCTTGCCCGCCACGACTCCTTCGACGAGGAAGTCGCCGATCGTGCGCAGGGGGTTGGTGTGGGCGCGCGGATCCTGGTGGACGAGTGCGACGTCGCGCGAGCGGTAGGCGGCGAGTTCGCGACGCGGGAGACCGAGCACCGACCGCCCCTCGAAATCGATCCGTCCGGACGTCACGGCGTGCCGGGGAAGCAGCCGCATCGCGGACTTGACCAGCATCGACTTGCCCGAGCCGGATTCGCCCACCAGGCCGACGGTCTCGCCTGCCGCCACCGTCAGATCCACGCCATGGACCAACGTGCGACGGTGTGCGCGGTCGCCGGCCGTGATGCCGACGTCCCGCATCTCCAGCAGTGGCGCGCTGTTCATCGGGCCCCTCCGAACCGCTGGGTCAGGCGTTCGCCCAGCATGTTGAACGCCACCACGGAGACGACGATGCACAGGCCCGCCGCCATGCTCTGCTGGACGGCCCCGTCCAGCACCTCGGACCGGCCGTCGGCCACCATCACGCCCCATTCCGCCGTGGGCGGTTGAATGCCGAGCCCCAGGAACGACACCGCTCCGAAGTCCATCAGCGCGGAGCCGAAGCCGATCGTCGCCTGGGCCAGCACGATCGGCGCCACGTTGGGCAGCAGGTGCCGGGTGCAGATCCGCCAGGTCGACAGGCCCGCCAACTGGAGCGCTTCGACATAGGGCAGCTGCCGCTGCCGTACCGCGACACTGCGCACCACCCGGGCGACGTACGGCGTGTAGACGAGGGTGAGGGCCAGGACCGGTGCCCAGAAGCCGGCGCCGAAGACCGCCGCGGCGACGACGGCCACCAGCACGCCCGGGATCGCGAACAGCAGGGTCAGGGCCCGGTTCAGCAGCCGGTCCACCCAGCCACCGTGCCAGGCCGCGGCGAGCGCCAGCAGGGTGCCGAGGCCGGCGCTGCCCAGCACGATGATGCCCGGGCCCGCGAAGCTCAGCCGGGTTCCGGCCAGCGCCCGCGAGAAGACGTCACGGCCCAGGGAGTCGGTGCCGAACAGGTGCGTGCCGCTCGGGCCCTCGCTCGCGGCGAGGAGGTCGGTGGCCGCCGGGTCGTGCGGGGCGATCCAGGGTCCGGTCACCGCGAGGACCAACAGAGCGGCGGCCACCGCGGCCGAGACCAGGAACAGCGGGTCACCGAGACGCGCGCGGCCGGCGCTTCGCAGACGGAGGGTTGCTGTGAGGGTGGCCATCGGTCAGCGTCCTTTCCTCAGCCGGGGGTCCAGCAGGTGCTGACCGGCGTCGAGCAGTGTGGTGACGACGACGAACACGCCGACGATCAGGACGCTGACTCCCGTCACCACGGGGTAGTCCTTGGCGGAGACGCTTCTGATCAGCAGTGAGCCGATGCCGTCGATGCCGAAGGCGGGCTCCACGACCACGGCGCCGGCCACCAGACCGGCCACGGTCAGCCCGGACGCGGTCAGGAGGGGCAGGGCGGCGTTGCGCAGGATGTGCCGCCGGAAGATCCAGGAGCGGGGCAGGCCCCGCCCGCGGCCGGTCTGGACGTGTTCGGCCTCGGCCTCCTCGCCGATCGCGCTGGAGGTCAACTGGCTGAGATAGGCGGCGTATCCGATCGACAGGGCGATCGCGGGGAGGGTCAGGTGCCACAGCCGGTCGGTGAAGCCGCCGCCCGCGCCGCTGGTCGGGAACCACCCGAGGTTCACCGCGAAGACGCTGATCAGAAGAGTGGTGGCGACGAAGGACGGAACGGCGACCCCCAGCCCGGACAGGGCGTTGACCACGGGGCGCCACCGTGGACTCGTCCCCCCGATCCCGCCCAGGAGCAGGCCCGCGGCGAGGATGAGGAGCGCGGACATGCCCACGAGCAGGAACGTGGTGAGCAGCCTGGGTGCCAGCAGATCGGAGACCGGCTGCCGGTAGGTCAGCGAGGTGCCGAGGTCCCCGTGCAGCGCGCCGGTCAGCCAGTGCCGGTAGCGCTCCGGCATCGGCTCGTCCAGGCCGAGTTCGGTGCGCATCGCGGCGCGCGCGGAGTCCGAGGCGTGCGGTCCCAACAGCTGGGCCACCGGGTCACCGGGAGCCCGGGCGAGCACGGCGAACAGGAGGAAGGAGGCGCACAGGACGGTGGCCGCGGGGCCGAGGACGTACTTCGCCATCAGGGTCAGGGCGGGGTGGCGCCAGGGGGTGCGGAGCCGGGCCGGGGGACCGGCCACGGAGAGGGACACGGACATGACTGGCTCCTACTTGTGTGCGGCGCCGACGTACGCCATCTGCGGCATGGACCAGTAGGCGAACGAGGTGATCGCCCCGGTCAGCCGGTTGTTCAGGAAGGTCGTGGTGTTCGTGGAGACCAGCGGGATGATCGCGTCGGCCTTCTCGTACAGGGCCTGCATCGCGACGACCGTCCGGGCCCGGCGTGCCCCGTCGAAGGTGCTGCGGGCTTCGTCGAAGAGCTGGGTGACCTGGGGGTCGTCGTAGTCGGTGTAGTTGTAGGTCACCTTCGGCAGGTAGCAGAAGCCGATCGTCTCCAGCGGGTCGGGTGCGGCGCTGAAGTTCGACGACAGCATGAGGTCGACGCCCTTGCGCTGGGAGGCGTCGTAGCCCGCCTGCGCGTAGACCAACGGCTGCATGCTCTGGATCCTGATGTCCAGGCCCGCCTGCCGGCCCTGCTGTTGCAGCAACTGAGCCGTCCGGGACTGGGTGTCGTCGCCGGCGGAGATCGCCAGGACGATCCGCTGTCCCTTGTAGGAGGAGGCCTTGATCAGCTTCTTCGCCGCGTCCATGTCGTAGGACCGTGTCGTCTCGAAGGTCCTGTACGCCTTCTCGTAGACGGCGCGTTGGGCGTTCGGCCAGGTCGCGGGGGCCGTCATGGTGTACAGCGGGGTGGCGGCCCCGTGGAACACGGCCTTGGCGAGGGCCGCGCGGTCGATGATCCGCTGAAGGGCGGCACGCAGCTTGCCGTCGGCCATCACGCCGTCCGGGCGGGAGACGTAGATTCCCACCGACTGGGGGGACGGGCCGAAGGTCAGCCGTCCCTTCGTGGACCTGCGAAGAGCGGGCACGGAGGAGGCGGTCAGTTCGTAGGCGCCGTCGATCTCGCCGGCGTCCAGTGACTGGGCGAGGGACGTGGCGTCGGTGATGAAGGTGAACTTGACCGACTTGGCGAACGGGCGCCGGTCGGGGTTCCAGTAGGCGTCGTTACGGGTCATGGTGATGCTGTCGCCGCTGACCCACTTGTCGAGCCTGTACGGCCCGCTGCACATCAGGCCGCCGGCCGGTGTGCCGAGCCTGGAGCCCGCCTTCTCGGTGAACGTCTTCTTCATGACGGCCACGTTGGCCAGTTCGCTGGTGAACATCTCGTCCGGTCGCCTGAACGTGACGACGACCTCGTCGGCGGCCGTTGCCTTGATGGACCGGACGTCGGCGAAGAGGTAGCTGGCGATCTTCGACGGATCGGCGCCCCAGCGCAGGCTGTAGGCGACGTCCTCCGCGGTGACGGTGGATCCGTCCCAGAACGTGACGTCAGGGCGGATCGTGAGCACGAGCTTGGTCGGCGACTGCTGCCGGTAGGTCGCGAGGCCGGGCCCGAGGTTGAACTTCGCGTCCAGGGTCAGCACGGAGTCGCAGAGATTGCGGACCACCTGACCGCTCTGAGGGGTCGCCGCGTTGCCCGGATCCAGTGTGTCCGGTTCCCCGCCGGTGAGGTTCCAGGTGATCCGGTCGACGTCCCCCTTCGCCGGGGGAAGTGCGGAGACCAGGTCCCCGGCGGCGACCGGTGTCTGTCCGCCCGACGTGCCGCCGGAACACGCCGTGAGCGTGGACGCGGCCAGCACGAGGCCGGCCATCGCGGCCCTCGGGAGGTGTCGTGTCGCCATCGGGACGCTCCTTCGTCGCAGCCTGTGGCCACTTCCGAGCCAAGGTGACGGCGAATGTATAGCGAGTGATGTACAACAGGCAATGTGTGATCCGGGGATTTCTCAGGTCGTGACCTTCGGCCGCTGGTGCGGCGTGGCCGTGCAGGCGGCGGACTCTGGTGGGGCCCTCGGCGCCACCGGGTGTCGATTGCCGGTGCTGCGAAGCGGCCCGGTGCTACGAAGTGCAGCCTTCAGGGCGTACGGGTGAACACGATTTCCCCGGGCCTGGTCGACACCTCCGGCTACTCGGACCCCGACGGCACGGTCGCCCGGTGGACCGCCGCATCCGGCATGAGCCTCGCCGACTTCCGCCGGCAGCTGGTGAAGGGTCAGAACGTCACGACCGGCCGCATGGCCGAGCCCATCGACGGCGGTACCCTCAAGACCGTCTGAAGCGAGATCGGCAGGCGTTCGGCCACCTTCACCCTGCGAAAGGAGGGCAAGGTGGCCGAACGGCTCCGATTCCTCGCGGCCTGAACGGGGATGGAGCCTCAGGCGCGTGGCACTAGCCGGCAGTGGCGAGCATCAGCGCGAAGCCGGCCTCGGAGTCGGCCCAGAGCTGCTCCGTGCGCAGCCCCGCCCCGGCCATCTCCTCCCGCAGGCCTTCCGTGGTGAACTTGGCGCTGCGTTCGGTGATCCATTCCTCGCCGCGCTCGAACTGCACCGCCAGGTCGAGTTCGCGGATCTTGACCAGTTGCTCGGCCCGGCTGCGCAGCCGCATCTCGATGTGGCTCTCCGTGGCGTTCCACACGGCGACGTGCTCGAAGGCGTCCGGGTCGAAGTCGGCGTCCAGTTCCCGGTTCAGGACGTACAGCAGATGTTTGTCGAACTCGGCCGTGACGCCCTGGGCGTCGTCGTAGGCGGCGATCATCTCCTGCTCGTCCTTCACCAGGTCGGCGCCGATCAGCAGGAAGTCCTGGGGGCGGAGGATGTCCCGGAGCCCGCGGAGGAAGGGGCCGCGGGCGGGCCGGCGGAAGTTGCCCAGCGTGCTGCCCAGGAAGGCGACGAGCCGGGGGCCGGCCTCGGGCAGCTCCGGCAGGACGAGCGGAGCCGTGAAGTCGGTGCGCAGGGCGTGCAGGTGGATCCCCGGGTAGTCCCGGACGAGTTGTGCGCCGGCCTGGTGGAGCGCGTCCGCGCTGACGTCGACCGGCACGTAGTGCAGGCCCGTCGGCCCCAGTGCCTCGATGATCAGCTTGGTCTTGGTCGAACTTCCGGATCCGAGCTCGACAAGGCTGCGCGCGCCGGTTCGCGTGGCGATGTCCCGGGAGTGCAGCTGCAGCAGCCCCAGTTCGGCTCGCCACAGGGGGTACTCCGGGAGCTGGGTGATCTCCTCGAACAGCTCGCTGCCCCGGGCGTCGTAGAACCACGTGGGCGCGGTGGACTTCGGGGTGCGGCTCAGCCCGTCGCTGATGTCGGCGCGCAGCGCCCTGTCGTAGTGCTCGGCCTCGAGAGTGTCGGTGTAGCCGTAGGCGCGGGTGTTGGTCATGATTTCCTCACTTCAGTCGACGTCCTGCCGGTGGGTACGTGGAGTGACGGCGGGAACCGGAAGTCAGGCCCGGCTGTCTCCCCGGGGCGGATGCCCTGCTCAGCGGAGGGTCTGACCCTGAGGCCGCTGCATCACCCACTGGGGTCGACTGGCATTTCTGAAAGGGACACGGTGCGGGAGTGCAACACGACAAGGGCGAGGACCTCTGGCCGTCGCTGAGGCGACACGACCCGTGCGGGACACGGTCGATGCCACGACCACCCGCAGTTCGGTGATGCGCTCGAACAGCTCGCTGCCGCGGACGTCGTAGAACCACTTGGGCGGACTCACGTGCGGGGCTCCTTGGGTGGTGCGGATACCGGGTCCTTGAGGGGGGTGAGGAGGACCTCGGTGCGGTTCGCGGTGAGGAGGGTGTGGTCGGGGACCTCCCGCCAGAGCGGATCGTCGTCGTACGGTTCGGAGGCCACGACCGTGCTCCGGCCGGGGCCGCCGCGGTACCAGAGGGAGTCGCCCCAGGCGGTGGCGGTGATGCTCGCGCCGTCGGTGAGCAGCAGGTTGAGCCGGGAGCCGGGGGCCGCCGCGGCGACCTCCAGGACGGTGTCGGCCAGGGCCTGCCCGCCGGGGTCGCCGGCCCGCAGCCGGGCCAGGACCAGCGCCCAGACGAACGCGGAGTCGGTCCGGGCCTCCATCGACAGCAGATCCGCCGCGGGCAGGGTGTGCGCGAGGACCGCGAGGGAGTCGGGCCAGCCCGGCACCGCCCCGTTGTGGCTGAACAGCCAGGGCCCGCCCGCGAACGGCGCCGCGGCGGCCTCCGCGTCGGCCCCGGCGAGCGTCGCGTCCCGTACGGCGGCCAGCACCGCGCCGGAGCGCACCACGCGCGCCAGGTCGGCGAAGGACAGGTCGGCCCAGACCGGCCCGGCCCGGCGGTAGCGGGCCGGGACCGGATCGCCCTCGGCGTACCAGCCGACGCCGAAACCGTCGGCGTTGACCGTCCCGTACCGCTGCCGCCTCGGCGCCCACGACTGCCGGTACAGACCGTGCGGGGGGTCCACCAGGATCCGGCCGAGCGGCTCCGGGGGCCCGAGACACGCGAGATGTCGGCACATCAGAGGGCCCCCGAGCGGGCGGTGCGGAAGCCGGAGAAGATCTGCCGCCGGATCGGCAGGTCCCAGTTGCGGAACGTGCCCCGGCAGGCCACCGGGTCCACCGCGAACGAACCGCCGCGCAGCACCTTGTACTCGGGGCCGAAGAACACCTCCGAGTACTCCTTGTAGGGGAAGGCGGTGAATCCGGGGTAGGGGAGGAAGTCGCTCGCCGTCCACTCCCACACGTCGCCGATCAACTGGCGTACGCCGAGCGGGGACTCGCCCCCGGGGTAGCTGCCGGCGGGCGCGGGGCGCAGATGGCGCTGGCCCAGGTTGGCGTGCTCGGGCGCGGGGTCGGCGTCGCCCCAGGGGTAGCGCATCGAGCCGCCGGTCGCCGGGTCGAAGCGGGCCGCCTTCTCCCACTCGGCCTCGGTGGGCAGCCGGCGCCCGGCCCAGCGGGCGTAGGCGTCGGCCTCGTACCAGCACACATGCAGGACCGGCTCGTCGGGCGGGACGACCTCGGTGATCCCGAACCGGCGGCGCAGCCACTGCCCGGCGTCGCGGTGCCAGAACAGCGGGGCGTGGAGGCCGTGCCGGCGGACGTGCGCCCAGCCCTCCTTCGTCCACCAGCGCGGGTCGTCGTAGCCGCCGTCGTCGATGAACGCCTGGTAGGCGGCGTTGGTGACTGGGGTGGTGTCGATGTGGAAGGGGGCCACCTCCCGCTGGTGCGCCGGGCGTTCGTTGTCCAGCGCCCAGGGCTCGGCGGAGGTGCCCATGGTGAACGGGCCGCCGGGAACGAGGACTTCGGCCGGACCGGTGAACAGCGGCGCCGGCTCCGGATCGGGAGCGGTGAGGACCTGCGGGCCCAGCCGCAGCTGATGGGTGATCAGCATGGTCTCGTCGTGCTGCTGTTCGTGCTGGGCGATCATCCCGAAGGCGAACCCCGCCTCGGTGAGCCGGGTGCCGTGGAAGTCGGCAGACTCCAGTACGTCCGTCACCCGCCCGCGCACCTCCGCCGCGTAGGCGCGGGCCTCGGCGGGCGGCAGCAGCGGCAGCGAGGGGCGTTCGGCGCGCGGGTGCTCGAAGGCGTCGTACAGGCCGTCGATCTCGGGGCGCAGCGGCTCCCGGCCGCCCACCGTGCGCAGCAGCCAGAGCTCCTCCTGGTTGCCGATGTGCGCGAGGTCCCACACCAGCGGGGACATCAGCGGTGAGTGCTGGGCGGTGAGGTCCGGGTCCTCGACGCAGGAGGTCAGCAGGGTGGTGCGGTCCCGGGCGGTGATCAGCGTGGTCAGCGCGCGCTCGCGGAGCGTTTCGGCGTCCGGGAGGTGCTCGGTGGTCATGGGCGCGGATCCTTCCCGTACGCGCGGGTGTCCGTGCCGCGCAGGCTGTCCAGCTGGTCGTCGGCGGGGGTGCGGCCCTTGAGCACATAGCGGTCCCGGTACTCCGCGACGGCGTCCACGATCGCGGCGGGGGCGCCGAGCCGCGGCAGGGCGCGCAGGGCCGCGGCGAAGCAGGCCACGGCGGCCGTGTGCAGTCCGGGGTCGGCCAGGCCGTACCGGGCCGCCTCGATCCACAGCGGATTGTGCGGGGCGGGCTGCGGCAGACCCCGCGGGGCCAGGGGCTCCACGGCGCGGCAGGCGTCCTCGGCGGCCTCCGGGTCGTCGAAGAGGGCCGTCGTCACGGCGACCGGCACGATCCAGCCGTCCTCGCCGGGCTGGGCGTCGATCATCCGCAGCTCCAGATGGCCGCGTGGTCTGACCGGCGGGAACAGCGTGGTCAGGTGGTAGTCGAGGTCCGCCCGGGTCGGCTGCCCGGTGCGGGTCCACTCACGGAACGTCATCCGCTCGGGCACGTCCCACGGCCCGCTGTCGCGCCGTACGCACATCACCGGCGCGTCCAGCACATGGCGGGCCCAGGCGTCCCGGGGATCGCCGTCCAGGGCGGGGGCGCCCGCGCGGCCGGCGCCGATCTCCATCCACAGCAGCTGCCGGGTGGAGCGCCAGCCGGTCGGGTCGCCGCGCAGCAGCGGGGAGTTGGCGAAGGCCGCCACCAGGACCGCGCCCAGGGTGTGCGCCAGCCACCAGCGGCGGCCGTGCCCCAGCGGGCCGGACCCCTCGTAGCCGGCGTCCAGGCAGACCTGCACGGAGGCCGAGGTGCACATCATGGCCCGGCCGGCCGGGCCGGTGCGGTCGAGACAGGCCTCCATGGCGTCGTAACGCGGCTCGTGGAGGAACCGGCGGGGGGTCTGCCAGGGATCGGTGCCGAGGCCGGTGAGGACCAGCTCGTGCTCGCGCAGGACCGCGCGGACGGCGTCCAGGTCGGCGGAGAGGGTGCCCACGCACTCGGTGAGGGAGGCGGCGGGCGGAGAGCTGAGCTCCAGCTGGCCGCCGGGCTCGACGGTGAGCGCCGACCGCAGGGGCACGCTCTCCAGTGCGGCGTAGGCCGCCGCGAGTCGTTCGGGTGTCACGGGGAGCTGCGGGGCCCGCAGCTCGTGGACGAGCCATTCGAGTTCCACGCCGACCGTCCTGGGCGGGCCGGTCTTGAAGCAGATGCCCCTGACCAGGGCCTCCACCTCGGCTTCGGAGAGAGACGTGCGAGGCGCCGTACAGTCGGTGTTGTCGGACTTTTCGGTACAACCACTGACCGAATCTGACATGTCTGGATCCTCCTGAGGTACCACCATGCCACCTGTCCGGCGATCGGGCCGCCGGACCGGCAATCACCCGGTCCACCCAAGACCCTCGAACCCCATCGCACAAGAGTGCATATCGGGGCCTATGGCCTGGGGAACCTTCGATTCCGTGCTGGTCGCCCGGTGTTTCCGGGGAGTTCCCGGGGTGTTCCGGACACCGGAAATCTCGTTGCACGGCCGGTCCGCCGTCGCCCACGATGCGTGCATGAGCACAACAACGGGGGAATCACGCACGGTCATGGCGTCCACGGGGGTGGCGCCATGAGCGCGCGCCTGCGGGGCATCGCCCGTGAGACCGAGGGGATCGTCGCGGCCGGGGGCTATCGCTCGCCCGGCGGCCGTGAGGTGGACCTGTCGGCACTGATCGGGGCTGCCCGGGCCGGGACCCGGATGCGGGGACCGGAGCCCGTTCCGGTCCCGCGGTCACCCTCCGTGGTCACGTCCGTCGAGGTCACCGGCGAGAGCAGCACCGAGGCCGCCCGCCGTCTCGCGGACGCGCCGGTGGCCGTCCTGAACTTCGCCTCCGCCCGCAACCCCGGCGGCGGTTATCTGAACGGCGCCCAGGCGCAGGAGGAGGCCCTGTGCCGGGCCTCCGCGCTGTACACCTGTCTGCTCGAGGCCCGGGAGTTCTACGAGCACCACCGCGCCCACCGTGATCCGTTCTACACGGACCGGGTCGTCCATGCGCCGGCCGTGCCCGTGTTCCGGGACGACCGGGGCCGGCTGCTGGACGCGCCCTTCACCGCCGGGTTCCTGACCTCGGCCGCGCCGAACGCGGGCGTCGTGCTGCGGACGGTGCCCGAGCGGGCGGCGGAGCTGCCGGGTGCCCTCACGGCCCGCGCCGAGCGGGTCCTGCAGACGGCCGCCGCGCACGGCTACCGGCGGCTGGTGCTGGGGGCGTGGGGCTGCGGGGTGTTCCGCAACGACCCCGCGCAGGTGGCGGGGGCGTTCCGGGCGCTGCTGGGCCCCGGCGGCACCTTCGAGCGCACGTTCGAGCAGGTGGTGTTCGGGGTGCTGGACCGCACGCCGGGGGCTGTGGTGCGGGCCGCCTTCGAGCGGGTGTTCGAGGGCGAGAGCCGCAGGGCTCAGGTCCAGCCGTAGCGCTCGTGCAGCCGCTGCCGGACGAGATTGAACCGGCCGCGGTCCAGCGCGCAGGCCTCGCGGCGCATGCCGTCCTCGTGCAGCCGCAGGACGCGGTCGACGTCCACCCAGGAGTCCCGTCCGGTGCGGTCCCAGGGACCGCTGCCGATCCCGACCCACTCCCGGTCGTCGTCGTGCCGCTTGCTCGACAGCTGGACCGCGAGGAGCGTGCCGGCCGCCTCACGGGCGACGACGAGCACCGGGCGGTCCTTGCCCCGGCCGTCGTTCTCCTCGAAGGGCACCCACGTCCAGACGATCTCACCGGGGTCCGGGTCGCCGTCGTGCGCGGGGGAGTACTCGGTGCGGACCCGGCCCACCTCGCGCGGGTCGGCCTCGGTGGTGGCGGAGGGGCCGAAGCGCCCCGGGACGTATCCATCGGTGAAAGCGGTCACGGGGGCACCCTAATCGCAGGCTCCGGGACACCCGGAGGGCACCCACCGGGTCACCCCGGGCGCATCTTCCGAAGCACCCTCGACACCCTCTGAACGCACCCGTGGGGGCGACCCGGAGGCCGCCCCCAAAGGCATCTCACCTGCGTGTCACGCTCCCTCGACCGGCACCTTCTGCGACGGCGGTGCCCCGGCCCCGTTCAGGGGCGAAGTCCCGGCCGGGGCCTGCCCGTTCTGGTTCATGGACGCCAGCAGCTGACGCGCGAGCCCGAGCCCGGTGCCGCCCATGGTGAGCGCCTTCGCGAACACCTCGGCCATGCCGTCGGCACCGTTGAGCAGCACCATGTTGTCGACGTTGCCGAACGCGGACGCGCCCGCCTGGACGATCTCCGGCCACTTCTCGGCGAGTTGCTGGGCGACGACGGCCTCCTGGTTCTCGGCGAGGGCCGCGGCCCGTGCCTTGATGGCCTCCGCCTCCGCGAGACCCTGCGCCTTCGTCGCCGCGGCCTCCGCCAGACCGCGGGCCTGCGCGGCGGCCGCCTCGGCCTCACCGGTGGCCCGGGTCGCCGCCGCGGTGGCGGCACCCCGGGTCTTGGTGGCCTCGGCCTCGGCGCCGGCGGCGGTCTTCACCCGGGTCGCCTCGGCGGCGGCCGCGAGTTCCGTCTCCCTCGCCTTGGCCTCGGCCGCCGAGATCCGCGCGTCGCGCTCGGCCTCGGCCAGCGTGCGCTTCTCGTACGCCTGCGCGTCCGCCGGCTTGCGGACATCGGCCTGGAGCTGCTGTTCGCGCCGGTGCGCCTCCAGTTCGGCGACCCGGGTCTCCTGGACGACGACCTCCTGCCGGGCGGCCGCCTCGGCGTGCGGGCCCGCCTGACGGGCCTTGGCCGCCGCCTTGTCCCGCTCGGCCTGGTAGCCGGCCTGGAGGATCTCGCTGTCCCGGGTGGCCTCGGCCATCCGGGCGAACGAGGCCTGCTCGGCCTCCGTGGCGAGCCGGTTCGCCTCCGCCTGGGCGATACGGGCGTCCCGCTGCACGGCCGCCGCGTGCGGCATCGCCAGGTTCTGGATGTACCCGGTCGGGTCCTCGATCTCGTGGATCTGGAGGGAGTCCACGATCAGACCGAGCTTCTCCATCTCCGTGCCGCAGGCGGCACGGGTCTGCCCCGTGAGCTTCTCCCGGTCCCGGATCATGTCCTCGACCGTCAACCCGCCCACGATGGAGCGGAGATGACCGGCGAACACGTTGTGCACCCGCTCCGACATCATCCTCTGCTGGTCGAGGAAGCGCCGGGCGGCGTTGGCGATCGACACGAAGTCGTCGCCCACCTTGAAGATGACCACGCCCCGCACCTTCAGCGGAATGCCCTGGTGCGTCACGCAGTCCACGTGCAGTTCGGTCTCGTTCAGGTCGAGCGACAGCTTGCGCACCACCTGCACGCCGGGCATCACC
Source organism: Streptomyces sp. NPDC005811 (assembly GCF_040630405.1). NCBI lineage: Bacteria > Bacillati > Actinomycetota > Actinomycetes > Kitasatosporales > Streptomycetaceae > Streptomyces > Streptomyces sp. NPDC005811. The sequence goes on from NZ_JBEXXK010000021.1 coordinate 159,770, forward strand.
AGCGTGCCGCGCCCCGTGACGATGCGGAAGCCCATGCCCTCCTCCAGCCCCTCCACACGGTGCTTGGAGCCGGAGATGACGAGTGCCTCGTTGGGTTCCGCGACTCGCCACATCAACTTGAACAGACCGATCACAACGAGAACGGCGGCGACCGCCATCCCCGCAACGACGCCGACAACCATCGGCATACGCCCCCTTTGCATGGTGCCCTTTCGGCACCGAACGAAGGGAGTGTGCGCCTGCCGGGGCCCCGGGTGAAGACGCAGACGAATCCTTGTTGCAATCTTGACGCATACCTGGCCGACACGGCTCTCACCTGCGCCGCAGTCGGCTCAACTGTCGTACGCCTCCGTGACGTAGACGGTCCTCGGCGCCAGGTACTCCACCACCATGACGACCCTGCCGCGCTCGATCCGGCCGGTGCCGTCCGCGGCGTAGGCGAGGAAGTGCTCGGCCCCGCCGCGCACCCGGACGATCACCTCGCCGACCAGTCCCGGCCCGATCGTCCCGGTGACCCGCCCCATCAGCCCGACCATCGGCGCATCGTCCATGGTCACAGCGTACGGGCGGCAGGACCGCGGGTCACCGGGAAGGGCACGGTCAGACGGCCGGGGAGTCCGCCACGAGCGGCTCGGGCCAGTGCTCGTGCCAGCGCAGCTCCGCCTCCAGCTGGGCGGCGAGCGAGAGGAGCAGCGGCTCGCTGTGGGCCGGGCCGAGCAGTTGCGCGCCGACCGGCAGTCCGCCGGGCGCGAAGCCCGCGGGGACGTTGACACCGGGCCAGCCGAGCACGTTCCACGGCCAGGCGTAGGGGCAGGCCGCGATCATCGCGCGGTCGGTGGCGAATCCGCTCAGGTGCAGCATGGCGCCGATGCGCGGCGGGGGAGCGGCCGTGGTCGGCGCGAGGACGACGTCGTACGAGGTGAAGAAGGAGCCGATACGGCGGTGCAGGACCGCCTCCGCGCGCCGGGCCGCCTTCAGCGGGGCGCCGCCGAGCAGCCGGCCGAGCCGTGCGGCGTCCCGGGTGCGGGGGTCGAGGAGCGCGGGAAAGGGGGCGTCGGCCACGAACTCGGCGATGCCCGCGGTCGCCCGGGGCACGAAGGTGAGCCCGATCCGCCCGTACGGCGGGTCCGCCTCCTCGACCTCGTGCCCCAGGTCGGCGAGGCGCCCGGCCAGCTCGACGACCCGCGCCCGCACCTCGGGCGTCAGCCGGGCGGGGACCGCGGTGAACGGGGGCTTCAGCGAGAGCGCGATCCGCAGCCGGCCGGGGTCGCGGCGCACGGCCGCCGAGGCGTCGATCGCGGCGGGCCGGTGCGGATCGAGGTCGTGGTTGCCGCTCGCCGCGTCGAGGAGCAGGGCCGCGTCCTCCACCGTCCGGGCGAGGGTGCCGTTGACGGTGATGCCCTGGAAGGACTCGCCGCGCGGCCAGGTGGAGACCCGGCCCCGCTGCGGCTTCACGCCGACGAGATGGGTCCAGGAGGCGGGGATGCGGACCGAGCCGGCGCCGTCCGAGCCCAGCGCGGCCGGCACCAGGCCCGCCGCCACCGCGGCCGCCGAGCCGCCGGAGGAGCCGCCCGGGGTGTGCCCGGTGCTCCACGGGTTGCGGGTCGCGCCGAAGGCCGGGCCCTCGGTGAAGGGCCACTGCCCCAGTTCGCAGGTGTTGGTCTTGCCGACGACGACGGCCCCGGCGGCGCGCAGCCGCCGTACGGCCTCCCCGTCCCGGGCGACCGGCGGGTGCTCGCCCGCGCAGCCGAACGCGGTCGGCGAACCCGCCACGTCCATGTCGTCCTTGACGGCGACCGGCACCCCCAGCAGCGGCCTGCGCGCTCCGGCCGCCAGCTCCCGGTCGGCGGCCTCGGCCTCGGCGAGCGCGGCCTCGGCACGGACGATCCGGAACGCGTTGAGGGTGCCCTGGGTGGCCTCGATCCGGGCCAGGGTCTGTTCGACCAGCATGCGCGAGGAGACCTCGCCCGCGGCGAGCGCCCGGGCGGTCTCGGCGAGGCCGGCGGCACGGTCGGGCGTCATACGGGGCACCTCCGGGACGACGTCGTCTGACACTACCGAACGGTAACGTCTCGGGGGCGGATGACGGAACGGCGCGCGGGGAGCGGTGATTGGCGGATCGTCACACCGGCGGTTGGCGCGCCGTCACAGCGGCAACACAGGCATCACCTGTTCCTGCGCAAAGCATTGACGTGTCCCTGACTCGCGCTTACCTTCTGACCGACTTTCCGAACCTTGTTCGGTATGTCGGACTACTGAGCCGTAGTGAAGAGAGCCGACCATGACCTCACCCCGCCCCGCCGCGTCCCCGTCCCGCCGAGCCCTGCTGCGCGCGATGGCCGTCCTGCCCGCCTCGGCGTTCGTCCTGGGCGAGCTGCCCGGCCTGCTCGGCAGCGCCCTCGCCGCGGCCCCGGCCGCCGGCTCCGCCACCCGCTACACCATCGTGCCGTTCCTCAACAGCAACGACGGCACGGTCAACGTCTACCAGTCCGACGACGCCACCGACTTCCGGCTGGTGCAGTCCTCCGCGTACACCCCGCCCTCGAACCGCATCCGCGACGCGAGCGTGTTCAAGCACACCGACGGCTACTACTACCTCACCTACACCACCCACACCTGGCAGGACGTCAGCACCACGATCGGCTTCGCCCGCAGCTCCGACCGGGTCGCCTGGACGTTCCTGTACGACTACACGGTCCCGATCACCAACCTCTCCCGCGCCTGGGCGCCGGAGTGGTTCGTGGACAGCGACGGCAGCGTCAACGTCATCGTGTCCTGCTCGCTGACCAGCGACGAGTGGATCTTCACCCCGTATCTGCTGAAGGCCACCAACACGGCTCTGACGGCCTGGAGTTCACCGGTCGCCCTGTCCGGCATCGGCTCCAACCACATCGACACCTACCTCGTGAAGGTCGGCTCGACCTACCACGCCTTCACCAAGAACGAGACGACGAAGTACATCGAGTACGCCACCGCGAGCAGCCTCACCGGGCCCTACACGATCTCCAGAACCGGCGACTGGGCCGGCTGGGGAAGCTACCGCGAGGGCCCCTCGGTGATCCAGCTCGACAACGGCACCTGGCGGATCTTCTTCGACGGCTACGGCGACGGCAACTACTACTACAGCGACAGCACCGACTCCTTCGCCACCTGGAGCGCCCCCAAGGCCCTGCCGTCGATCTCGGGCACCGCACGCCACTTCACCGTCGTCAAGGAGACGGTGTCCGGCGGCCCGAGCATCACCAAGAACGCCACGCGCTCCTTCCAGTCCGCCAACTACACGACGCGGTACTGGCAGACGCAGTCCTCGCTGCTCAACCTCCCGGTGGTGACCAGCTCCAGCACCAGCACCGAGAAGACCGCGTCCACCTTCACGGTCGTCGCGGGCCTCGCCGACTCCAATGGCTACTCGTTCCGCGACTCCTCGGGCAACTACCTGCGGCACTACAACTTCCGCGCCCGCTTCGACGCGAACGACGGCACCACGACGTTCGCCAAGGACGCCACGTTCGTGGCCCGCACCGGCACGGCGAGCGGCTCGGTGCGCTTCGAGTCGTACAACTACCCGGGCTACTACCTGCGCCACTACAACTACCAGCTGAGCGTGGTGGCGTCGGACGGGACGGACCTGTTCCGCCAGGACAGCTCCTTCACCCCGGTGACGGCCTGGGCCTGAGCACCCGCCGGGCCGGCGGTCACCGCGGCTCGCGCAGTCCCGCGACGAGGAGGCCGACCAGACGGCGGGCGTCGTAACGGGCGTCGTGCTCCGCGCCGATGCAGAGATTGCCGGTGCCGCGCATGAGTTCGTAGGCGGTGATGCCGGGGCGGATCTCGCCGGCGGCGGCCGCGGCCTCGATCAGCTCGGTGCACACCGGCATCAGCCGGTCGAGGAAATAGTGGTGCAGGCCCTCGAAACCGGCGTCGTCGGACTGGAGCACGGCTGCGAGCCCGTGCTTGGTGACCAGGAAGTCGGTGAAGAGGTCGATCCACCGGCCGAGCGCCGCGTACGGGGTCGGGCCGGCCGCGAGCAGCGCCGGCCCGGCCTCGGCACAGGCCTCGACCTGGTGCCGGTAGACCGCGATGATCAGATCGGCCCGGGTCGGGAAGTGGCGGTAGATCGTGGCCGTACCGACGCCCGCCCTCGCCGCGATGTCACGGACCGGCGCCTCCACGCCCGACTCCACGAAGATCGCGGCGGCCGCGTCGAGCAGGCTCTCCTTGTTGCGCCGCGCGTCCGCCCGCTGCGTCCGCCCCGCCTGCCCCGCGCCGCCCGTGCCGTCGTCCACCGCGCCCTGCCTCCCCCTCCGGGTCCATGTCCGGGTCCGTGAAGCGAGACGCCGTTCCGTTTGCCCATGATGGCACGGTGGCGGGGGAGGTGCTCTAGGGGCGTGGCCAGGGGCGGCCGCCGATGGCCTCGATGCCGTTGTTGAAGCGGCGCAGATAGCCCGCGAAGGCGGCGATGTCGTCCTGTGACCAGTCGTGCATCACCTGGTCCAGGATGTCGACGATCCCCTCCCGCTCCGCGTCCACCAGCCGCAGCCCCTCGTCGGTGAGCCGGAACTTGCGGGCCATCCCGCCCTCGGGGTCGGGGATGCGCTCGATCAGCCCCGCCCGCATCGCCGCCGCCGTCTGCCGGTTCAGCGTGGAGGCGTCCAGGCCGAAGGCGTCGCTCAGCTCTCCGATCGACATCGGCCCCTGGATCTGGATCCGGCTCAGCAGGATGTACGCGCTGCGCTCCAGGAGGCTGTTCTTGCGGCGGCCGCCCCGCTGGTTCAGGAACGTATGACGGCTGAGCAGCAGCTGCTCGTACTCGACCTCATGGGTGGGCGTCTCCATGGGGTCATCCTGGCATATGGGTGTGCACGGGCCACATCATGTGGTGGATACATACGGCATGTACGATGCACATCTTCCCGTACGTCCGTTCCCGCACGCGCGTCCAGCGCGGCGGGCCTGCCCCCCTTCACCGAGGAGAGTCGCCCATGGGCGCCCCCGTTCCCCAGCCCACGGCCCGCCCCGGAGCCGTGATCGCCACGCTGGCCTTCGCCGGCACCACGGCGGCGATCATGCAGACGCTGGTCACCCCCCTCATCGCCGAGCTGCCCCAGATCCTGGGCACCTCGTCCTCGAACGCGGCCTGGGTGATCACGGTCACGCTGCTGGTGGCGGCGGTGTGCGTCCCGGTCGTCGGCCGTCTCGGCGACCTGGTGGGCAAGCGGCGCATGCTGCTCGCCTGTTCCGTGCCGCTGGTCGTCGGCTCGGTGGTCTGCGCGTTCGCCTCCGACGTCGTGACGATGATCGTCGGGCGTGGCCTCCAGGGCATGGGCATGGGCATGGTGCCGCTCGGCATCGCGCTGCTGCGCGACGTCGTACCGGCCGAGAAGCTCAGCGGTTCCATCGCGCTGGTCAGCGCCTCCATGGGTATCGGCGGCGCCATCGGACTGCCGCTGGCCGCCGCCGTCGCCCAGTACGCCGACTGGCGCGCCCTGTTCTGGGGTTCGGCCGCGCTCGCCGCCGTCGTCGCCGTCCTGATCTACCTGCTGGTCCCCGACGTCCCCGCCGGCGCCAAGGGCCAGCGCTTCGACCTGCCCGGCGCGATCGGCCTCGGTGTCGGCCTGGTCTGTCTGCTGCTCGCCGTCTCGAAGGGCGCCGACTGGGGCTGGGCCTCGGGCACCACGCTCGGGCTGTTCGCCGCCGCCCTCGTGGTGGTGCTCGGCTGGGGATTCTGGGAGATGCGCACCACCGACCCGCTGATCGACCTGCGCACCACCGCCCGCCCCCGGGTGCTCCTCACCAACCTCGCCTCGGTCTTCATCGGCTTCGGCATGTACGCGAGCATGCTGGTGATGCCGCAGCTGCTCCAGTTCCCGGAGGCCACCGGCTACGGCCTCGGCCAGTCGATGCTCGCCGCCGGTCTGTGGATGGCCCCCGGCGGCCTGATGATGATGATCGTCTCGCCGCTCGGCGGGAAGCTCACCAACGCCCGCGGCCCGAAGTTCACCCTGATCTGCGGCGCCCTGGTGCTGGCCGCCGGCTACTTCGCCTCGATGGCCCTGATCGGCTCCGCCTGGGGCGTCATGGTCGTCACCATCATCACCAGCAGCGGCGTCGGCCTCGCCTACGGCGCCATGCCCGCGCTGATCATGAGCTCGGTGCCGCTGACCGAGACCGCCGCCGCGAACGCCTTCAACACCCTGATGCGCTCGCTCGGCACCTCGATCGGTTCCGCCGTCATCGGGGTGATCCTCTCCCAGATGACCACCACCCTGGGCGGCTACACCTTCGCCTCCGAGGACGGCTTCCGCACCGCGCTCCTCGTCGGCGGCTGCCTCGCCCTGGTCTCCGGCGCCATCGCCGCCGTCATCCCGGCCGCCCGCGCCACGGCCGCCGGCCAGGAGAGCACGGACCCGGCCACCGAGCCGGAGCAGCCCGCCAAGGTCTGACCCACCGCGAGGGGCGCCCGGCCACCGGGCGCCCCTCTTCGTCACCCCAGGTCCAGCAGCCCCCGGCGCACCGCCTCCGACACCGCCGCCGCCCGGTTGTCCGCACCCAGCTTGCGGTAGAGGCGCACCAGATGCGTCTTGATGGTGGCCTCGCTCAGGAACAGCGCCCCGGCGATGCCCCGGTTGCTCAGCCCCTCGGCCAGCAGCCGCACCACCTCCACCTCCCGGCCGCTCAACTCCCGCTCGGGCGCGACCACGTGGCCCACCAGCTCGTCCATGACCTCCGGCGCGAGCCCCAACGCCCCGGCGGCCGCGCCGCGCACCGCCCGGAACAGCTCCTCGGGCGGCCCCGCCTTCAGCACGTACCCCCGCGCCCCGGCCTCCAGCGCGCGCACCACGTCCGCCCGGCCGGAGTAGCTCGTCAGCATCACCGCCGGCACCCCCGGCGCCTCGGCCGCGAGCCGGCGCACCGCCTCGATCCCGTCGACGCCGCCCCCGCCGCCGAACCGCAGGTCCATCAGCACCACATCGGGCCGCAGCCGCGCCGCGAGCCCCACGGCCTCCTCCCCGCTGCCCGCCTCCGCCACCACCTCGACGTCCGGCTCCCCCTCCAGCAGCGCCCGCAACCCGGCCCGTACGACGGCATGGTCGTCCGCGAGCAGCACCCGCAACGGCCCGCCGCTCATCGTGCGGCCACCGGCGCCGGGCGGGCCGAGGGGGCCAAGGGAACCGTGGCCCGGACGCAGGTGCCGTGGCCGGGAGTGCTGCCGACGGCGAGGTCGCCGCCGCACTCGCGCAGCCGGGCACGGGCGGCCGGCAGCCCCAGCCCCCGGCCCGCCGGGGAGGGACCGGTGACCCGGCCGGGCTCGAACCCGCCGCCGTCGTCCCGCACTTCGAGTTCCACGCGGTCCGCCCCGGCGCGCAGGGTGACCTGGACGTTCACCGCGTGGGCGTGCTCCCGCACATTGGCCAGCGTGTTCTGCGCGACCCGGAACAGCGTCGCGGCGGCCTGCGCGTCGAGACCCACGGTCGGGCCGAGGGGGCCCGCGGTCGGGCCGACGGGGCCCGCGGTCGGGCCGACGGGGCCCGCGGCCTGTGGTTCCACCGGGCCCGCGGGCTGTGCTCCGACCGGGCCCGCGGCCTGTGGTTCCACCGGGCCCGCGGGCTGTGCTCCGACCGGGCCCGCGGCCTGTGGTTCCACCGGGCCCGCGGGCTGTGCTCCGACGGGGCCCGCGGCCTGTGGTTCCACTGGGCCCGCGGGCTGTGGTCCGACCGGGCCCGCGGGCTGT
>NZ_JBEXXK010000022.1:0-166349 GCF_040630405.1 Streptomyces sp. NPDC005811
CGGTTCTCGGCGAACGTGCAGGTCATCATCGACGCCGACACACGCCTGGTCGTGGCCACCGCCCGTCCCGCCCCGGGCAACAAGGCCGACGCCCACGTCTGGCGCAGCTCCGGCCTGCCGGAGCAGTGCCAGGGCGTCACGGTGCTCGGCGACGGCGCCTACCTCAACACCGGCCTCGTCGTCCCGCACCGCAAACGGCCCGGCCGGCCCCTGCTGGCCGGCGAGGAAGCCGACAACAAGGAGCATCGCCGTGTCCGCGCGCGGGTCGAGCACGCGATCGGCCGTCTGAAGCACTACAAGATCCTCCGAGACTGCCGACAGCACGGCGACGGCCTCCACCACGCAGTCCAAGCCGTCGCACACATGCACAACCTCGCCCTGACCGCATGACCAGAACAGCCATGGCCGCGCCCTGACCTGCAAAATCACGGCATTCTGCAACGCGCTTTAGGCCCGGACGACGTGGTGGCCTGTGCCTTTCCGTACGGCTCGCCCCTGGCATCTGACAGGAACGCGTACGCGATGTCGGTGAAGCCCCGGGAGTGAAGGTGCTCGGCCTGCAGCAAGCCGATCCAGACACTGACGTCCGCGGGCGGCTCCTGCGAGATCACAGGGCAGCAGTTCCGCTCGATGTGAGCGATGTCCTCGGTGGACAGACCGCCCAGCTCGATGACTCCGGCAGGGCGCAGGCCCTCGACGAGGTTCATCAGCCGGCTCCGCCCCGGATCACCCTCTTCCTTGGGCCCCCGAGGTGCACGACGGCGTTGAATCCGCACTCCTCTACGTGGCTCGTAAGGGCCTCGATGAGGTCCTGGAACCGCATGTACGTCACATGAGGCACCACCACGACGATGAAGTCGCTGCGGCCCATGACCAGGGCCCGGCCGGCCGTCGAACGGACGTATCCCAACTCCGCTGCCGCCTGGCGCACCCGCTCGACGGTGTCGGGGCGATAGCGGTCGACCCGCTGGTCGTTGAGGACGTCGCTCACCGTGGTCCGGGACACCCCCGCGAGCCGGGCCACGTCCGCGCTGGTCGCTCTGCGGGCACGCGCGGATCTCTCCGCCCTCTCGCTGCCCGGTCGTACGGGCACCGATTCTCTCCAAGGGTCGAGCGGGAACGCGGTCCTCGCGAGGAGACCGATTTGTTCGACACATTTACGGGATTGAAGGAGTTCGCCTCTACGCCGTGTGCTCCTGTTCGTGGGCCTCGGCGAGCAGCAGGTATGCGGCTGCCGTCCAGGTGTAGGCGCGGTCGCGCAGCCCCGTGCCCGCCAGCGCGTCGAAGTTCTCCGCAAAACCGTGCGTCTCGCACAGGTTCCGGAAGCATGCGCTGATCTTGTCCGCCAGCCGCTGGTGTCCGGCGCGGCGCAGGCCGTCCTCGACCAGCACGGTGGCCGGTGCCCAGATCGGGCCGCGCCAGTAGCCGTCGGGACGGTAGTACTCGGAGGTCGGCAGTTCGGTGGCCAGGCCGTGTGCGGTCAGGTGGGCCTCGATCCGGACCGCGAGGGGCTTGGCCACGCTCTCGGGCAGATGCTCGCCGAGAACGATCGGCATCAGGTCCAGCAGACTGGAGCTTGCCCACCGCCGGCCGCTGTCGACGCCCCGGGCCAGGAATCGCTCCCCCGTCCACAGTTCGTCCAGCATCGCCTCCTGCGTCGACGTCGCGAGCCTCGTCCAGCGCCGGGACTCGTCGTCCAGGCCCAAGTCAGCCGCCAGCGTCGCGAGTTCATGCAGCTGAAGAACGAGGAAGGCGGCCAGGTCGGCGGTGACGACCAGGCGTTCGGGATCGAAGGTGGTGGCGTTGTCCCAGCCGCTGTCGTTGCCGTGCTGGTAGTGGGGCAGGGCGGCTCCCGACGTCCGGCGTGCCGTCAGCCAGAAGCCCGTCCAGCGCACCAAACGGCCGTATGCGTCTGCCAGTTCGGTACGGCTCAGGGGTTCGCCGAGCCTGCGCCGCAGCAGTCCCAGCGTCCAGCCGTGGATGGGTGGTTTGACGAAGTTGTACAGCACCTCGGAGTGGGTCACCGAGTCGGGCAGGGCCCCGCTCTCGTCCTGGTGGTCGAACGGCAGGCAGAACTGGTCCCAGGCCAGCACCGGCGCGCCGGGCGCCAGGGCCAGGGCGTTGAAGCAGTGGTCCCAGCTCCACACCTTGTCCATCCAGTGCTTGGACATCAGCACCCCGCTCCGGGTGACGAACCCGGCCGGCGCGACCGTCGCGGACCACAGGACGTAGGCGGCGAGTTCGGCCGCCGGTGTGCGGGACGAGCGCCAGGGGGCCACCTCGTCGGTGAATGCCGTGAAGGCGTGCTCTGCGGCGGTCACGACCTCGTCGAACGCCGCAGACGAAGTGCGGGGCCGTCGTGCGCTGTCCAGTTCCTCGACGGCCGCTTCCCAGGTGCCGCCCGCCGCCGCCGTGATCGTCAGACCGCGCTCCGCGCCGCCCAGCGCCTGGTCTCCCGAGACCTCGGCCGCGACGCCGGAGAGGACGGTGACGCGATAACGGCGGCCCGTCTCGTAGGCCGTGAACACATGTGCCCCGTCCACCGGGTCGTGGAAGAAATAGGTGCCCGTGAAAGGCGTCAGGGTGGACGCGGCCCCGGTGACCCGCAGGTTGAGGCCCCGCCCGCGCAGGCGCACGGTGTCCGGGGACTCGTGGACGAGGTCGATGCGGCCGCTGTCGCCGGTCCAGCTGAGCAGACTGGGTGTCGCCACCACACGGGTGTCCGTCCGCTCGCCCGTGGTGGCGTCCAGGGGGACGAACCGCAGGACGCCGTGCATGCCGTTCTGGTGGGAGACCAGGTGAAGGTCTTCGGCGTACGTCTTCTCGCCCAGGACTGGGGAGATGTCGAACCAGGATCCGTGTGTGCTGAAGGGGATGTCATGGACGGAGAAAACCGGGCCAGATCGGGCGGCGGTCATGAAAGTTCCACTCGTTTCTCGTACGGGACACGGACGGTCGGTCAGTCCTTCACGGCTCCGGCGCTCACTCCGGCGGCGACATAGCGCTGGGCGAGGACGAGGATGACGGCGGCCGGCAGGGAGGCGACGACGGCCGTGGCCATGATGGCGTTCCACTGCTGGTTGTTGTTGCCGATGTAGTGGTAGATGCCGAGGGTGATCGGCTCCTGTGAACCGCCGTTGACGAGGGTGCTGGCGAAGACGAAGTCGGACCAGGACCACAGGAATGCGAAAAGGGAGACCGTGACCACGGCGTTGCGACTCACGGGCAGCACGATCGACCAGAAGGTGCGCACGGGCCCCGCTCCGTCCGTCGTCGCGGCCTGGAGCAGTTCGCCCGGGATGCCGGACATGAAGGCGGTGAAGATCAGCACGGCGAAGGGGACGGCGAGCGTCGAGTCCGCGACGATCAGCCCGGGGACGGACTGGAGCAGACCGAGCTGGAGGTAGATGGCGTAGAAGCCCATCGCCATGATGATGCCGGGGATCATCTGCGCGACCAGGAAGAGGAAGCTGAGCACGCCGCCGCCCCGCGGGCGGAGCTTCGCCAGCGCGTAGCCGGCGGGTGCGGCCAGCGCCACGGTCAGCACAACCGTGCCCAGGCCGATGACGAGACTGGTGCCGAGATACGGCAACTGGTCGTCCAGGACGGCCCGGTAGCCGTCCAGCGTGCCGTGCACGGGGAACAGGTCGGGCGGACTCTTGCGGATGTCCTGGTCACGGGTGAAGGACGCGTTCACCATCCAGTAGACCGGAAAGAGCATGATGCCCGTCAGGAGGACCCCGATGGCCGTCTTCCACCAGGTGGAGCGCCCTGCCCGGCGCGGGCGAAGGCCGGTCGCGATGCTGGTCATGAGGCGTACTGCTTTCGCTGGACCCTCAGATACACCAGGCCGAAGACCAGGGCGGCGGCGACCAGCAGATTACCGACGGCCGCTCCGGGACCGAAGGCGGGCAGCAGGTTGCCGAAACCGAGCCGGTAGGACCAGGTGGCGAAGGTGGTGGAGGAGTCGGCCGGACCGCCCTTGGTCATGATCCAGATGATGTCGAAGACCTTGAGCGTATAGACGAGACCCAACAGCAGGGTGATCGCGGAGACCGGCCGCAGCAGCGGGAACGTGATGTGCCAGAAACGCCGCCAGGCTCCCGCGCCGTCGAGCGCTGCGGCCTCGTACAGGCTGTCGGGGATCGACTGCAGGCCGCTGTAGAGCACGACCAGGTTGAAGGGGATGCCGATCCAGACGTTGGCGATGATCACCGAGACCAGCGACCAGGACGGTGACGTCAGCCAGTTCACCGGGGCGGCGCCGATGGCGTGCAGGGCGGCGTTGACCACCCCCGAGTCGCTGTTGAGCATCCACGACCAGGTGGACGCGGACACGATGAGCGGCAGCAGCCACGGTACGAGGAACAGGGCGCGCAGGGTGGCCGAGAGCCGGAAGTGCTGGTTGAAGAAGACCGCGAGGGCCAGACCGATGGCGTACTGGAAGAACAGGCACACGATCGTGAACACCACGGTGTGGGTCAGCGCCGGGCCGAAGGTCGGATCGTCGAAGACGGTGCGGTAGTTGGCGAGTCCGGAGAAGGGTGCGTCGCCCTGGACGAAGGACCGGACGGTGTAGTTGCGCAGGCTGAGGTCGAGGTTGCGATAGAGCGGATAGGCGTAGAAGAGGCCGAGGTAGAGCGTGACCGGGGCGAGGAAGGCCCAGGCGGCCCACTGCTGGGAGGCCGGGCTGCGGCGGCGCCGGGGCGAGGTACCGGCCGGAGCCGGGGCGGCGGTGGCCGCCCCGCTCCCGTCGAGCACGGGCCCGCGCTCCGCCATGTGCGTCGTGCGGTTCATCGACAGTCCCTACGATCGGGTCACTTGGCGGCACTCTGGGCCGCGGCGAGTGCGTCCTTCGGGGACTTGGCCCCGCTCAGGGCTGTCTGGACCGCCTTCCACATCTGCTCGGAGATCTTGGGGTACTTGGTGCCGAGGTCGTCGCTGGTGCGCCCCTTGGCCGCCTTGACCGCGTCGACCCACGGCTTCAGCTTGGCGTTCGATGCGACCTGCTTGTCCTGCACGGCACTGACCGGGGCCACGTACGACAGCGTGGTGTCGGTCTCGTACAGGTTGGCGTCGTTGGTCAGGCAGGAGACCAGCTTGCGCGAGGTGGCGTAGCGACCGGTGTCCTTCTGGACGGGGAGGGTGACGAACTCGCCGCCGGTCGGGGCCGCGGCGTTGCCGCCGGAGGCCGCGGGTATCGGCAGCACGCCGTAGTCGAAGCCGGCCTTGTCGGCGTTGGCGAGCTGCCAGGTGCCGTTCTCGGCGAAGGCGTAGTCGCCGGTGGCGAACTCCTGCCAGCTGGTGGTCTGGGTGTTGTTGAGCACCGAGTTGGGCGCGTAGCCCTTCTTCAGCCAGTTGCCCCACAGGCTCAGCGCCGAGTCGCCCTGGGCGGAGTCGAGCTGGGTGAGCTTGCCGCCCGCGCCCCAGAACCAGGGCAGGAACTGGAAGCTGCCCTCCTCGGTGCCGATGGCGGAGAAGGTGATGCCCTTCTTGCCCGACTTCTTGGCCTTGTCGAGGGCCGCCGTGAGGGAGGCCCAGTCCTTGACGGAGGCGATGTCGACGCCGGCCTTCTTCAGGACGTCCTTGTTGTAATAGAGCGCGAGGGTGTTGGCACCGATGGGGGTCCCGTAGGTCTTGCCGCCGGACTGTCCGGCGGCCAGCAGGTTGGGGTCGACCTTCGAGGTGTCCACCTTGTTGTCCGCGGTGGTGGTCAGGACGCCTGCCTCCGCCAGGGTCGACACCACCGGGTTGTCCACGATCATGACGTCCGGGGAATTGCCCTGCTGCGCCGCCAGCAGCGCCTTGTTCGCCAGGTCGCTCGTGTCGAACGCGGTCCGCTTGATCTTGACTCCGGCCTCGGTGCCGCAGCCGTCCAGCAGCTTCGCCCAGGCCGAGCCCTTCGCGAACTGCGGGTAGGGGTCCCAGATGGTGTACGTACCCTTGCTGTCCCCGTTCGCTGACGAGCTGCCGCCGGACGAGCAGGCGGTGGTCGCGGTGGCGATGGCGACGACGGTCAGGGCCGCGGCGGTCAGCCGCCGTCCGGTGGATCCGTTCATGACGCGTTCCTTCGTGTTTTCGGCAAGGGCATGCCGAAGGTGCGGGTCGGGAAGCCGTCGGCCGGGTGTGGGCCGACGAGCGAGCGGAACTGGACGTGGGGAGAAGTTCGAGGGTGTCAGGCACCCGCGCCCGGGGCCCCGAGAGCGGGGCCGGTGCTGGAGCGCAGGGAAATGGGCGGGGCGAGCATGTGGTGGCGCGCGGCGGCGACGGGCTGGTCCAGCCGCTCGACGAGCAGTTCGACCGCGAGGCGTCCCATCTCCTCCGCCGGTACGTCGGCAGCAGTCAGCTGGGGGGTCACCGTCTCCGCCCAGCGGCTGGCGACGACGCCGGTGACGGAGAAGTCGCGCGGCACATGGCGGCCGGCCGCCGCCAGTCCCCGGTAGATGCCGCCCAGGGCCGCCTCGTTGAGCGTGACCAGTGCCGTGGTGCCCGGGTCGTTGTGCAGGATCTGCTCGACGCAGGCCTCCCCGGCAGGGGCGTCGTCGCCGCAGCAGTAGGTCTGCACGTCGAGCCCGCGCTCGGCCGCAGCCTTGGTGAAACCCTCCAGGCCGCGGTGCGCCGATTCGTATCCGGCACGCAGCAGTCGCTCGGGCCGGTTCACGAAGGCGATCCTGCGGTGGCCGAGGTCGGCGAGGTGGTGGACGCACGCGGTAGTGAGCGTGGTGTGGTCGAGGCCTACCCACCAGTCGCCGTCCGGGCGCGCCGTACGCCCTATGCAGACGGCAGGGAAGTTCTCGGCGACGAGGTGGTCGATCCGGTCGTCCTCGAGCCTGATCTCCATCAGGATGGCGCCGTCGACCCGACGCTCGGCCAGCAGCCGCTGGAACGAACGGTCGCTGTCCGCTCCGCTCGGCGAGAGCAGGACGTCGTAGTCGTAGGCCGCCGCTGCCTCCACCACGCTGCCGATGAAGTCGAGCTGCATACCGGTGTAGTGGTTGCCGGCCGGCGGGAAGACCAGGCCGAGGGTGCTGGTGCGGCCGTTGGCCAGGGCGCGGGCGCTCGCGTTGGGCCGATAGCCCAGTTCGTCGATGACGCGCTGGATCTTCCGCCGGGTGTCCTCCGAAACCGGGCGTTTGCCGCTGAGCGCGTACGACACGGTGCTCCGGGACACACCGGCCCGCCGGGCGATCTCACCGATGTTCACGGGACTCCTTCGTCGAACCGGTTCGAGACGAGCGACTCGGCTGTCGAACCGGTTCGCGTCAGGGGGAAGTTAGGAGCGCGGAACGCCCGTGTCAACCCCTCCTCCACGATTCCGCGGAGAGTCATCTTGTCCCTGTTCAAGGTATTGCTGATCTGTTTCCGACGGTGCTAGCTTCCCGGCGAACCGGTTCGACCCGGCCGCGTCACGCGACGATGTCAGCCGCCGCGGCCCCTGCTGCCCGGGTCACCTCACATCGAATGGGTCGGCCCGGCCCCTCCAAAAATCCCCCCGAACATCCGGGAGAGCCGCATGCTGCTGCGTTCACCACGTCCGCAGTCCAGATCCGCCCAGACACCCGAGCGCCCGAGACGCCGCCCCCGTCGGCGGCGTGGCGCAGCCGTCGTCAGCGTTCTGCTGACCGCTCTGGCGACGAGCCTGCTGCCCGCCGCCTCCTCGCGTGCCGCCGACACCGGCGTCACGGTCGACTTCGCCACGGCCGGCAGTGCCCCCACTTACCACGCCTCCGGAATGATCTACGGCATGACGCCGGACGGCTCGCTCCCGCAGGACCACTTCTTCAAGGACATCAAGTGGCACTTCATGCGGGCCGGCGGCGCACAGCTCAACAGCGGCGGCTACGCCACCAGCCTCGCCGACTACCAGACCCGCTGGAACTCGACCCTGGCGCAGTACAAGCGGACCGCCGCCCTCGGCGGCACCTTCGTGCTGCTCCCGCACGACCTGTGGGGCGCGGACGGCACCACCAGCCAGGGCTGGCCTGGCGACAACGGGGACTGGACGCAGTTCGACAACTTCGTCGCCCAGCTCATCAGCGATGTCAAAGCCAACAACATGACCGTCGAGTGGGACCTGTGGAACGAACCCGACGGCAGCAACTTCTGGGGCCGCTCCCAGAGCCAGTACCTGCAGATGTGGTCCCGGTTCTACGCCAAGGTCCGCTCGGCCTTCCCCGGCCAGCTCATCGTCGGACCCAGCACCGCGGGCCAGCCCAACTCCTCCAACTCCTGGTGGACGACGTACCTGAACTACGTCAAGGCCAACAACGTCGCCCCGGACATCTACAGCTGGCACGACGAGCCCGGTGACCCGGTCACGGACGTCGGCCGCGCCAACTCCACGCTCTCCGCGGCCGGGCTCACCAACACCCGCCCGTACCAGATCAACGAGTACGCCACGCTGTCCATGCAGTCCCCGGGCGGCGGAGCCTGGTTCACGGGCCGCCTGGAACGGGCCGGCGCCGACGGCCTGCGCGGCAACTGGGGCGGCGGCACCAACCTGCACGACTACGAGGCCAACCTGCTCACCAAGAACAGCGCCGGGCAGTACCTCCCGCTCGGCGAGTGGTTCACGTACCGCTACTACGGCTCCCAGACCGGAAACATCGTCAACCTGATCCCCGGCACCGGCACCGACGGACTGGCCACCAAGGACAACACCGCCAGGAACGCCAAGATCCTGCTCGGCAGTAACGGCAACACCGGAACCGTCACCGTCAACCTCACCGGACTGAACACCACATCGGTGGTGGAGAACGGGCAGGTCCGCGCAGTCGTCCAACGTGTCCCCTACAACAACGGCGCCGCGGTGACCGGACCCGAGACGATCTCCGACACCACGCTGAGCGTCAGCAACAACGCGGCCTCGCTCAGCATCCCCTGGTCCAACGCCAAGGACGGCTACACCGTCACCCTGCTCCCGCCGTCCAACACCACCGTCTCCACCGTCGCGGTCAGCGAGAACAGCGGTCAGTGCCTGGACGACACCAACCTGAGCACCGCCAACGGCACCCAGTACCAGCAGTGGTACTGCGAGGGCGGCTACCAGCAGATGCTCGACCTCAAACCGGTCAGCGGCAGGACCAACACCTACACCGTGGTCAACGAGCTCAGCGGCAAGTGCCTCGACATCTCGGGGGCCTCCACCGCCGACGGTGCCGCCGTCATCCAGTACACCTGCAGCGGAGGCACCAACCAGCAGTTCACCCTCAGCCCCGTCACCGCGCTCGGCAACAGCAAGGACTACCAGCTGGTCGCCGTCCACAGCGGCAAGTGCGTCGACGTCAGCAACGTGTCCACCGCGGCCGGTGCCCTGGTCCATCAGTGGACCTGCGACGCGGCGAGCGCGCTGAGCACCAAGAAGAACCAGATCTGGCGGCTGCAGGGCAAGGCCTGACCCTGTGCCGGGGGACAGCTAGCAGCTCACGGGAGCACGCCAGACGGCGACGATCACGTCGATCAGTCCGGTGGCGGTACTGTTCCAGCTCTCCCGCGCTGTGGGAACACCCGCAGCCAGGGCGCGCTCCCGTTCCGCGCACGCCTGGAGGATCAGATGGCGTGCCATGGCGATCCGCTCCGCCAGCACCGCGGGCGGCAGCTCCGGCAAGTAGCGGTTCAGGCGTGCGAGCAGCTCCCACATGGCGGGGGAAGCGAAGATCTCCTCGACCATCAGGGTGTGGAGTACCGGGTCGCCCATGACCTGGACGCAGAACCGCGCGTACCAGCTGGGGGTGCCCCGGGCCGCCAGGTACTCCGGAACGGGTCGCACCAGACAGGCCACCAGGTCGCGCAGGTCGGTGGAGTTCAGGGTCTCGGCCACGAGCCGTGCCCTGATCTCCTCGACCTGCGACGCGTGGCGGCGGACTATGGCGCGGATCAGGTCGGTCTTGGTGCCGAAGTGGTAGCTCACCGCGGCGTTGTTCCCCTGCCCGGCGGCCTCGCTGATCTGCCGGTTCGCGACCGCGTGCACACCGCGCTCGGCGAACAGCCGCTCCGCCGCGTCCAGGATCAACTCACGCGTACCGCGGGCCACTTCGTTTCGTGTCGCGCCGACCGCCGTGGTCATCGAACCTCCCTCGACTCGATGTCGTCGATCAATCAGGCAACATCACTCAACCAAAGTAAGTCAATCGATTGATTTAGAAAAGGAAAAGTGCGAACTGCCCGGCCTCACGTCACGGCCCCGGGGTCACCGGCGCCTGCCAGATCGCGACGATCGCGTCGATCAGGCCACCCGCAGCCTCCTGCCACGAGCCCCGGGGCGTGGGGGTCCCTTCGGCCAGTGCCCGCTCCCGCTCCACGCACATCTGCGTTATCAGATGGCGGGTCATGGCGACGCGCTCGGCGTGCACACCCGGGGGCAGGTCCCCCAGACAGCTGTTGAGGCCGTCCTGCACCGCGCGCAGCGTAGGAGAAGCCTCATAGAACGCTTCGTAGGCGATGGACTGCAGAGCGGGATCGGCGGTGACCTGCCCGATGAAGCGGGCGTACCAGCTTGGACTGCCCAGCGACTCCAGGTGGCCGGTGACCGACCGGACGGCACACGCCACCCAGTCCCGAACGTCGTTCGAATGGCCGATCTCGGCGAGCTGCCGGGCGCGGAGGCCGTCGATCTGCACGGCATGCTTGTACACGATGGCGCGCACCAGATCGGATTTTGTACCGAAGTGATACGTGACCGCGGCATTGTTGCCCTGCCCGGCGGCTTCGCTGATCTGCCGGTTCGCGACCGCGTACACACCGTGCTCGGCGAACAGCCGCTCCGCCGCGTTCAACAGCGCCTCGCGCGTCGCGCTGACCTGCTCGTCGCGCCTGGTCTTGCCTGCCATCACCACCACCACATCGGGACACGGACCGATCCGTGACGGCCAGTCCCGCACGGCCGCCACTGATTACCGGCTGAGCCGGGAAGGACAAACGACAAAAGCGTACGCAATGTGAAGCCGACCATGGTCAGACATCCCCGCACAAGGCGGTCTTCGTCAGCCCTGTCACCTGCCGTATCAAACCTCTCACGATCTGCGCACCCCTACCCATCCTTACCATGTTCGGCACGACTCACAGACCCCTACTTGAACACGTGGCCACCTCGGACCACATTTTAAATCAACCCATTGATTTAAATCATCCCTCGACGGGTTCGCCGGCGACCGCCTGCACAGACGGATCCAACCATGTCCGACACCCCCACCCAGACCTCGGACGCCACAGGGGCAGCCCCACCGAAAACGGGCATCATCGTGACGGTGCTGGCGTTCGCCGGAATCGTGGTCTCGCTGATGCAGACCCTGGTGATCCCCATCGTCCCGGAGCTCCCCAAGCTCCTCGACGCCCCCGCGTCCGACGCCGCCTGGGCCGTCACCGCGACTCTGCTCGCCGCCGCCGTGGCCACGCCGATCGCCGGACGCCTCGGCGACATGTACGGCAAGCGCCGCATGCTCCTGGTCAGCCTGGTCATGGTCACGGCAGGCTCGTTCTTCGTCGCGCTGAGCGACTCCCTCACGCCGATGATCATCGGGCGTCTGCCGCAGGGCTTGTCCGCAGGTGTCATTCCGCTGGGTCTCAGCATCATGCGGCGCGGTCCACGCCGAACCAGCAGGCCAGCACGTCATGAGTGGTGCCGTGGCGCAGATTCACCAAGGTGACCAGCAGTCGGTCGACGTAGACGAACTTGTGCTTCACCCCGGCTCCCACAGCCCGTCGCCGCGGTCGGGCCGTCAGGCGTGCCTGATGCTGGTGGTGCCACAACGGCCCCACCTCAGCAACGAGTTCAGCAATCACCGTCGGCGACAACCCGGTGACCCGGTACTCCGCCACGATCAACTCACGTGCACCAGCCCCCACCATGCCCAGTTCCTTAAGAATCAGTGGCGGTCCAGGAGGACCAGGCACGGCTGATACCAGACTGCTGGACAATGGCGACGGTCCAGGAGGACCCGGCATGGCTGATGCCCGGTTGCTGTTGTTGTGGCTTTCGTTGAATGGCCACCTGGTCCTCCGGGACGCTCTGTGTTGCTGATTGAGATCTGCGGTCATCGCTGGTTAAGGGCCTGCTGCGGAGTGTTCCAAGGGACCAACGAAAAGGTCAGCAAGGAACGGAGCCGTATCAGTGGACAATCGGAGCGAACGCATATGGGCCGGAATCGACGTCGGCAAGAGCCACCACTGGGCCGTAGCGATCAACGCCGCCGGTGAAGCAGTCTTCTCCCGGAAGATCCCGAACGACGAGTCGGAGATCCTCAGCCTCATCGCCACCGCCTGCGAAACCGCAGACGAAGTCCGGTGGGCAGTCGACCTGAGGGGCAAGACCGCAACACTGCTGCTGGTCCTGCTCGCCGCCCACAACCAGCAGATCACCTACGTGCCGGGCCGGAGCGTGAGCCGTGCCGCCGAAGGCTACCGTGGCGAGGGAAAGACGGACGCGAAGGACGCCCTGATCATCGCGGACATGGCCCGCGTCCGGCGGGACTTCAGCACGATCACGATCCCGCCCGAACAGGTCTGCACCCTCCGGCTTCTGACCGCCAACCGACGCGATCTGATCGCGGACCGAGTCCGCCTCATCAACCGGATGCGCGACCTGCTGTGCGGAATCAGCCCGGCCCTGGAGGGCGCCTTCGACTATGCCCGCTCCAAGGGCGCAGTCGTCATGCTGACGCACTATCAAACCCCTACTGCCCTGCGACGCACCGGCGTGAAACGGCTGGCCACGTGGCTTCAGCATCGCAAGGTCCGCAGCCCCCAGAAATCGCGGAGAAGGCCGTCGAAGCGGCGAATCAGCAACACACCGTCCTGCCGGGCGAGACCCGTGCCGCAGCCCTTCTGGCTGAGCTGGCCCACCAACTGCTCGCGCTCGACGGACGGATCACGGCCACCGACCACGAGATCCGCGAAACCTTCCGCGCCGACATCATCGAGTCGCTGCCCGGCATGGGCCCCATCCTGGGCGCCGAGTTCATCGCTGTCGCCGGAGATCTGTCGTCCTACCGCGACGCGGGCCGCTTGGCTGCCCACGCCTGCCTGGCCCCCGTCCCGCGCGACTCCGGACGCCGCACAGGCAACCTACACCGGCCCCAACGGTACGATCGCCGCCTGCGCTGGGTCTTTTACCTCTCGGCACAGAGCGCCATGATGCATCCCGGCCCCTCCAGAGACTTCTACCTGCGCAAACGGTCCGAGGGGCTGCGTCACGTCCAGGCCATCCTGGCTCTCGCCCGCCGCCGCGTCGACATGCTGCGGGCGATGCTCCGAGACCACCGCCGCTACACACTCACCCCAGCGCCAGCCCCGGCCAGCAGCTGAAGCTCCCGCCTCCTGCGGCACTTGACAGGTCATTGAGATTCAACGAGCGGCCTGGCCGCCGAGCCACGGCCTGCCGTGCACGAGGTCGTAAAGCGCGTTGCACAAGGCTCTGAGCTGGGCATCTCCCTTGCATGGCTGGTGCATTCAAGGCTGAGCGGGTGCGGGTGGAGACGTTCCCGGGGCTGCGGTTGACGCAGTTCTCGGGTCTGCTGAAGGTGGTGCGGGAGCGGGGCGGCAACGGCACGTTGCGGGGTCGGCCGTGGTCACCGCCGCTGGCCGAGCGGGTGCTGCTGGTCGGCGTGCACTAGGGGCTGTTCGGAGTTCGGATCTTGTTGATGCTCGGTGGTGTGCTGGTCCGGGCTGGTAGAAGTCGCGTGTGGCGCGTTTTGATGTGACGGATGCCGAGTGGGTGTTGATCGAGGCTCGTCTGCCGGTGGCGGCGACGGGTCCGCTGCCGCGGCGGGTGCGGGACCAGTTCAACGGGGTGTTGTGGAGGTTCCGTACTGGTAGCGGCTGGCGTGATGTCCCGGAGCGCTACGGGCCCTGGTCCACGGTGTACTCGCGGTTCAGCGCCTGGTCGAAGGCCGGGGTGTTCCAGGCGTTGATGGACGGCCTGATCGCCGAGGCGGCCGCACGCGGGCGGGTCGGGCTGGAACTGGTCAGTGTGGATTCCACGATCGTGCGGGCGCATCACGAATCGGCAGGCCTGGCGATCGCCGGGGAGACCCTGGACGCTCTCGAACAGGCCCTGACCGAGGAAAAGGGGGTTCCGCTGCCGGAGCAGGGACCCGTTCTGCGGGTGATGCGCCGCGGGCCGCACCCGGTGCGGGCGATGCAGAGGAGAAGGACCGGAAGCGGTCCGCGACACGGCGCCGTCGCCGGGCACGTGCGAAGGCCGCCATGCTCGGCAGGTCCAGAGGCGGACTGAGCAGCAAGGTCCATGCTGCGGTCGACGCGGCGGGTCTGCCTCTGGTGCTCGTGCTGACCCCGGGCCAGGCTGCGGACTGCCCGCAGTTCCGGGCGGTACTGGACCGGGTCCGTGTCGCAGGTCCGAGGGGCCGCCCGCGCACCCGGCCCGGTGCGGTGGCCGCCGACAAGGTCTACTCGTCCAAGGACAACCGCGCCTACCTGCGCAGACGCGGGATCACCGCAGTCATCCCGGAAAAGGACGACCAGGTGGCCAACCGCCGCAGGAAGGGCTCGGCCGGCGGTCGCCCCGTCGCCTTCGACGCGCACCGCTACAGGCAGCGCAACACCGTGGAACGCTGCTTCCAGAAGATCAAGACCTGGCGCGGACTCGCCACCCGCTACGACAAGTCCCCCGAGAGCTACGAGGCAGGACTGCACCTCAGAGCATCGCTCATGTGGTTGAAGCACATCACCTCAACCACATGATCCAAACCCCGAACAGCCTCTAGTCCCAGACGGACATCACGGGCAGAACCACCTCCGGTCGGTGAACTCACGCATCATTCTCCCCTGGTGATCGTCGTAATCGCCGCGTCGGCAGACGGGAAAGAGGCACGGGGTACGCGTAGGGCCCCGGACATCCGAGGGGATGTCCGGGGCCCGGAAGCAATCAACACAGGTGCAGCTACAGCTGCATCGGCCGTTACGGGGCCTGGGGTGCGCTCTTCTTGCGCAGGAAGAACACCGCGCCGCCGCCGACCGCGACGAGGACCAGCGCGATACCGGCGATCAGCGGGGTGGCGCTGCTGCCACCGGTCTGGGCGAGATCGCCGCCCGTGGTCTCACCGGAGCCGGAGGAGCCACCGGTCGAGGCCGCGCTCGGGCCGCCCGATGGCGACGTGGAGGTCCCGGTGCCGGGCGTGTCGGTCGAACCACCGGTCGTGCCGCCGCCACCGGTGGTGCTGGCGGTCTCGCAGTCCCGTACGCCTTCGAAGGTCTCCTCGAAGCCGTTGGCGCCCTTGACGACGATCTTGTACGCCTCGTCCTCGCCGACCGGGACCGTGGTGGTCTCCGACCCGCCCGGCTGTACCGTCAGCTCCTTGTCGTCGACGGTGTAGGCGAACGGCTTGTCACCCTCGTTGGAGACGGTGACGTCCACGCCGCCCTTCGCGCAGTTGACCACGGCGTGCGCCGCCGGGATCGGGCCCTTGGCGGCCCAGTTGGCGGTGGCCGTGGAGGTCACGCTGCTCTCGGTGGAACCGGCCACGATCTGGGTCTGGCTGCGCTTGTCGCCCTCGCCGCTGGTGAAGACGCGGCCGACGGGGACCTTCGTGCTGGCCTTGGCGGTCAGCGAGGTGGTGCCGTCCGGGGTGCCGGCTGGAACGTCGAAGAACACATCGTCGCCGTCCTTGGCGCTCGTCACCTCCGAACCCTTCTTGTCGACGAGCTTGACGCCGGCCGGGGTGCCGGGACTCGTGGCGATCTGTACGGAGCCCGCGTTGGTGCTGACCGTCACCGGTCCGAGCTTCTCGCCCGACTTGCCGGAGACGGCGGGCGGGTTGAGGCTGAGGGACGCGTCGGGCTCCGCGGAGTGCGTGGCGTTCTCCTGGAGGTAGTCGGCCAGCTTCTCCGACCTCTTGTCCTCAGCCGTCACATCGAGATGGTCGGAGAAGCGCCAGATGGCGACCTGCGTACCCGCGGCGGCCTGCTCCGCCGTCAGCCTGCCGTTGTCCACCCCGGCGGCCCTGGCCAGCGCGTTGAGGTCGGTCACGTTGGGGTAGGAGTTCTCCAGAATCCAGTTGATCTTCCCCGCGTCCGGATTGGATTCGAGGGAAGAGGACTTCCAGGGGACTTCTTGGTATTTCGCGAAGTTCTTGGCCGGCTGGTGGATGTCGACGCAGTAGGTCTGGATCCGCCCTCCATTATCCAGCTTCATTCCGTACAGCCCGGCTATGGTCCTCTGAAGCCGACCGTCCTGCTTGACGAACGCGACCTGGAAGGCACCGTCCACCGGCCCGCCCAGCGTGGCGGAAGCTCCTCCGGCGTTCGACGCGGATTCATCCGCGAACGCAGCTCCCGCGCTGGCCAGGGCACCACCCGTTAGCACGCCGGCGGCCAAAACAGCGACGGCGAGCCGAGAGATCCCGCCGCTTCCCACTCTGTACATGTGTTTCCCCTCCGGGCGAGGCCCACTTGGCTGGTCCGCCGGGCGCGCCTCGCCTGCGAGTAGTTCGAGCTACTCGCCAAACCCTAGGAAACGCTTTTTACAAACAAACGGACAAAAACTTTTGGTGATCATTCCGAATCAGAATCGTTATGCACCCCGGGTACACCTTCCGGGAATGTCTACATATCTTCAATGTCGTTGTTGCAATGTGAAGGGATTGAAAAGACCTTGAAAAGAAACCATATAGATACCGAACGGTCAAGGTTAACCTTTTGACCCCCTGATGCTTATGGTTACATATATGTCTGAATAGCCGGACGGGTATATCGGGCGTGCCCTCGTGGCTGGACGTCAGGGGTTGGCCATCGTGTCGGCGGGGGCGCGGAAGATCAGGGCGGTCGAGGCGCCCCGAGGCCTGGTGGCCGACGCTGCGGGAGCCGGGGCGGGAGGTGCACCCGCTCCTCGAACGCGGTGGCGGCAGGGGCGTACGCGTCGACCGAGGTGGAGCCGAGGGTGGTGCCGGTCCCGAGGAACACGGCTCCGATGCGACGACGGCGTACGGCTAGTGGCGATGCCGTGCTTTACGGGTTGGTGGGTTGGAGTCGTTTGATGCTGACTGCTCGGGTGCCGGTGCGGGTGGGCTGGGGCCAGGTGTGGTGCTCAGACCGTTTGAGCCGGTGGCTGGACATCTTGCGTTTGACGACGCGGCGCCGGCTGCGCAGGCGTCTGTGCGGCAGGAGTCGTTCCAGCAGGTCGTGCTGGAGCAGAACGAGCGCTCTGAGCAGCAGGTCAAGGAAAAAACTGCCCGGCGTGACGGTCACGCTCCGCCGGGCAGAGCGCAAGGTCTCAGGGAAGGAGACCTGGTCGGGATCCAGACCCCGGGTGGCGGCGGTTCTCACCATCGGCTCGCGCAGCGCGTGGTGGACCAGCAGTGACGGGCCCTGAACGGCGACGATTCCGCCGGAACCCGCCAGTCACCCAGCAGACCCTGGCTCCGCAGGCCCTCGACCAGATGCCGCATCACGTCCAGATACGGCGCCGGCGAGAACAGGGCCAGCCCGAGCACGAAGTACACCACCAGCCGGGCCCGCAGCAGGCGTCTGCGTTGTTCCGCACGACCGCACACGGCCACCGCACGATCCACCAGACCGGACGGATACACCCAGGCCAGCAAACCCAGGCCCGATAACTCGCCGACATCCCCAGACACCCGAACCACCCCCGGGAACACTGCCCAGCAGCCTACGCCCACGAGCTAACGCAACGGCATTACCCCCGAGGGCGGTCACCGGCACCGCGCCGAACCGTTCGCCGACCCCGGTCGGAACCCCGGCGTGCGCACCCTCCGAAACAGCGGCCCATCCCGCAGGGCTGTGTCGATCACCGCCGATGGTGGGCGAACGCCGGCAGCCCCAACGGGAGTTCCCTCGCACGGGCTTCCCCGGCCAGCGGGCTGCTGCCGCCTGTTCACGGTGGCCGGGACGCCGTGGAGACGATTTCAGGCGGTCGCGACGGCAGCGGAGCGGGCCTGGGAGCGACGCGCTCGAAGGCCGACGGCGAAGTCTTTGGCGGCCGCCCCCACCGCCGGCTCTGCGGACCGCGCCCGAAACGCCGCGCCCAGGGCGCTGACAGCAGCGGTCCTCGCGGGCGCGAAGCACGTGGCCGGCTCACTGGCGTGGCACGCAGGTCGCCAGCGCCCTGCTTCTGTCGGCCACCGTCTCCTCAAGGCAAGACCGGCAGGTCGAGGGGCTGCTCGTGCAGCCGCCTCCAAGTCACAGAAATGTAACCGTGTCGAAAATCTACCGTCTAAAAAAATTCGAGGCTAGCCTGCGCGCTGGGAGCACACGGGCTCCACCCGTACGAGAGGTCAGGGGTGCCGCATGACACTCAACGTCGAGTCACCGCACCAACAGGAGGACCCCGGCAAGACCGGATTCGGTGCGAGGTTCGCACTGATCCTCATCGCGCTGCTGTGGGCATCCCAGCTGAACGGCCTGATCGGCCTGATGGGCTCGAACGCCCAGGCCGAGATCGCGATCCACTACCACACCACGCAGATCGCCTGGTTCGGCCAGATCGGCCTGCTCATAGGCGTGTTCTCGACGCCGTTCATCGTCAAGTTCGCCGGCATCATCGGCAAGAAGCGCATGCTGGTGATCATCACCACGCTCGGCTTCATCGGTGACCTGGTCGCAGCCTTCTCGACGAACTTCGAGACCCTGCTCATCGGCCGTGCCATCGCCGGCTTCTACGGTCCGTCGCTCGCGCTCGTCTACGCGCTGACCCGTGACGTGTTCCCGCCCAAGTTGGTGGGTCCCGCCAGTGGATTCCTCGGCGGCGGCATGGGTGTGCTGGCCCTCGGCGGCCCCTTCCTGTCCGGCACAATCCTCGATGACCACGGTTACCGGGGCGTCCTGTGGTTCATGGTGATCGCCACCGGGATCAGCCTGCTGGCGCTGCTGTTCATAGTGCCCGAGAGCAAGGTGCGGGAGCCGCGCACCCCCGTCGACTGGATCGGCGGCATCCTGCTGGGCGGCGGCCTGACCTCCGTTGTCTACGGCGTCGGCAAGGGCGAGGGCTGGGGGTGGACCAGCGCCAACACCATGTCCTTCATCGGCGGCGGTCTGCTGGCGGTGGTCGTGTTCGTCCTGGTGGAGAGCAAGGTCCCGCACCCGATGTTCCCGATCAGCCTGCTCGGACGCCGCCGCATCTGGTCGACGTTCCTGGTCACCGGCATGATCATGGGAGCGGTCTACGCCAACGGCACGGTGCTGAACCTGCTCGTACTGATGCCGAAGATCCCGGGACTGTCCGACGGCCTGGGCTGGACCGCCACCAAGAACGCCTGGGTCAGCGCGCCCAACAGCGTGCTCCTCATCGCGGTCTCCGTGGCGACCGGCGCCCTCGTGCGGCGTATCGACTCGCGCATCCTGCTCGCCGTCGGAGGCACGCTGACGGCCGTGGGTATCGCACTCATCTCCCAGTATCACTACAGCGTCGCGCAACTCATGTTCATCGGCGTGATCAGCGGTATTGGCATGGGCATGGTCGTGGCCCTTGTCCCGATCATGGTCATCGAGTCGGTCAAACCGGAGGAACAGACACTGGGCAACGGTGTGCAGAACATGATGAGCGGTGTTCTGCAGGGCGTGCTCACCCAGGTGGCGTTCGTCGTCGTCGCGCAGAACAGCCACGTCATGAAGGGCACCGCCTTCTACGTCGACAGCAGCTTCACCAAGGGGTTCTTGCTGTTCGCCGGAGTGATCGCGGTCGGCACCCTGCTCGTGGCGCTGATCCCCAAGGCCAAGACCCTTGACGAGGCGGAGGTCGGCAAGGCAGCCGTAGCGGCCTGAGCGGCGGGGACCTGCCTCCCCCACCGGGCAACGCTCGGCTCCGGCCGTCTGCCGGAGTCGGCCGCTGTGTCGTGTCGTGAGAGTCCGTTCAGCGGGCGGGCCCTTCCCGGCATCGAGCGATTCGGACCAGCCGCCGGTGCACCGACGGTCCCGCACAAGAGGGGCCCGGTGACTCCCGCGCCGGGGCCCCCTTCATCGTCCGCGTACGGTCAGCCCGCGAGCGCCGTAGCCAAGAAATCGAGCGAGCGGTCGGCCTCCTTGAACAGTTGTCGGACCGGCAGGTCGCCGGATGGCCGCAGAGCCTGGTATTCGGCCAGGACGATGCCGGTGGCGGGGAACCCGCGAGGTGAGCGGCGCCGGGCATCGGTGTCGCGAGCAGGCGGTCGGCCGACCCATGTTGTTGCGCACCATGTGCTCGACGCCGACCGTGGTGAACCGTAACAGTGCCAGCAGCTCCCGCATGTCGGCCGCCGTCTCGCCGTCCAGGGCCGGAAGCGGCAAGTGGAGGAAGGAATACGCGAGCGACAAAGCGCCCGGGCGGGGGTGCTCCGGTCGCGGAGCCGGATCGCCGTGGAACGGGCGAGAGCCGCACACGCGCTCGAGCGTGCGGTCGCCGGACTGCACCGTCAGGCTCTCTGTGAGCCACAGCCACGCGACGCGGGCGCGTCGACCGGGACCGGATGACGAGTGCCGTCGCCCGCCAGCCGGTTCGTCGAGTTCGGCGCTGAGGGTGGTGTGTGACAGTCCGTGGCCGAAGGCGTCGAGGGGGCCTGCGCGTCCAGGCCACCGTAGCCACGGCGGGTGCCCGTCGGGTGGTCGTAGCCGCTGCCATGGTGATGGCCGGGAGGTAGGCGCAGTCGGGCCACGTGCCGCGGGAAAGTGCCGGGTAGCTTGCCACTGGCGTTGATCCGGCCCTACACAGTGGGTGCGATCGTGGAACCGGCATCCTCGCCGAGGAACGGTGCGAGCAGCACCGCGTCGGAGACGCGCGCCACCTCCTCCGTCAGCAGCGGTCCAGCGGCTTGCCGCTGGCTGTGAGCAGCGCGCCCCGTACGCATTCGACGTAGAGCAAGCCGTCCTTCTCGACGGAACCCAGTGACACGAATTTGGTCCCGACATCGAGTGCGCGCACGGTCTCGCCCACCGTGACAACATCGGGATGCAGGACGCGAGCCAGTCGCTCGAAGTTCCCGTACATGCCGGGCATACGGGTCTGGAATAGGTCGGTGAAGTCGAATGCCGCCGGGGCGATGCCGGGCACCCTGACCTCCGTGACGGCCGTCATGCCCAGGGGTGTCTCCACATGGGCGCCGGAGGTGTAGGCGCCGAAGTTGACACGCAGTTCGTCGGCGGCAGGGCCGACCACGACGAGTCATGGTCGCTGACCATCATGCCGTCGAACCCGAGGGTGTCCCAGAGGAACTCGGTGAGCAGCCGACGGTTGGCGGCCACCGACACTCCGGCGGTCTCGTGGTTGGAGTTCGACCTTCACTCCAGCTGGGTCGCCGCCTGGTTCAGCATGCCCTCCGAGCTGTGGTGGCCGAGGAAGTTCTTGCCGGCGGCGAGGATTCCTGGGCCCTTGCTGCATGGCCTGCACGAACGCGACGGAGATCTGCGCCGACAGCTCCGGGCCCTCGCCGTATGTCCCGTGGACGCGGCCCAGCGCGGGTCGCGTTTGCTGTCCGGCCGGCTCGGGCTCCCAGGCCTTGGGGAACTGGGAGCCCGAGCCGTACAGGAAGCCGTTGATGCCTTCGTTGTGGATGGGGGCACCGATGCCGAGGCGGGACAACTCGGGCACCGCGACCTGGATCCTGGCCAACCAGTCCCGTAGGACATCCGCGCCACCGCGGAGGAACGAGGCGGTCGAGAGATACCCCACCCATGGAGACGCAGCTCCTTCACACGACTCGTGTCGATGCCCGGGATGACAGTGCTGTCGTTGTCCGGGGGGCGAAGCGCTCGGGCATGCTGAGCCGGTGAGCTGGGCGACCTGCTGCCCCAGCGTGAGCCAGGCCCCCCGGCGTCACGGGTCATGTCCGGTTCCGTCCGGTTCTCTCGTTCGCGGGTGGTGGAGCGGCGGTCAGGGCCAGACGGTGAGGCCCTCGTGCCGGACTTGCCAGCCACCGTCACGCGGGAAGCCGGGGCAGTCGGCGTCGGCGCCGTCCCAGCCAGCCACCATGAGGGACACGGCTGCCAGCAGGCCACCGTTTGCCGGGTTGTAGAGCGGCAGGAGTGCTCCGATCTGCGGGTTGTGCCCGACCACCGAGTAGGCGTTCTTCGGGGTGTCCATCAGCAGGGCGTCCACCGCGAGGTCCGGACGGCCGACACGGGTCGCGGTCATCGCCATCACGGGGAAGTCCCAGCCCCAGGCGGAGTCCCACTTCCAGTCGCCGAGGACGTCGACGAGGGTCGCCTCCATGACGTCCGCGGCGACGATCGGGCCGGCCGGGACGACTCCGAGGGCGCACAGGAGCGAGGGGTGGTCATCACGGCGCAGGAAGGGTTCGGTCGCGACCGCGGTGTAGCGGCTGTCCCTCTGGTGCGGGGCGGCCAGGTTGTCCTGGATCTGCTGCCACCGCTTGTCCCGTTCCTGTCCGAGGCGTTCCCGCCAGGTCTGCGCGATCTCCAACCCCCACCACCAGTAGGCGAGTTCGAAGGTGGGGTCCTCGGTGGTCCTGGCGTCGTAGAACTCCTGTGCGGGCATGACCGGCGCGGGCAGATGGAACGCCCCGTCGCGCTCGTCCACGAAGGAGGCCATGAACCGCGCCGTCTCTTCGACGAGTTCGGCGAACCGGGCGACCAACTCGGGGCGCTTGTCCTCCGGTCGGGCCCGGTGGAGCAGTTCGAGCAGGTACAGCGGGTGGGGCTGCTGCCAGATGAGCAGTGCCCCGATGTCCGAGGGGCTCTCCCGCCCGTCGGGGCCCACGTGCTTGGGCCAGCGGGCGCCCTCGTAGCTCTGCCGACGGGCGGTGGCGCGCGCGGAGTCGAGGATGGAGAGGTACCAGTCCATGCTCCGTTCGAGGAGTTCGGGGCGGCCCCAGGTGGCGAAGTGGGCCGCGTGCCACCAGTGCATCTCCAGATGGAACTTGCCGCCCCAGGAATTGGCGACCAGTCCCGTCTCCTGGGGCGGGAGCTTGCCGGAGCCGTGCACGGCGGTCAGGTACTGCGAGAGCACCACGCGGCGCTCGAGTTCCGCGGCCCGCGGATCGGTGCTGCCGGTGAAGTCGACGGCCGCGCCCGAGGTCCAGAAGTCGCGCCACCAGGAGGCGGCGGCGTCCGCCACGGCGCTGAAGGAGGTACGGCCGGGCTCGTCGTCCGGGTCCGGCGAGAAGCCGGCCACCAACTCCAGCGTGTGCGCCGAGCCGGTCAGCACGAACTCGTGCGGCTCCTCCGCCGCGGACAGCGCGCCCTCGGTCCAGTCCAGCCGTACCGCGTAGTTCGTGTCGTCGAGCACGCGACGGATGCGGGCCGCTCCTTCCCCCAGCGGCTCCAGGGTCGAGGTGTGCTGTTCGGGCGAGGTCCAGTCGGAGGTCTGGAAGAAGCCGTCGCTGGCGTAGGGGAACTTCAGAACAACGGCGGCGAGACCACTCGCCACCAGCTCGGACTCGATGCGGAAGGCGACCCGGGCGTGGTGCGGGTCGGCGACCGTGGTGACGCGCACCTCCTGACCGGCATACTCGAAGGTACTGGTGAGCGTGCCTGTCCAGAGGTCGAGTCGCTGGCGGGGGTCGGCAAGCGCCTCGGGGTGCGTCTCCGGCTCCGCCCCGGGGGCGGAGCACAGCTGCAGTCCGATGCGTCCGAGGTCGATCCGCTGCGGGTTGGCGTTGAGCCAGGCCCCGGCGCGGAACTCCTCGGCGATCTCGCCGCCCGTGATCGCGCTCATGTCGAACTTGTCCGGGTACTGCACGGGCCCGCGTGCCGTCTCGTATGTCGTCATCGCGTCGTCGAGGACGAAGCCGTCGGGGTTGGGCATGGAGTGCCAGCCCCAGTTGGACATGGTCGCGTTGTGCACGGCGAGCCGCTGCTCGGCGAAGGCCGTGGCCTGGTCGTGGTAGGAGACGAAGGTCTGCATGCCAGTGATGTCGGCGGTGTAGGCGAAGTCTCCGTTGCCGACCGTCAGGACGTGCGCGGGGTCGGGCCGGGTGATCTCGACGCTGTGGCGGCGGACGAGGGATTCACGGTCGATCATGGATGGATACCGTTCCTGGTAGTTGCGGCTGTCCGGCTACTCGGCCGTGACGACGACGGCCACCGGGTCGCAGCCCGGTGCGCTCGCGATAAGACTGATCTTGCCGACTCCGGTGGGCCGCAGCACGGCCAGCGCCCGTCCTTCGTACGTATGGCGCTCGGCGGCGTCGAAGCGCTCCTCGGTGGAGGGGGCCGCGCTGCCGAAACCGATCAGCTCCGCCGCTCCGGACACCTCGACGCGCACCGGCCGGTCGGCCGCGGTGTGGCGGGTGCCCTGCCCGTCGGTCAGGTTCAGGGTGACGTACGCCAGATCCCCGCCCGTGGCCCCCACGACCTCCCGCTCGGCCTTGGCGGTCAGCCGCACCGGGCCGTCGGCCGAACGGAGGCTGGTACGACTGGTCTCGACGCCGTCCCGGTAGGCGACCGCGACCAGTTCGCCCGGGGTGTGGACGATGTCGAACTCGGTACGAAACCGGTGCTTGGGCCCCACTGGCCGGCGCCCCAACGAGGTGCCGTTGCCGATGAGTTCCACCTCGTGGGCGTCACTGTAGACCTCGACCGTGATCGGCTTGCCGTCGTACCCGGGCCAGGTCCAGCTGGAGACGGTGTGGCTCCAGGCCCAGGGCGATCCGGCCCAGATCCGACCGTGGTGCTCAGGCCTGCGGACCGCGATGTACGGCTCGGCGCGCAGGCCGAGGACGATCTCCCGGTAGTAGGAGGCCGGCCGGCGGTACCCCGTGATGTCGATGTCGCCGCAGTCCGCGACGAGGTACGGGTACGGCGCGTTGTGGGGCTGCAACGGTCCGTCGCCCTCGGTGCGGTACTGGGGTCTGCCGATGCCGACCTCGCCCAGGTAGTCCCAGCCGGTCCAGGTGAAGTCACCGATGACGTGGCCGTACTGTTTCACCAGTTCCCAGTTGCCGTCGATGTGGGTGGGGAACGTCTCCGTCCCGAGGATGATCCGGTTCGGGAACAGGTCGCGGTCCAGGGCGTAACGGCCCTCGGCGTAGTTCATACCGGCCACGTCGAGGACCGCGAAGGACTCGGCCGTGCGCTCGGTGACCAGCTCGGAGGAGCTGACGGTGTTCATCGCGTCGTCCGCCTCGGCCATGAGGGTGTTGATTCCTACGCCGTCCTTCGCCGCCTGCTCCAGCCACTGCTGCTGAAGGACGGCCAGTTCGGACATGACGGCCAGCATGCCGTTGACCGCGTTGGTGACGTAGCGCGTGGGATCCAGGGAGCGGACCTTCTCGGCGAGTCTGCGTCCCCACACAGCGCCGAACGGCGAGCCCGTCTCGGGGATCTCGTTGCCGATCGAGTACATGATCACGCTGGGGTGGTTGACGTCCTTGGCGACCATCGCCTCGACATCCCGCTCCCACCACTCCGGGAAGCTCAGGCTGTAGTCGAACTCGCTCTTGCCGATCGTCCACACGTCGAACGTCTCGTCGACCACCAGCATGCCGAGGCGGTCGCAGGCGTCCAGCATCGGCTTGCTCATCGGCTGGTGAGAGCTGCGGATCGCGTTGAACCCGGCCTCCTTGAGGATCCGCACGCGGCGTTCCTCGGCACGGCCGTAGGTGGCCGCGCCGAGGACCCCGTTGTCGTGGTGAACGCAGGAGCCGCGGAGTTTCACGGTCTCGCCGTTGATCCGCAGCCCGTGCTCGGGGTCCAGTTGCAGCGAGCGGATCCCGAAGGAGACCGTCTCCTCGTCCACGTCGCCGAGGACCACCCGGCAGCTGTAGAGGGTGGGAGTCTCGGGGCTCCAGAGGCCCGGGGAGGGGACGTACAGCCGCTGCCGGACCGTCGCGGGTTCCCCCGGCAGCACTGTCACCCTCGACACGTCGCTCGCGACGACGCCGCCGGACGCGTCCCGTATCTCCGTGACCACGGGGAACGTACGCACCTCGATCGAGTCGTTGGCGACGAGCGTCACGACCTCGACGACGGCGCGCGAGCCGTCGATGTCGGGAGTGGTGACCCGGAGGCCGTCGGGCACGATGCGGACGGCCTCGCCGACCAGGAGCCAGGTGTCCCGGTAGATGCCCGCACCGGTGTACCAGCGCGAGTCCCGGTGCGCCCGGGCCTCGACGCGGATCTCGTTGTCCTGCCCGAAGCGCAGGAAGCGGTCCGCGTCGATGTGGAAGTGCGAGTAGCCGTACGGCCGTTGGCCCGCGTAGTCGCCGTTGATGTACACGGTGGCATCGCGGTGGACGCCCTCGAACTCGAGGAAGACCCGCTTGCCCCGGTACTCCTCGGGAACGGCGAAGACCTTGCGGTACTCGAAGACTCCGCCCGGGAAGTAGGCGCCTGCGGCCCGGTCCAGCGTAACGTCGCCGCCAGGAGCGGTCCGCGGCTGCCCGATCATCGCGTCGTGCGGCAAAGTGACCGGGATGAAGGGGACAGCCTGACCGGAGAGTTCGGAGAACGGGTTGACCTTGGGCCGGACCTGCCAGCCGTCGTTGAAGGACGTGCGGATCATGCGGACTCCATCAGTTCGCAGCTCGTCACCGGGAGAGACCATGACACCCCGGAAGCCAAAATCTATCATCTAAAAAAATTCATTACGGTGAGTCCACCCATCGCGATCACGGGAAGCGGCGGACTCGGGCGCACGCCCCGGTCCGAACTGAACCGAATCGAGTCATTGCCTTGTTTTCGGCATGAGTGGCAGCCTGTCGACCGCCCAGCAGGAGGTCACCATGGACAGACCCGGAGATGCACGACCCGGTGCCCTACCGGGTCTGTACAGCCTCAGGCGTGATGCGTGGTCGCGGGGAAGTCGACGTGACCGTCTCCACGGGATGCCGCGCACGCACCCGCCCTCCACCGAGGCACGCCTCGGTGGCCGCAGGCCGGTGCACACCCGGGACGGGGTACGCGAGGCCTCCGCCTACGTTCCGCCGCCTCTCCGTTAGCCTTGCGCGTCTCCCGCCTCGCGTGGGCCACGCCGAAGAGCGCTGACCGGCTGACGGTCGACGTATGGACGCCCATCCCCGACCCGATCGCCCGCCGACCCGCCGTCACGGTGTGGTTGTTCGATGAGGCTACCTGCTCCATTCCTGACCACGGTGTCGGAGTCGAGGGCTTCGCCAACCCCGACGGCACGCCCGCCGACAACCATGGGCGGACGACGGGTTCCGCCCCCTCGCCACCGTCGATGGGCGCTGCATCTCCTCCGAAAATCGCCGGGGGCTTCACCGGCCACATGGTCGGCGTGGAGGCCCTCGGAGGCGTCGCGCCTCGGCCCGTGCCCCCGCGACCCTCCCCGCCGCACCCTGACGGCCCTGCTCGGTCATCCCGACCAGGAACCCAGCACCATGAATCATCGTTCATCCTCGCGCCCCGCCGACAGCCCGACCACGCCACCGCCGAGATCCCGGCACGATGGCGCCGACGTTCTCTCGAGGGAATGGTGCCCCTGCCCGGTGGTGAGTTCCTGATGGGCAAGGACGACGCCCAGGGCTTCCCGTCCTCGTCTCGGGCCCGGTGGCCGTCGAGGTGCCGCGCAATCACGTGCCGACCGTCGTGGACACCGAACTCCTCCAGATGATCGGTACGACCTCACTGATCTCCGTCGCGGCCACGTCGGGTGGCTCGTTCCCGAAGGAAACACTCCGGACGCTCGCGGAAGAACTCGCGGTGCTGTGAGCGACGACGTCGCGCCCGTTCCCGTATCCAACCGAAATCGAAGGACGCCATGACTGATCTGCCTTACCGCGACTCCGGCCTGCCCGCCGAGGAGCGTGTCGAGGACCTGCTGTCCCGCATGACTCCCGAGGAGAAAGCCGGGCAGCTCACGATGTACTTCTACTTCGGCACCGGGGAGCCCGTGCCGGAGGACTTCGACATCGAGTCCCTGCCTCCGGAGCATCGTGTCTACATCGAGCAGCCCCGCAAGGTGGAGGCCGCGGTGGCGGGCGGTGGCGTCGGCGGCCTGCTCTTCGTGAAGGATCCCAAGCTGGCCAACCTGCTGCAGCGGCGCGCGGTTGAGGACAGCCGCCTCGGTATCCCGCTGCTCTTCGGCTTCGACGTGATCCACGGGCTCCGTACGATCTTCCCGGTTCCGATCGCGATGAGCGCTACCTGGTCCTTGGAGGCCGTCGAGGCCGCCCAGGCGATCGCGGCGCGGGAAGCCCGCGCGTCCGGCATCCACTGGACCTTCGCCCCGATGATCGACATCGCCCGTGACGCGCGCTGGGGCCGCATGATCGAGGGCTCCGGTGAGGACCCGGTGCTCACCGCGGCCGTCGCCGCCGCTCAGGTGCGGGGCTTCCAGGGTGACCTCAGCGCGCGGACCGTGTGATGGCCGGTCCGAAGCACTTCGCCGGATACGGCGCGGCACGCGGCGGGCGGGACTACGACGACGCGGACATCTCCGACTCCGAGCTGTGGAACGTCTACCTCCCGCCGTTCAAGGCCGCCATCAAGGCCGGCGCCGGCAACGTCATGAGCGCCTACATGGACACCAACGGCGTCCCTGCCTCCGGCAACCGCCGGCTGCTGACCGACATACTCCGCGGCGAACTGGGCTTCGACGGCTGGGCGGTCTCGGACGCCAACGCCGCGCGCTCCCTGGAGACCCAGCACTTCGCGCGCGACCAGAAGGACGCCGCCGCACGTGCCCTGCACGCCGGTGTGGACATGGAGATGGCCGCCTTCGACCCGGCGTACGACAACCTGACGCAGGCGCTCGCCGAGGGGAAG
Organism: Streptomyces sp. NPDC005811; assembly: GCF_040630405.1. Lineage (NCBI taxonomy): Bacteria > Bacillati > Actinomycetota > Actinomycetes > Kitasatosporales > Streptomycetaceae > Streptomyces > Streptomyces sp. NPDC005811. The sequence goes on from NZ_JBEXXK010000022.1 coordinate 28,627, forward strand.
GTCAGCACCGAGGACCTGGACCAGGCGGTGCGCCGCGTGCTCACGGCGAAGTTCCGGATGGGCCTGTTCGAGAAAGCGTTCGCCGACGAGGACGCCACGCCCGCGATCCTCGCCTCGACCGCCCACCGGGACCAGGCGCGTTCGGCGGCCGAGCAGTCGTTCGTGCTCCTGAAGAACGACGGCGGGGCCCTGCCCCTGGAGGCCGGCAAGCTGACGTCGGTCGCCGTCATCGGCCAGCTCGCCGACAGCAAGCGCGACACGCTGGGCCCATGGGTCTTCGGCCACGACACCGCGGAGACCGTGACCGTCCTGCACGGACTGCGCGACCGCCTCGGCGACGGCGTCCCCGTCAAGCACGCCCCCGGCGCCGGCATCGTCGAGCGGATCTTCCCGACACCGTTCGACCAGATGGACGAGACGGTCCAGAAGACGCCCGAGAACTGGGACGACGACGCCGAGATCGACCGCGCCGTCACCCTCGCGGCCGGTGCGGACGTGGCGGTCGTCGTGGTCGGCCAGCGGCAGAACCAGATCGGTGAGAAGGCGTCCACCTCCACCCTCGACCTCCCCGGCCGCCAGCTGGAACAGCTCCAGCGGATCGCCACCACCGGCACCCCGGTCGTCCTCGTCGTGATGTCCGGCCGTCCGGTGGACCTGCGCTGGGCCGACGCGAACGTCCCGGCGATCGTGCAGGCCTGGTACCCGGGGACCCGAGGCGGCGAGGCCGTCGCGGCCCTGCTGCTCGGGGACGTCTCCCCCGCCGGGCGCCTGCCGTTCACCTGGCCCCGCCATGTCGGCCAGCTGCCCTTGGTGTACAGGCACTACCGGACGTTCGAGCCCCACGAGCAGGCCACTCGCTACTACGAGGAGGCGAGCACGCCGCTCTACCCGTTCGGGCACGGGCTGTCCTACGTGGAGTTCCAGTACGCGAACCTGCACGTCGACAGCGAGTCGATCCCAGTCGGCGGGATCGCCAAGGTGTCCGTGGAGGTCACGAACACCTCCGCGCGCACGGCCGACGAGGTGGTCCAGCTCTACACGCACCAGCGGTACGGCACCTCGTCCCGCCCGGTGCGCGAGCTCAAGGGCTTCGAGCGGGTGACGCTCGAAGCGGGCGAGTCGGCCACCGTGACCTTCGAGATCGGTCCGGACCAGCTGCGCTACTGGTCCGCCGCCACCGGCGGTTTCGTCCAGGACGCGACGACGCTGGACATCTGGGTCGGGGGCAGCTCCGCGGCCGAGCTGACCACCACCCTGGACGTGACCGCCTGACCGCCCTCGGGACTCGTTCCCGACGTGCACCGGGTTCCGGCCGCACATCGTGTGCGGCCGGAACCCGGTCGTTCGGAAGCGGGTCGCGTCCCGTCAGCCTGCGGGCGGGATCACGAAGGTGCTGAGCGAGTCGGCCGGGAGGACCGCCCGCAGCAGCCGGTCGCCGATCAGCACGTTGATCTCGTCCTCCTGGGCGAGGTCGTTCTGGACGACGACCACGAAGCTGCTGTCCGGGTTCTCGAAGGTGAGCAGGTTCTCGTAACCGTTCAGGGTGACGGTGTCGAACACGCGGGCACCCGGCCGCACGAACTGCGACACGTGCCGCATCACGTAGTACTCGTGGTTGAGCCTGTAGGCGCCGGTGGCCGTGTCGACCGTGACGAGCGAGTTCTGCTTCCAGCCCCACGTGCTCGCGGCCTTCTGATCGAGCGCGATGTTCCAGTACATGTAGGCGTTCGCCCCGTTGCGGAAGTAGTGCCGTATCTGAGACCACGCGTACCGGGAGTGTCGCCAGTCGTTACGGCCGTCGCCGCACTCCTGCTCGGTCTGGTAGATCCGTTTCTCGGGATGCCGGCCGCGGAACGCGGCGACAGCGCGCTTGCCCTCCCACTGGAAGCCCGCCCCACTGAGGAATCCTGCGGCCGTGGCGTCAGCGAACAGTGGTTCGAGCAATGCTTCGTCGCCCCTTTCCAGTGTTCCGGCGAACACCTCGACGCCGCGCCGCCGCATCTCCGGGCCGAGGTGGCGGACGAAGCGCACCAGCCCGTCCGGGGTCCAGGTACAACTTGGAAACGGCTGCGGCGAGTTGAACTCGTTCTGCGGCATGACCATGCCGATGGGGATGCCCTCCGCGCGGTAGGCGTCGATGAACCGGCCGAAGTAGTCCGCATAGGTCGCAAGCGACCGGTCATCGAGGTGCATCATGTCACTCCCCTCCCGCCCCCGCTGCTCGGGATGCAAGCCGTTGGACACGCCAAGGTGCGGCTCCGGCAGGGCACCCGCGTAGTGCCGGTTCTTCTTCAACCACGTCGGGGGGCTCCACGGCGACGCCCAGAACCGGAGATCCGGACGGTGTGCCTGTGCCGCCCGGATGAAGGGCACCAGGGTGTTGAGGTCGTGGACGATGCTGAAGTGGTCGAGTGCGAAATCTCCGTCGACCTCGTCGTGCGAGTACCACTCCAGAGCGAAGTCGCTCGCCCCGATGGGCAGCCGGCACAGGGAGAAACCGGCGCCGTCACCAGTCCCGAACAAGAGGCCCAGGACCTCGTTCAGCCGCGCCTCGTCCAGGGCGTTCAGGGCCTTCCAGCCCTGGCCGCTGAAACAGGCGCCGAAGCCCTCGACAGATCGCGCCGAGGCGTCGAACCGCACCATCGCGTCCGGCATGGCGGTGACGGGTCCGATCGACCCGTCCGTCCGCTTCTGCCACGGCAGCTCCGACGTGGTCACGATCCAGGTGACAGCAGGGTCCGCTGTCATACCGGCGGTCATGGGCCTCTCCTTCATCTCGGCACACTTTCACGGAGAACGTTTATCATTAATAAAAATTCAACTGGCCCATCCGCTTCTGCAGCCTCCACGCCTTCTCACTCGTTGCGGGACGCGGCCGGGGCGGCCTCCGTCGGCTCACGGACTCACCTGCCGAGGGCTGAAGCGCAGTGCCTCGGCGACCGCCACCTCGGACAAGGCGGTGAAGGACCCGGCGGCCGCCCCCGCCACCAACACCCCCTCCGTCCCGATCGTCGATCTCGCCGTCGTCTCCGGGCGAACAGGGCAAATCATCGGCATGCACTTCTTCAGTCCCGTACCGGTGCAGCACCTCACCGAATTCATACCGGCTCTGACCACGAACCACGAGACGCTGCAACGCACTCGCCCGTTCGCCGCCCGGCTGGGCAAACAGGCCGTTCAAGCACCGGACCGCTCGGGCTTCGTCGTCAACGCCCCGCCGTTTCCCCACCTGCTGCACGGGTTCCGCATGGTGGAGTCCGGTCGGGCGCGGCCCGAGGACATCGACAAGCGCACGGAACCCGCTGTGCCCACCCCCATGGGACCACTGCGTCTACTCGATCTCGGCGGCATGGTCGCCGTCGGGCGCCTCGGCTGTAAGCGTGGCCGCTTCCACCAGTACGACGCCCGAGCGGTCGGCCGGTCACCGGCCGCCCGTGAAACCGGCCTCGATGAGTCCGGCGGGAGAGTGCGGCGAGTGCCTGCTCTCCCGCCTGTACACATGGTGACGACGCCCGGTTCGAGGTCCGTGCGGACCCATTCTTTGGCCACCCGCAGGGATTGGGTCCGCCTCCGGGGCCTGTCCGGCGTCATGGAGCACCGCCACCGCCTGGGAGTGGAGGCCTCGTCGAGTTCGCCGGTGTCGATGTCCGAAGGAGTCGTACCCGTCTGGCTGAACAGCCCCTTCGGCGCCAACATCAGTGCTCATCCCGGGTGTTCACGCTCTGTCGCCGCCGGTCACCACGGACTCGGGGACATCAGACCGGTCAGCCGCGGATCGCCACTTCGCGGTACGGCGTGATCAGGACCGGCCCGATCAGGCCGCACTGCTGGCGCGGCATCGCCGATTGTGCGGAGTATCCCTCGGTCACCCGAAGCCGGTTGCGCAGGGTGGTCGCGACCCGGACGGTGATGGTGTTGGTGCCCTCCTTCAGGCACCCGTCAAGGTCGAGGCGCCTGCTGATCTGGTCCGGCGGGGGAAGGACCTTGCCGTTGACGGTGACCTCGAAGGTGTCGGTGACCCGTCCGAGGTCGAGATAGGCACCGTCGAGGCGGGCGAACCGCACGGTGGTGGTGTAGGTGCCGACGCCGGAGACATCCTGGAGTTCGGGGATGTCCGACCATGCCTTGAGGCCGTTGACCTGCAACTCGTGGGTGGTGACGGCACGTTGGCCGTCGGTCCCGCGGTGCCAGTCGTCCACACGGAGCGTCCAGTCCTCGAGTTGCTGTGCGGCGGGCACGGCGGGGACAGTGCCCTGCCGCGTGGCGCCGTTGTCGAGGGTGACCGTGTAGCTGCCCGCCTGGGTGGCCCGCAGGCGCAGGGTTCCGTCGCCGGTGGCCACCACCTCGCCGCCCGTGGCGTTCACGGCGTGCGCCGCCTTGCCGCCGTCGAGCGAGATGACGGTCGAACCCCCAGGCGCCAGCCGCAGCGGTACGACGGTGCGCCCGCCGGCCGTCGTGTAGCGGCCGACCACAGTGGTCTTCCCGGTCCACGCGTCATGTTCGTGCGGAACCCCCGTTCCGTCGAGGGTGACGTCCGCGGAGACCGTCTTGGCGGTCGGGTTGTGCAGGTAGTAGAGGGAGCCCCGGTCCAGAGAACGGTGCAGGGCGAGCAGTCCCGGCACCTGGGTGAGGTCCGCGGCAGGCCGGACGCCGAGGTCGCTCAGCGCGCCGGGCAAGCCGTCCTGTCCGCTGATCCGCCGTACGGAAGACTCCTCGACCAGCATGGCCAGCACACGGGCGAGTTCGGCGTCCTGCTGGTCGGTGCGGTAGGCGCCGGGGACACGCCCCGGCATGTCGCCGACGATCACGACGGGCAGACCGGAGCGGGCGTGGGACAGCAGCAGGCGGGCGGTGGCCACGGGGAGTGTGGGCTGACGGTCCAGGATCAGCGCCCGGTAGGCGGGGCCGTCGGGGGCCAGGCGGCGCCCCCTGACGCGGGTGCCGTCGAGCTGGTCGGGACCGGCGAAGTCGTAGGTGAATCCGGCGGCGCCCGTGGGAGTGCGCACGTCGTTGCCGTAGCTGTGCCGGTAGACGACGAGGTCGACCTGCGGACTGCCCTGGCGCAGTGCCCACTGCATACGGGTGGTCCAACCGGTGATCTTGTCGGTGTCGCCCCAGGTGGGCTGACGCGGACCCCAGGACTCGGAGAAACCGTTGCCCGCCTGGCCGAAGGTGAAGGGGGAGAAGCCCGGCCAGTCCTTGACACCCAAGCCCTGCGCGGTGGAGAAACCATGGTAGACAACCTGGTTGACGCCGTGCGCGAAGTTCGCTTTGACGTGTCCCAGGAACTGCGCCCAGGTCTGCGCGTAGGCCTGGTTGAGGGTGGCACAGCCCTCCATGGAGAAGACCTTCTGACCTGCCAGGTGGACCGCGCCGGAGGAGATCCAGTGCGAGGGGCCATCGGTGTAGTCGAAAGAGACGCCCAGCGACTCGGTCTCGTTGATGTCCAGAGCGGCCGCGACGGACGGGGTGTCGATGGTGGTGCCGTAGGGCTGGGCGCGCAGCTTCAGGCCGAGCGCGTGCGCCCAGTCCTTCAGCGGCTCCACGTGCCCCTCGACGTACAGGTCGGTCAGGGTCTGGAAGTAGTCCTCACGGACCCGGGCGCCGCTGTGGTCAGTGAACTCGAACTCGGGCGTGGCACTGGGAGAAACGCCGGTGTACTGGCGGTGGATCCGGGCGATGTAGACGAGCGGTAGCCGCTCGCGCAGGGTGTAGCCGCGCAGCTTCTCGAAGCGGGCCGGCAGGTCCCAGGTCCAGTGCAGGTTGGAGTCGAGTTCGAGGGAATCCTCGAAGAGGTTACCGCCGTTGCTCTTCAGCAGGCGGCGCAGGCGCGGAGTCAAAACGTGCTGTTCGGTGTACGAGATGGCGGCGCCGGCGCCGGCCGCGGAGAAGTGATCGACGACGTACGCCGGTTCGACGGCCACGTACTGCCCGGTGACAGCTGCCTGCCCCGTGCCACGCTGCCAGTGGGCGATCAGCAGCCACTGCCCGCCGTCCGGCGCCGTCCAGGAGATGCGGCCGTCGCTCACCTTGGCGGTGAGGTCGACGAAGGAATCCTGGTCCAGCACCGTCGGCTTCGCCTGCGGATCACCCTGGACCCGGAACGCTTGGAGCGCGACCAGTGTCTGCGCGGTGACTCCGGCGTGCGGGTCCGCGGCGGCCGGCACCGCCCCGGAGTAGGTGTCGCCGCCCGTGATCTGCTTACGGCCGTAGGCCAGTTCCTGGGCTGCCTGCTTGCTGTCCGGGGTCAGTCCCGGCGCGACCAGCGGCCATGCCGGCCCGACGGTCAGGTCGACGCGTAGTCCGAGCCTGCGGCCCGTCGCGACCGCCTGCTCCAGCCGCGCGGTCTCGATCTCGCTCCCCCAGCCGTACTGCTTCGGGTCCAGCGTGAACATGCACTGCAACTCGACGCCGCCGAAGCCGCGGTCCTCGATCGTCTTCAGCTCGGCGTCGAGGGTCGCGGGCTCGATCTCGCCACAGGGCCACCAGTACCTGATCTTTGGCTTCGCCGTCGCGGGCGGGGCGGCAAACCCCGTCATCGCCCCGGCATCCTGGCCGGTGGCCGGTGACGCACTGACGGATGCAGCGGTGGCGGGCGCTATGGCCACGGCCATCGCCGTCGCTCCGGCGCTGGCGCAGAACTGTCTGCGGGAAAGTCTCATGGCGGCTCCAGAGGAGTGTCCAGCGGACTGAAACGTTTCATTCCGGTTAATTTCGTGAGCCTAAAATTTTTCGAATGGCCTGACAAGAGGTCGTACCCAAGTGTTTTCCGCTCCGGGCGCACAAGGCTGCGTCGCCGATCAAGCCAGGCCACGAGGGGGCGAACGACGCCGCTCCCTCTCCTTGAGCGAACCACCAAGCACGGTAGGCAAGTTGGAGCGGCGGTCGCGGCGGTGAGACTGGGCCCGATACGACTACGGCATACGCGAACCGACATCGGAGCCACAGGCGACGATGCGGCGCGGACCACAGCCACTCCGTTCGCCCGAAGCTCCGGCCCAGCCCTGGACAACCTGGCCACAATCGGTCGCCACACGCTTGTCGGCCCCATCGACGCCTCGGGATGTGACGGTGAGTGGTCAGCCGGACAGCGTCCCCCAGTTCCGCCACCTGCGCGAACACAGCCTGAACGACGTCCGGTTCGCGCCCCGCGACCCCGTACAGGCGATCCGCAAGGTGATGATCAGCGCGTTCTGCCGGTGGCACCCCGTGCACTTCCCGGGTGACCTCTTGGGCGTGATCCCGAATGATGTCGCCGAAATGGTCACTGCGACGACCCGCCGCATTTTCGCCCGGCTGGACCAGGCCGACATCCGCGGCCGGCTCGACACGGTCACCGACAATGCCGGAACGCGGTTACCACAAGTCAAGCGGATGCCCATGGACGCCAACGAGGACCTCACGGCCTTCCCGGATCGTCACTGGAATTCGACGGCGTCCAGGTACTCCCCACAAGGACGCGCTGCTGCGACTGGTCACCGCGGCGCTCTTCGAGATGCACGGTGAGTGGATCGCCTTCCCTCACCGTCCCCTCTCGGAGGGGAGCATGGACCAGATCTGCGCCGACACCTCCTACATGTACAACGCAACCAACACAATTGATCGGCTACACCACGAGAGGGACACGACCGAGCCCCCGCTCCGGCTCGCGCCAACCATGTCGCCGGCCCTATCAAGCCATCTCAGCCAAAGGCCATGACTCCCGCGGCTTCCGCGGCCAGGGATTCGACGCCAAGTCGCCCGGCGGACGGTAGCCGCCAATTTTGACGCATGATAGATTTTTGAAAATGGATTGTCACCAGCACGTGGCGTGACTTCTGCCGAGTGTTGGTGATCTGACCTCGCCCGGCACCGCCAACAATGCGTCATTACCTGACCTGAGCCCCCCGAACCGCTGCGGTACGGGTCCGCCAGTCCTCGTGCTGTGGTTCCTGGGCATTGCGATGGCAGTAACTGCCCGGACTCGGGGGCGAGTTCTCCAGTGGCCCGATTAAGGCCCCGGGCGTGGCGGAGTATGCCGCGTCCAGCGCGGCTCATGAAGGTTTACCTTCCGGCTCCGACAATCAATGTGTATATGAGGGAGAGTTCCACATGGTAGCCGTCACCCATACATTTCCCGGCTCCGGAGCAGGGAAACGACAGCCGAATGTATTACTGATCCTGACCGATGAATGGCGCGGGCAGGCCTTGGGCAGCGCAGGCGACGTCAACACGCACACCCCCCACATCGATGCCCTGGCCGACGAAAGTCTCACCTTCGAGCAGGCGATCGCCGGTACGCCCATCTGCTGTCCTTCCCGAGCGTCCCTGCTGACAGGTCAGTACCCGTTGACACACGGCGTCTACATCAATGATGTGCCGCTGAAGCCAACCGGGACGACACTCGCCGAAGCATTCGCGGGCGCCGGGTACGACACCGCCTACATAGGCAAGTGGCACCTGTTCGGCAGCCCCGAAGGGCGGTACGAACGGCGTGAGAGCTACATTCCGGAGGATGCGCGGTTGGGCTTCCAGTACTGGAAGGCGGCCGAATGCACGCACGAATACAACCGGTCCTCGTACTACGCGGGCAACGATCAGGCCAAGCGGTTCTGGGAGGGTTACGACGCGATCGCACAGACCGCGGATGCGTGCTCCTACATGCGTGAACGATCGGCCGGGAGGCCCTTCTTCCTCACTCTGTCGTACGGCCCACCGCGCTTTCCACTGGACTCGGCGCCCGAGGAGTACGCGGCACTCTACCGTGACCGTCCGCTGGAACTCAGGCCCAATGTTCCCGAGGGCAGACGGGAGGACGCGCTTCGGGACCTGCGCGGCTACTACGCGCACATCGCCGCAGTGGACGAGTGCGTTGGCAGACTTCTGGCGACTGTGGACGAGGCCGGGCTCGCCGAGTCGACGATCGTGATCTTCACGTCCGACCACGGAGCAATGCTCGGTTCACAGGGGTTGGAACACAAGCTCACTCCGTGGGAGGAGTCGATCCGCGTACCACTCCTGGTGCGCGGGCCGGGGATGATCACGCCTGCGTCCACCGACATACTTCTCAACACACCTGACCTGATGCCGACGTTGCTGGGCCTAGCGGGTATCGCCGTACCGGCGGGTGTCGAGGGCGTCGATGTCCTTGCCCCAGGGACACCACGACCGACCAGCGCATTCCTGAGCGTTCCGGTGTCCTTCTCGTCCCTTCGGCACGACGGATTTTCCGAGTATCGCGGAGTGCGAGACGCTCGATACACCTACGTGCGCTCGCACTCCGGCCCATGGCTGCTCTACGACAACAAGAACGACGCGTACCAGATGCGCAACTTGTGTGACGACCCGGCAGCACGCCCGGTGCGTGATCGCCTAGAACGTGAACTCACCTCATTCCTGGAGAGCCTGCACGATGAGTTCCTGCCGTCCCGGGAATACCTCGAACGGGACGGATGGGCGCACTACTTCGAGGTCAACACGCGCAAGGGGCATGTGGACAGCCCCTGGGGCGACTGGGAGTCGACCCTCCCCGGCGAGGAGTCCGGCTGGTCCGTGAACGTGACTCCGCTGCAGGCGATCATGGCTGACCCCGTAGCCCGGGACATCGTCGCCGAAGAACTTCCAGATCTGATCCAGCTGGATGAACTTGAGCGTTGCCTCCCCGCGACCCTCGTGGTGCTCAATGCGTTCATGCCGGAACTCGTCAACGCCGAGGGGGTCGCTGCGGTTGCGGCACGGCTCTCGGAGCTCGGCACCCACGGCCACGCCGAGTCCCCTCGACTGCTGGACAGTTGAGCCGTGGCCTGGTGATCAGGTGAGGAGCACCCAGAACCGCATCTGCCTCGAGAACGTCCAGATCGCATGGGACGCGCCGGCCTGGAGCCCCTGCTCGCCCTGACCGGCCAGGCCCTCCCCTGGAGACCCCGCCGTCTGCGGCTATGCCTGCTCACCGCGACCGGGCGGCTCTTCGTCACCGGCCACCTCCGTATCCCCCGCCTCGCGAAGCACGCCCCGGACCAGCCACATCACTGCCGCCCCTGACCAGCTCACCCACCTCCTGAACACCAGCTGACCAGCAGACTTCCCCGGCCCAACGACTGCACCATCCGCCCCGGAGCCGTGGGGCCAACTGGAGAGATCGAGCCCGCGACCATGATGCACACCGACGCTCCCTGGCAGGACATCGTCGACGCGCTCACCACGACCGACCCGCTCGTCCAGCAGCAGGCGATCCACTCGCCGACACCGGAGGCACGGGCATTCACCCACGAGACCGCTCTGCGCTTTCCGGGCTCGATACAAGTCCTGCCTGACCGCGCCATCGAGGCCGGGGCCGTCCGTCCGAAGGTGGGAAAACGTCACCTGGTCGCGGTCATCATCATGACCATGGCCACCGCGCACCCCAGCTGTCCGGGCGGGGCGGACCGCCGACGCCACCTCGCCCTGCTCGCCGACGGACCCCGCACCTCCCCCACCACCCCCGCCCGAAAGAGGCGGTAGTCGCTGCCGGCCAGGAGATGCCGACCCGGCTGCACTTTCCACCTCTCGGGTCGCCTCCCTCAACCCGGACAAATAAGTGCTCGTCCGCGGCCGACGGCCTGGGCGGCCTTCTGGCATTACGTGCCCTGAACGTCGGCGCCACCGTGATGGGCGCGGCGGGCGACGACGCCAGGCTGCCGGCGGTGCGGAGCAAGGGCGCGCCAGCGGTGACCCACGCTGCCGTGCCGCTCCTTTCCGTCAACCTCTCGGTGTGACGGGAGCCTGCCAGATGGCGACGATCACATCGACGAGACCTGCCGCCACCTCCCCCCACGTCGCGCGGGGCGTGGGAGCACCCTCCGCGAGAGCGCGCTCCCGCTCGGCACACATCTGTGTGATCAGATGACGCGTCATGGCGGCACGCTCTTCATGCACTCCTGGCGGCAGTTCAGGCAGACACCGGTCCAGCCCCTCCCGCAGAGCCTGCAACGAGGGGGACGCCGCATAGAACACCTTGCCCGCGATCACGCGCAGAGCGGGATCAGCGGCGACCTGAGCGACGAAGCGCGCATACCAGCTGGGGCTGCCCAGCGCCTCCAGATGTTCCACCACCGGGTACACGGCAGCCGCTATCGAGTCCTGCAGGCGCGAGGAGTCGTCAAGCTCGGCCAGCATGCGCGCGCGGGCCCCCTCGATCCGCTCGCCGTGCTTGCGCACGATGGCGCCGATCAGGTCGGACTTGGTACCGAAGTGGTACGTGACGGCCGCGTTGTTGCCCTGCCCGGCCGCCTCGCTGATCTGCCGGTTGGCGACCGCGTGTACCCCTTGCTCGGCGAACAGGCGCTCCGCCGCAGCCAGCAGCGCCTCGCGCGTCGCGCTGACCTGCTCGTTCCGTTTGGTCCTGCCTGCCATCATCACCACCGCATCGGGACATGGAACCAACCCGCGACGGCCCGTCCCACAGGCCGCCAGAGGTTCCCGGACGTGCCGGGGGAGATCAAACCGCGGAAGCGCACGTAACTACGCGCCGTTCACGATCTGCGGCCCCATACGAGCGGCGACCTGCACGTCGTGCGCCTGCGTGCAACTCTTCCACACCATGTTCGAACATGATTCGACCTTCCCCACTTGAACACAGGCTCACTCTCAGGTTACATTTTAAATCAACCCGTTGATTTAAACCAGCTCTCAGCGGTTCCGCTTACGACGTCCTGATCAAACGGAGACCTGACATGTCCGACACCCCCACCCAGAGCACGGACACCAAAGCGTCCGCACCCCCCAATCCGAACGTGATCGTGACCGTGCTCGCCTTCGCCGGGATCGTGGTCTCGCTCATGCAGACCCTGGTCATCCCGATCGTGCCCGAGCTGCCCAAACTGCTGAACGCCCAGGCCTCCGACACCGCCTGGGCCGTCACCGCCACCTTGCTCGCCGCCGCCGTCGCCACCCCCATCGCAGGGCGCCTTGGTGACATGTACGGCAAGCGCCGCATGCTCCTGACCAGCCTCGCCATGCTGACAGCCGGTTCTCTCGTCGTCGCCCTCAGCGACTCGCTCACCCCCATGATCATCGGCCGGCTCCTGCAGGGCCTGTCGGCCGGTGTCATCCCGCTGGGCCTGAGCATCATGCGTGACGAGCTGCCCGCCGACAAACTCACCTCGTCGATCGCCCTGATGAGCGCCTCCCTCGGTATCGGCGCCGCCCTCGGCATGCCCCTCGCGGCCTTCATCGCCGACAACTTCAACTGGCACGTCCTGTTCTGGGCGTCCACCGCCCTGGGCGCCGTCGCTCTCGTCGCCGTGCTCACCCTCGTGCCCGAATCCAAGGTGCGCACCGGCGGACGCTTCGACCTGATCGGCGGCCTCGGGCTGGCGGGCGGCCTGGTCTGCATGCTGCTGGCGATCTCCAAGGGCGGCGACTGGGGCTGGGGCAGTGGCACCACCCTCGGCCTCTTCGCCGGAGCGCTCGCGATCTTCCTCCTCTGGGGCTTCTTCGAGCTGCGTACCGACGAGCCGCTGGTCGACCTGCGCACCACCGCCCGCCCGCAGGTGCTCTTCACCAACCTCACCGCTCTGGCCTTCGGCTTCTCCCTCTTCGCGATCCAGCTGATCGTCCCCCAGATCCTCCAGCTGCCCGAGCAGACCGGCTACGGCCTCGGCAAGAGCCTGCTGACCGTCGGACTGGTCCTCGCGCCCCAGGGCCTGATCGTGATGCTCGCGGCTCCCATGTCGTCGAAGATCTCCGAGGCCAAGGGCCCGAAGGTCACCCTCATGCTCGGCGCCGTCATCGTCGCCGGCGGCTACGCCCTCAATCTCGTCCTGATGAGCGAGATCTGGCATCTGATCCTGGTCTCCTGCATCATCGGCGCCGGTATCGGGTTCGCCTACGGTGCCCTGCCCATGCTCATCATGAGCGCGGTCCCGGTGTCCGAGACCGCCGCCGCCAACGCCTTCAACACCCTGGTCCGCTCCATCGGCAGCTCTGTCGCCAGTGCTACCTGCGGTGTCATCGTCGCCCAGATGACCATCAACCTCGGCGGACACGCCCTGCCCTCCGAGAACGCCTTCAAGGTGATCATGGGAATCGCTTGCGGCGCTGCGCTCGTCGCCCTGCTTCTGGCCTCCTTCCTTCCCGGTCGACGCGCAAGCGTCGCCGCGCATGGGGCGCCGGTCGAGGCGGCCGCTACCGCGGACGCCGGGCACAAGTAGGCGTCCCGGACACGGCGAAACCTTTCTCCGAGGCCGTCGGCGCTCCGCCCCGCGGAGCGCCCGGCCGGACAGCCCGCAGACCCCGACAAGGAGAACGACATGGCAACGTACGTCCTCGTTCCAGGCGGAGCACACGGCGGCTGGTGCTACCAGCGTGTCGCCCGGATCCTGCGGGAAGCCGGCCACGACGTCTACACTCCGACCCTGACCGGCGTCGGCGAGAGGTTCCACCTGCTCAGCGACGACATCGATCTCGACTTCCACATCCGCGACGTCATCCAGGTGCTCAGATACGAGGACCTCCACGACGTGATCCTCGCCGGGCACAGTTACGGCGGCATGGTCATCACCGGCGTCGCCGACCTCGCCACGGAGCGGATCGGTCACCTCGTCTATCTCGACGCCGCCACACCGGTCAACGGGCAGTCGCTCGCTGACATCTCGCCCTCGCAGATGGCGGCGGCCCGGGCAAAGGGCAACGTGGTCAACGGGGCCGAGGTCGTGCTTCAGCCGGGGCTTGAACCGATCCCGAACTACGGCGTCACAGACCCGGCCGACATCACGTGGATGATGTCGAAACTGACCCCCCACCCGTACAAATGCTTCGCCCAGAAGCTCCACCTCGAGAACGAGGCAGAGCTCTGGCAGATACCGCAGACGCACATCGTCTGCACCAGCACGCTCCCCCACCGCGATCCCGCGCTCATGGCCAAGGCGCGCGCCGATGGGCGGCTCTGGGACATCGACACCGGCCACGACCTGATGATCACCCAGCCCGAGGCCGTGGCCGAGTGTCTCCTCCGCATACCGACCGCTTGACCCTACGGAGCACTGGAGCCCCGGATGACCATCACGAACCAGCAGCATGAGCCGGCTCAGCAGCCAGGCGGACTGCTCGAGGGCAAGGTGGCCGTGATCACCGGTGTTGGTGCGGCGGAGACCATCGGTGCGGTGACCACCGCGGTGTTCGTGAAGGAGGGCGCACAGGTGCTCGCGACCGACATCAGCGGCGCGGTGAACGGCACGGCTCTCTCCCTCGGCCCCGCGGTTGTCCCGTTCAAGGCGGACATCACCCGCGAGGAAGAGGTCGAGGCGGTCTTCGCGCGCGCGGTGGACGCTTTCGGACGCGTTGACATCCTTGTCAACGTCGCGGGCAACCCCGGCGGACGCCGTGGCGAGGAAGTCACGGTCCAGGAGTACGAGAGCCTCACCTCCGTGCACCTGCTCGGCACGCTTCTCACCAACAAGCACGCTGTGCGCGTGATGGCGCCCGCCGACGGCGGCGCCATCGTCAACTTCTCCTCCGCCGCGTCGTTCAACACCGACAAGCTGATCTCGATGGCCTATTCCGCGGCGAAGGCCGGCATCAACTCCCTCACCAAGTCCTACGCCGTCCACTACGGCCCCGCCGGTATCCGCGTCAACGCCGTGGCACCGGGCTTCACCGTGAGCAAGAAGAACCGCGATCTTCCCCCCGAGATCGAGGCGAGCCTGAGCGGCAGGGCCGCGCTCGCCCGACCGGGCACTCCCGAGGAACAGGCGGATGTCGCCGCGTTCCTCGCCTCGGACCGCGCTTCGTTCGTCACCGGCGTCGTCGTTCCCGTCGACGGCGGATGGACCGCCAGGCTCGCCTGACACCGCACGCGTCCGTGGGTCGTGTCCCGGTACTCGGCTCACTGGTTCGACGACTGCCCGCCGGTCCCCTGCCGGCGGGCACCGGTCTTCTCCCCACCTCCACCCACGAACCGAATTCGGCGCCACCGCAGGCACGCCTGGAACTGGACCCCCACCATGATCAGAAGCTTGCAGAGGTACCCATTCCACCATCCCCGTGTTAGCGACGCTGCCGGGGCCGCCGTGCTCATAGGCTGTTCCCTCCTCGGCAGCAACGTCGCGCTCCCCGGTCACGCCCTGGACGTCTCCATGTGGCCCGGCGTCCTGCTGACCGGGCTGTCCTGCATCTTCCTGCTGTGCCGCCGCAGCCATCCCCGCACCACGGTCGTGCTGACCACCTCCTGCGCCATGGCCCTGGTCGCGCTCGGCTACATCGTCACGATGCTGCTGCTGGGCCCGCTCATGGTGGCGCTCTTCTGGCTGGCGAAGCACACGCGGCGCAGGGTCGCGTACTCCTTCGCCCTCGGTTCCATCGTCCTTCTGGTGGCGACCGGAACGCTCGACGGTGCCCCCGGCGAACCGCTGTTGTTCCGGACGCTCGGCCCCACCGCCTGGCTGCTGCTGCCCGCCGCTCTCGGCACCGCGAGCCGGATTTACAGGGCGTTTCTTGAGGAAGAAGCCCGCCAGCGCGTCGGTGACGAGCGGATGCGCATCGCGCGCGATCTGCATGACGTCGTGGCCCATCACCTCGTCCTGGCCAAGCTGCAGGCGGGCGCCGTGGCACGGCTGGTCGGCCCCCGGCCCGCCACGGCCGAACAACTGGCCCTCGAGCTCACGGGCACCACCACGATGGCGCTGAGCGAACTCAAGGCCACTGTCGGCCTGTTGCGCCGTGCGGGTGTCCCCGGCGAGTCGGCGGCCCGCACTCCGGGGCTGGCCCAACTCCACGAACTGACCGCCACGTTCCGAAGCGCGGGGCTCACTGTCGCGGTCAGCGAGGAGGGAGTGGTCCGGCCCCTCGCGGTCGGCGCGGATCTCAGTGCCTACCGCATCGTCCAGGAGGCACTCACCAATGTCACCAAGCATGCCACCACCACATCCGCCGCAGTCAGGCTGGTCTACCTGGACGACCGGCTGTGCATCTCCGTCACCAATGAAGGATCCGCCAGAAGCGCCAACCCGCCCGCGCCCAGCGGCGGCTACGGCCTCATCGGGATGCGCGAGCGCGCCCGTGCGGTCGGGGGCCTGCTCCGCGTGGGGTCACGTGACCAGGGCGGCTTCGAAGTCGTCGCCGAGCTTCCGCTACGGCCGGGGGCATCGCACGAGGAGCGCACCGCGCCCTGACCGCCGGCGCACCCGGTGCACGGTGCAGGTCAGTCGATCGCGGCCAGGGTGCGGAAACGGCTCGCGTGGAAGATCAACGGTGTGGTCTCGGGTTCCGCACGCAGCCCGTGGATCCGCAGGAGGGCGATGTCGTGGTCACCGGCCGGTATCTCCGCCTCCAGCGAGCAGTCGAGCCAGGCTGTCGCCCCGTGCACGAACACGGCTCCCCCCTCAGTCGGTTCCCACTGCACGCCGGCGAAGCGGTCGCCCTCCTTCCGGGACAGGTTCACGCAGGCGACGTCGTGGTCGGCGGCGAGCACGCTCACCCCCAGCCGCGGGCAGTCGCGCAGTTTCGGCCAGGTCCGCGACGAATCCTGCACGCAGAGCGAGACCAGCGGTGGGCTCAGCGACACCGAGGTGAAGGAACTGGCCGCCATCCCGACGGGAACGCCGTCCAGCAGGGCGCAGACCGCGGTCACGCCGGAGGGGAAACATCCATACGCCCGGCGTAGCGCGGCGGGGTCGACGGGCAGGGCATCGAGGGTAATCATTCCGGTCTCCGTGGGGTGTTGCGAACCGTGCCGGGGCTGGTTCTGCCACGGCCGGAATTCCGACAGACCGCCGGATCAGCGGCCCAGCTCCGCTCGGACTTCATGACGCAGGATCTTGCCGGTGGCCGTACGGGGTAGCTCGTCCCATACGACGATGCGCTCCGGCGTCTTCGAACTGCGCAGCCTCCGCCGGACCTCGGCGCGAAGTGCCTCGCTGTCGAGCGAGGCGCCCCGGGCCGGGACGACGACGGCTTCGATGCGCTGGCCCCATTGCTCGTCGGGCATGCCGACCACGACAGCGTCGGCCACGCCCCTCTGCCGCAGCAGGACGTCCTCGATCTCGGCCGGCGCGATGTTCTCCGCACCTCGGATGATCGTGTCGTCCCGGCGGCCCTCGATGAACAGGAAGCCCTCGCCGTCGCGCCGGCCGAGGTCCCGGGTGTCGAACCAGCCCTCGGCCGACCGGGATTCGACGCCCGCGTACTGCCCCGACACCTGGGCGCCACGAACCCAGACGCTTCCCGACACGCCCGCGGGCACGGGCGTGAGGTCCTCGTCCCGGATCTCGATCTCGACTCCCGGGATCGGTCGGCCGGCGGAGTGCAGTCGCGCCCGCGCCTCGGCATCCTCCGAGGCGAAGGCCCGTCGGTGGTCGTCGGGCCCGAGTACGGAGATGGTGGAACTGGTCTCCGTGAGCCCGTAGGCGTTCACGAATCCGACCTGCGGCCAGGCCTCCAGCGCCCGTTCGATCACCCGGGGCGGCATCGCGGCGCCGCCGTAGGCGAGCGTGCGCAGCGCGGGCACCGACTGTTCCGAGTCGGGTTCCTCCATGAGGCGGGCCAGCATCGTCGGCACCACCATGGCGTTGGAGATGCGCTCGACGCGTACCAGCTCCAGCCAGCGGCTCGGCGAGAACGTGTCGAGGACGACGAGCCGACGGCCTGCGTAGACGTTGGTCAGGACGTTGGACACGGCGGCGATGTGGTAGGGGGGTACGCACATCAGGGCCGCGTCCTCGGGTTCGGCGCTGCCGAACTCGACGCTTCCGATGACGTAGGAGACGAGGTTGTCGTGGCGCAGCACGACTCCCTTCGGCGCCGACGTCGTCCCGCTGGTGTAGATGATGGCCGCGGCGGGTTCACCGGATGCCGGTGCCGGGCCGTCTGCGGTCTCCCCGGAGGCCGTGGCGTCGCGCCAGGCCTTCGGGGTGAGCGGCGGGGCTTTGGTCCCGGGGAGCAGCGGGGCGTGCTGCTCGTCGGCGATGACCCACGCGTCGGCGTGGTTCGCCAGCAGGGACTGCAACTGCTCGGTGCCGAGCCGGTAGTTGAGCGGGACGAAGGGCACGCCCGCCGCCGCGGCGGCGAACAGCGCCAGCGGGAAGGCGGGGCCGTTCGCCGCGAGGTAGACGACCGAGTCGGCGCCCGAGGCGTTGATGAGCGCCGCGCCCCGGTGTGCCGCTGCGCGCAGCTCCCCGGCCGTGAGCCCCTCCTCGGCGGTGCCGACCAGTGTGCGGTCGGGGAACCCGCCGGCCGCCATGTCCAAGAGCATCGTCAGGTCCATCGCCGTCGCCCGCACTCAGTCCGAGGCCGGCAACGGCTTGGCACTCTTCACGGCCAGAGGCACGCCTGCTACGGCGAGGGATCCCTGGCCGGGCTTGGTGCACAGCAGCTCCACGCTGCCGTCGTCGGTGGCGTAGCGCTTGCCCAGCATCGTTCCGGCCGCGTGGTCCGGGTCGAGGGGCTCCTGGAGCAAGGTGTCCTGCTGCGTCTGGTCGACCATCGGCCGGCCTCCGCACGTCACCTCTTTGTCGCCGGCCGCCCAGCGCACGATGACGACGGTGGTGCTGTCCACCGTGCTCGCGAGCATCATTCCGATTCGCGGCTGCATGTCGACTCCTCTCATTGCTTCGATCTGTGGGCCCGGCTGTCCGGCAGGGGCTCAGCGAGCCGGTGCCCGACCGATGACTCCGTCCGCCTCAAGGGCGGCGATCTCCTGCCCGGTCAGGCCCAGTTGGGCCAGCAACTCCTCGTTGTGCTGACCGAGCAGCGGGGCGTGACCGACGTGGTGCTGACCGGGGCCTCCGGAGAACCGGATCGGCAGGGTGCTGTGCCTGGCACTGCCGTTCACCGGGTGTTCGACCTGTTCGAAGAAGCCGCGGAACCGCAGCTGCTCCAGTTCGCCCTGACGGTGCGGCTGCACCGCCTTGGCCACCGGCACTCCGGCGTCCCACAGGAGTTCGACGGCCTGATCCGCGCCGCGCTCACGGCACCAGGCCCCGAGGTGTTCGTCGATCTCCTCGTGACGCCGATGCCGTCCCTCTGCG
Source organism: Streptomyces sp. NPDC005811 (assembly GCF_040630405.1). Classification (NCBI taxonomy): domain Bacteria; kingdom Bacillati; phylum Actinomycetota; class Actinomycetes; order Kitasatosporales; family Streptomycetaceae; genus Streptomyces; species Streptomyces sp. NPDC005811. Next base: position 47,607 of record NZ_JBEXXK010000022.1, read on the forward strand.
GTGTCCAGCTCCGGGTCCGTCGCCCATGCGGGCCGGCCGATCGCGTCCCGCAGCGCGGCCCACTGCTCGTCGGTGGCGACCGCGACCGCGACCCAGACGTCCTTGCGGCCGAACTCGTCGATGTCCGCGCTCAGATACAGGTTCTGGGGCGCCGCGGTCGGTCCGCGGTTTCCGTCCCGCTGCAGCAGGGCGCCGTAGGCGGAGTGCTCGATGACCTGTTCGGCGGCCACGTTGAGGGCGGCGTCGGCCATCGCGGCCTCCACCAGGCTTCCCTCGCCCGTGCGGCGCCGATGCTCCAGGGCGAGCAGCAGACCGTTCAGCGCGTGCACACCGGCGTTCGGGTCACCGATCGAGTAGGGCTCGACCGGGCTCTGGTCGGCGTGACCGGTCAGCCATGTCAGCCCGGACGCATCCTCGATGACGTACGCGAAGGCGGCGTGGTCGCGCCACGGTCCGTCGAGCCCGAAGCCGGGCATACGAACCATGATCGCGTCGGGCCTGATCTGCCGTACGGCCTCGTAGTCCAGGCCGATCTGGTTCAGCACACGCGGGGTGTAGTTCTCGACGATCACGTCGCAGGTCGCTATCAGTTGGCGCAGGAGTTCGCGCCCGCGTTCGCTCTGGAAGTCGAGCGTGAGGCTCTTCTTGTTGGTGTTGAGGCCGGAGAAGATCGGCGACATCTCCCACCACTGGTCCACGGTGGCCCGGACACCCGCCATCAGCCGGGTTCCGTCGGGCCGGGTGGTGGACTCCAGGTGGATGACCTCGGCGCCGAGCAGGGCGAGGACGTGGGTGCAGGAGGGACCGGCCCAGAAAGCCGTCATGTCCAGGACCCTCAGGCCACTGAACGGCAGCCGGTCCTCGCCGGAGCCCGCTACGGGGACCGGCCGCGGGGTCCTGGGTGCGGCGCGGACGCTCTCGGTGTGCTCGCCGAGACTTGGCGCCGCCTCCACAGGCCGCAGCGTCGCCGGCTGGAGGCGGTAGGGGTGACCGGGTTGGAGGAACCCGTCCCGGGGATTGTGCTGGAACGTCCCCCGCTCCTCGTAGTGGTCCATGAGCGGAGCGGTGGCGCCGTTGGCGACCAGGGCGCTGGGGATCCGGAACGCCGTCGCCAGCTCGCGCACCTCTGCCACGGTCCGGCTGCCGATCCACTCCTGGATCAACGGGGCCACCTCGTTGGTGCGCTCGACGATCGAGAACGGGTTCTCCTCGTCGATCCACTCGGGGTGGCCGACCATCACGCACAGGTCGAAGAACTGCTGGGGGGTCGCGCACCCCATGGCGACCATGCCGTCCTTGGCCTGGGCCACCCCGGGAAGGTTGAGCGACCGCGCCGTACGCCTCGGGCCGCCCCGCATGTCACCCCAGGTCACCGAGTAGTAGGTCATGGACAGGACATGCGCCTCGAGCATCGAGAGGTCGACGAGTTCGCCGCGGCCGCTGTCCAGGCCGCGCAGCCGCGCGGTCAGGGCGCCCACGGCCGCATAGGCGCCGGAGACCCAGTCTCCCGGCCGCCCTCCGATGGAGACCGGCGCGCGGTCCTGTGCGCCGCGGCCGGTTCCGAAGACGCCACCGGACCACGCCTGCAGCGTGAACTCCGTGGCCGGACGATCCCGCCAGGGTCCGTCCAGCCCGAACGGGCTGATCGATGTCACCGTCAGGTGCGGATGACGGCGGTGGATCTCCTGCGGGGAGAACTCCTCGAGTCCGGCGACGCCAGGACCCGGGGACCACACCACCATGTCGGCCGCTGCCAGGAGTTCGCGCACGAACTCCAGGTCCTCGGGGCGGCCGGCATCGGCGACGACGCTGCGTTTGGAGGAGGCCAGGAAGCTGAAGAGGGCCCCGCCACGGTGGGCGTCGACGGCGGCGCCGGAGGCCGACCAGCCCCGCAGCGGGTCACCATCCGGCGGCTCGACCTTGACGACCTCCGCTCCGCCGTCGGCCAGCAGCTTGGTGCAGTAGGCGCCGGCAATTCCGGTGGACAGGTCTATGACGACACTGCCACTCAGCGGCGGTTCAACGGGGGACATCAGCGGCTCCCATCAGTCAGTGCGCTACTTGGTCTTGTTGCGTCCGCGCCGGCTGAGCCGCCACTCGGGCGGGAACTGGTCGTCGTTGTCCCTGACGGCGTTGGGGATGCCGCCCGCGACCACGTCCTCGTCGAGGATCAGGTCGTCGGCGTCGGGCTGGGCGACGTTGCCGATCGACTCGAACAGGCCGGTCATCATGGCGCCCATGTACTCGCCCTGGTACTGCTTGTACATCTCGAAGAACACCTTCTGCATGTACACCGCGTCCGTCGGACGGGTGCGCGAGCAGGCGAGGGCGTACTTCTGGACCTCCGCCTCCAGTTCGTCCCGGGAGACGACGGAGTTGAGGAAGTTGCAGTCGTACATCTCCTTCGCGCTGAACGGCCTTCCGGTGAAGACCATCTCCTGGAACTTGCGCAGGCCCATGGTCTGCGCCCAGGTCCACATCCGGGGCGCCCAGCCGATGTAGCGGAACGCGGGGTGGCCGAAGAGGGCGTCGTCGGAGGAGACCACCAGGTCGGCGTCGGCCGCCTGGTAGAAGTGCCAGCCGTAGCAGTAGCCCTTGACCTCCAGGATGCTGATCTTCTTGAAGTCCTGGAGACAGCGGGTGCCGCCCTGGGTGCTGGCGTAGTACTGGCCGAGGATTCCGCCGTACCGGTAGGTGTTCTTGGGCGGGTAGGTGACCTGGTCCTCGGTGAGCCGGAGTTCACTCAGCCGCGGGCCGGGCGTCGGCGCGTCGTGGAACTCCATGACCTCGGCGATGTCCGCTCCGGTACCGAGGTTGTCGCCCGCGCCTCGGATGACCAGGACCTTCACGTCGTTGTCGATGTTGGCGGCGTGGATCAGGTCGGCGTAGCGCAGTCGTGCCGCCGCGGTGGGGGCGTTCATGTACTCGGGCCGGTTGAGCGTCATCGTGGCGATCTTGGTCTTGGGGTCCTTCTCGTAGAGGATGATCTCCTCGGCGGAGGGACGGTCGCTTTCGGTCATGTGCGGGGAGTCCTTTCCCATGTACGTGGAAGGCGGCCAGGGCCGGAGCGGACGGCCCTGGCCTTCGGGGACGAGCCGGACTGCGGTGAGTCACGGCCTCCACAAGGGGCTCGTGGTGAGCAGCTCGGGCCCTTCCGTGGTGATGAGGACCGCTTCACGCCCGAGGACGGCGCCCACGCCCTCCTGCCAGACATAGCCGGTCACGGACAGCACCATCCCAGGTTCGAGCCGTTCCTCGGCCGCCGTGGCGGGCAGGCCCGACGTGACCACCGGCGGGTCGAAGCCCAGGCCGATTCCCCGGGCCACCGGCATCGGGGGCAGCGACTCGCCGGCCGTGTCGTAGGCGGCGAGCAGGTCGCTGGCCTGGGCGCCGGACCGGCAGGCGTCGGCCAGCAGGGCCCACAGCTCGTCCCAGCGCCGGTACAGGGACTCGACCGCCTGCTGGTTGCCGCCCTCAACCGGCCAGGTGCGTCCGACCTCTCCGATGTATCCGTCGGCGACGACTCCCGCGGTGAAGGCCACGAGGTCACCGGCGCCGATACGGCCGCCGTCGTCGACGAGCCGCCAGCGGTGTTCCCGGGACGTCCGCCAGACGACCTCCTGGGTGGCCGGGGTCGTCACGCCGCCGGCCGCCGCCGCCTCCAGCAGCGCGCCGGACAGCTCGCCCTCGGTGACGCCCGGCCGCAGCTCGGCCAGGGCCTTTGCCAGGCTGGTCTCCGCCACACCGATGGCGTGGCGCAGGGCTGTCACCTCTTCGGGCGTCTTGATACGGCGGGCCGCGCGCAACGCGGTTTCGCCGTCGACCAGTTCGGCGGCCGGGAAGCACGAGGCGAGCATCTGGGCGATGGTCGGGTTCGACGCGTCACTGCCGACGCGTCGGGCCGTCGCCGTCCCCGGGATGCCCCGGATCACCTTGACGTAGTTCGCCGGGTTCCAGCTCAGCGGGTAGAGGTTCTCGTGCGGGATGTCGTCGGGGATTCCCTCGTCCCAGGTGCTGAGCAGGTGGATGGATCCGGTCTCCCGGACCACCACGCACGCCGGGAAGAAGGGGTGCGTCCCCGCGTTCCACAGCAGTCCGCCCGCGCCGGTGACGTAGCGGATGTTGGCACCCCGTCCGAGGACGAGGGCGTCGAGGTCGTGGGCTTCCATGTGTGCCAGCACACGCTCTCGCCGCCCGGTGCGGAGAGCGCGGTCGTCCGGCAGGACCTCAGTCGCCATAGGGCGCGTAGGTGTAGTCGGTCAGGGCCGTCCAGCCCTCGTCCTCGATCACAATGACCTCCTCGCTGCGGTAACCGCCGGTGCCGTCCTCCCAGATCACGGGTTCAAGGACGAGCACGGTGCCGGCCTGGAGCACCTGGCTCTCGTCGAACTCCTGGCCGAGGTCGGTGCCGATCAACGGCATCTCGGCGGAATCCACACCCATGCCGTGGCCCAGGTAGAAGTGGGGCAGCCAGGGTTTCTCGCCGCCGTTGGCATCGGTCGCGGCCTTTGTCAGGTCGGCGCCCGTGGCTCCGGCCCGGGTGACGCCCTTCACCGCGGCTATGATGTCCTGCCACCTCTTGAACAGTGACTTCTGATGGGGCGTCGGGTCCTGGCCGACCACCCAGGTACGGCCGAAGTCCGACATGTAGCCGGCGTAGTTGATGCCGACGTCGGTCCACAGCACGTCGCCCTTGGCCAGCTCCCGCTCGGTCGACAGCAGCGGGAGGGCGAGGTCGCCGTGGGTGGTCCACACGCCTTCGGCCTTCGAGTCCGGCATGACCTGCCAGATCGGGTCGATCACGTTCGCCAGTGCGCCGTACTCGTAGGCCTTGCGCAGGAAGCGGGCCGACAGGTCGACCTGACGGGCCCCCGGCTTCAGGGTCCCCGTCACCTCGGCCATGGCCTGCTCCGTGATCCGCAGAGCCTTGCGGATCACCGAGAGCTCGTCCGCGGTCTTGACAAGCTTGGCCTGACCGATGACGTGCGACGCGTCACGGAGCGAGCCGGACGGGAACAGCGTCTTCTCGGCCCGGCGCATGGCGCCCGTCAGCTCGTCGACCGCCACGGTCGCGCCGGCCGGCACCAGGTCCGCGAGGACGCCGGCGAAGTTCCGCACGCCCTCGTCGTATTCCAGGTAGACCGGCGGGTGGATGTGGTCCGACGGGAGCAGTGCCTCGCCGGAGGAGCCCTCACGGAAGGGCATGAAGAGATGGGGCCAGGGGTCGTCGGCCGTGACCACGGCGACCGGGCGGTCGACGTGGGCGAGGCCTGAGTCGCCCAGCGGCCAGCTCACGCCCGTCGCGTAGCTCACCGCGCTGTTTCCGAGCAGGATCAGGGCGTCGACGCCCTGCGCCGTCATGGCCGCTTGCAGACGGGCACCGCACTCACGGCGCATTCGGGCCAGATCCGGTGTGTCCGGGATGTCGATGACGGTCATCGCCGCCTCCCACACGATGTCATGGAACTTCGCCGTCGCTTTCTTCGCGGGTCCGGCCCGGCCTACAGGCCGAGGAATCGCTTGACGTTGCCGCTGACGATCTTGGCCGCGTTCTCGGGGCCGACGGCGTCCGAGATCATCGTGATCGACTTCTCCGAGTAGCCGAAGGTGCTCTCGTTGTGCGGGTAGTCGGCGGCCCACATGACCTTGTCCACGCCGATGTGCTCCAGCATCTGCATGCCGAGCGGGTCGACCATGAAGGAGGCGTACATGTGGTTGTCCCAGTAGCTGCGGACGTCGCGCTCCACCGGACGGTCCAGCATGTGCCGGTAGGAGGCGAGGATGTGCTCGCCGTCCTGGAGGACCGAGGCGACCCAGCTCGCGCCGCCCTCGAACCACCCGACCTGGAGCCCCGGGTGACGGTCGAGGATGCCGCTGAAAACGTACCTGCCCCACACCTCGTGGAAGCCGGTCACGTTGTTCACCATGCCGACGAGGATGGCGTTCTGCTCGCAGGGGGTCTTCAGACCGGTCTCGCCGATGTGGTGCGAGACCGGGATCCCGGACTCCTCGACGGCCTCCCAGACGGGATCCATCGCCATGCTGCCGTAGTCGATCTGGTTGCCCTCGGAGTCCTTGCCCGGGTTGAGCGGCATGAGGAAGGTCCGGATGCCGAGGCTCTTCAGCTCGGCGAGGGTACGGCGGGTGCCCTTCGGGTCCCACCAGTTGATGAGACCGACGCCGTAGAAGCGGCCGTTCGAGCGCTCCTGCAGCTTGGCGATCTGCTCGTTGTAGATCCGGAAGCAGAGCTCCCGCACCTCCGGGTCCGGGTAGTGGAAGATCGCCAGGAGCGCGTTCGGGAAGGCCAGTTCCTTCTCGATGCCGTCTGAGCGCAGCTCCTCCAGCCGGCCCTCGATGTTGCCGCTGTTGGACCCGGTCAGCGGGTCGTACTGCATGAGGACCCGGCTGAATTCCTTCGGCAGGAACGACTTGCCGGCCACGCCGATCTCGAAGGCGCCGTCCTCGTACCAGATGCGCGGCGCCTTGTTCTTCAGGCGCTCGGGGAAGTTCTCGTAGAAGATGTCGTCGGCGAGCGAGATGTGGTTGTCGGCGGAGAAGATCTCCGTGCCCTGTGGCAGGTTCAGTTCACTGCCGGTGTGGCCCTGCCGGTCCTTCGGAGCGCCCAGCCCCTCGGGCGGGTACAGAGTGTCTGTCTGGGTGGACATCATCGTCCTCCAATCGGTGCGGCATTGCGGGAAATTCACGGGGGGGGGAGTTACACCCGGAAAAGGCATGCGAAAAGCCAGGGCGGGGAAATCGGATGAACATCAGCAAGGCCGGAAGCGTGCCGGGAAAAGGGGTTTCTCCCTCATTTTCGAGTGAACATCTTCCCCGCCGTCTTGTCAATCGCCTGATTTAAAATTCCGACGGCTCAATTCCTGGACCACCGGCCCCCACACGTCCGTGTCGATGTCATAGGTGGTGTAGAAGGTCACCCGGTCCACCAGGGCTCCGTAGCGCCGACGGATCTCGGCGGCAAGCCGGCCCGGTTCCGCCACCACCGCGAAGGCGTTCAGCACCTCGTCGTCGACGAGCGCGCCCATGGCCTGCCACTTGTCCTCGCGCGAGGACTTCGACAACGCGTTCAGCTCATCGCCGAGTTCGCCCCAGCCGTGCAGCTCAAGGACGGCTCGATAGGCCGGCGTGCTCCCGTAGAAGGCGACCTGACGCCGCGTATGTTTCACGGCGTTCGCCATCTCCTGCTCGGTGCGCCCGGTGGCGGTGAGCAGCAGGAGACTCACGGCGAAGTCACCGCGGTCTCTGCCGGACTTCACGAGGCCTTGCTCGACCGTGGGCAGGGTCACCTCGCGCAAGTACCGCTCGGTGGTGAAGGCGTGCGCGAGCAGCCCGTCCGCAGACTCCCCCGCGACCGCGGTCATGGCCTCGCCGACGGCGGCCACCAGAATCTTCGGCGGCTTGCCCTCGGGGGTCGGGGGCGGTGAGAAGAACGGGGTCATGAGGGTGTGCGTGTAGAAGTCACCGCGGAAGTCGAGCTTCGTACCGTCGTTCCAGGATGACCAGATCGCGTGCAGTGCCGCCACGTACTCGCGCATGCGGGCCGCGGGTCTGCTCCACGGCATGGAGAAGCGGCGTTCGATGTGCGGCTTGATCTGGCTGCCCAGGCCGAGAGTGAAGCGACCACCGGAGTACGACTGCAAGTCGTGTGCGGTGTAGGCGAGTTGCATCGGGGAGCGGGAGAAGGCCACCGCGATGGCCGTGCCCACTTCGAGCTGATCGGTGTGTTCGGCAGCGAGGAGCAGCGGCAGGAACGGGTCATGGGCGGCCTCGGAGGTCCACAGACCGTCGTAACCCATTTTCTCGTGGCGCCTGGCCTCGGTCACGATCTCCGAGGCGCCCCACACGCTGAGCGTGCCATCCACTTTCATGGGCTTCTCCATACGGATCCGGGTTTCAGGAGGCCGCGGTCTCCGTTTCGGGGGCCACGGAGGTCGGGGGCTTCACCACACGCTTCATGCCGGCCGACGTGCCGCCGTCGACCGTCAGCAGCGTTCCGGTGACATGCAGCGATCGGTCTCCGACCAGGTAGGCGACGGCTTCGGCCACGTCCCTGGCCTCACCCAGCCGCTTCATCGGCTGGATGGCCGCCATCACGGCGCGGATGCGCTTGGTCATCTCGGGGTTGGCGGTGGCCGAGGAGAGCAACTGCGTGGGGATGCCGCCCGGCGCGATGCAGTTGACCCGGATGTCGTGCTCCGCGAGGTCGATGGCGACACCCTTGGAGAAGTGCACGACGGCCGCCTTGGAGGCGGCGTAGATGGGCACACCGGGGTTGGCCATGGTGCCGCCGATGGAGCTGATGTTGACGATGGCTCCCCCGCCGCTCGCCGCCATGTGACGGCCGGCGGCCTGGGTGCCGTGCATGACACCCAGGAGGTTGATCGACATGATGCGTTGGAAGTCGGTCAGGTCCTCGTTCAGGAAGCTGTCCGTCATGGTGCCCGAGACGCCCGCGTTGTTGACCATGATGTGCAGGCCGCCGAACGTCTCCACCGCGAAGTCGACGAGCGCCTGCACCTGCTGCGGGTCGGCCACGTCCGTCCGCTGGAACCGGGCCTGCGGCCCGAGGTCGGCGGCCAGGGACTCACCCGCGTCCTTGTTGACGTCGGCGAGGACTACGCGTGCTCCCTCTTCCAGGAACTTCTCGGAGATGGCTCGGCCCAGGCCACCGGCCGCGCCGGTGACTATGGCGACTCTGTCGGACAGTTCTTTGGTCATCGCCGTTGATGTCCTCTCGTCCCTATGTGATGGATGCGCCCCCGTGGATCCCCGGCCACCGGGCACCCGGTCCTGCCGGGCGCCCGGTGGCGGGCCGGCCTGCTCGGCTACCAGGCGACCGGCAGCTCCCACACGCCGTACGCGAGCCGGTCGTGCTTGAAGGCGATCTCCTCGATCGGCTTGGCCAGGCGCAGCGTGGGAATGCGGCGGAACAGCGTGCCGTAGACGACCTGGAGCTCGACGCGGGCGAGTTGCTGGCCGATGCACTGATGGATACCGAAGCCGAAGGCGTTGTGGTGCCGGGCGTTGTCCCGATGCAGGTCCAGCTTGTCGGGCTCGGGGAAGACGTTTGCGTCGCGGTTGGCGCTGAAGAGTTCGATGATGATGCCCTCGCCGGCGCGGATCACCTCTCCGCCGATCTCTATGTCCTCCAGGGCGATGCGCCGCTGGCCGCCGTGGACGATACTCAGGTAGCGCAGCAGTTCCTCGACCGCTCCCGAGACCACCTTCGGATCGTCCGCGTCGCGCAGGACCGCCAGCTGCTCGGGGTTCTCCAGCAGTGCGACCGTGGCAAGGGAGATCATGTTGGCGCTGGTCTCGTGGCCTGCGGTGAGCAGCCCCAGACCCATCATGGCGGCTTCCGCGACGGTGATGTCGCCGGCATTGACCCGTGCGGCGATGTCGGACAGTGCGTCGTCCGCCGGATCGGCCGCCTTCTTCTCGATCTGCCCGACCAGGTAGGTGTTCAGCGCCATGAAGACTTCCATGGTCTGCTCCATGGTCGAGTTGTGCCGGATCCCCGCGGAAGCGTGGCGCTGGACGAACTCGTGGTCCTCGTACGGTACGCCGAGCATCGAACTGATCATCATGGTCGGCAGCGGCAGGGCCAGCGCCTCGACGAGATCAGCCGGCTGCGGTCCGGCCAGCATCCTGTCGATGAGATCGTCGGTCATCTTCTGAACCACCGGGCGCAGCGCCTCCACCCGCTTCAGGGTGAACGGGCTGGTCATGATCCGGCGGTAGTGGGTGTGCTCCGGAGCGTCCGAGTTGAAGACCGAACGCGGGCGGTGCTCCACGCCGGCGGCCATGCCCTCGTGCCAGTGCGGGAAGCCCGGCAGGCTCTCGTTGACGCTGACCCGGGGGTCGTTGAGCAGGGACCGCTGCTCGGCATGACCGGTGATGATCCAGGGGGTACTGCCGTCCCAGATCCGGATCTTCGCCAGACTCTTCCCGGCGGTGTGCGACCTGAGGGCCGGCGGGGGGTCGAACGGGCAGCCTTCCGCCCGGGGCAACGGCCAGTCGGGAAGAACCGCGGCCGTGTCGTCTGCGGCACCTGTCACTGCGTGGGACATCTCGCTCCTTCGATCTGGGCCGGGGGTGGTGGTTCCTGCTCGGTTGGTCATCCCTCGATGTGGATGGCCAGGGCGGGGCACACGGCCGCCGCGTGCCGAACGTCCTCTGCGAGTGCGGCGTGGGGCGCGGGGTCGAGCAGTACGACGACTCCGTCCTCGTCACGCTGGTCGAACACGTCAGGAGCGGCGGCCACGCACTGTCCGGCCGCGACGCACCTGTCCTGCTCGATGCTTATCTTCACGGAGAGCTCCTCACTGCCGTGAGGCACAAAGGCACCTCTGGGAGCGATGGGAATCGACTGGCAGCAGGCCGACGCGACAGAAGTGGGGCCCTTCAGGGGGCACGCGTCCCGGCGTCTCTGCACTCCGCAGTGAACTCCCGCCCAGAAATTAAGTCAATCGGTTGATTGAAAATATCTCGACGGGGTTCCTACGCACCGTCGGTCACCGGTGCCTGCCACAGTCCGACGATCGCGTCGACCAGGCCGATGGAGACCGACCGCCAGCCGGTCCCGGGGAGGGCGGAACCGTCCGCCAGGACATGCTCGTACTCGGCGCACATGGACAGACAGATGTGCCGGGTCATGGCGGTCCGTTCCGCGCGCACCGCGACCGGGAGGTCGGGGAGACAGCGGTGCACGCCCTCAAGAACCTGCCACTGCGCGGGAGACGTGATGGTCTCGTCGACCACGACCTCGTGGAGTACGGGGTCGACCATCACCTGGGCGCAGAAGCGCGCATACCACGTCGGGCTGCCCTGCCCCGCCAGGTACTGCGGCAGCGCACACACCAGGCAGGACACCCAGTCCCGCAGTTCCCAGGAGTCGCCGATCTCGGCCAGGAGACGCCTGGTGACCTGCTCGATCTGCTCGGTGTGTTTGTGGGCGATGGCCCGCACCAGGCCGTTCCGGGTGCCGAAGTGGTAACTGACGGCCGCCGTGTTCCCCTGCCCCGCGGCGAGGCTGATCTGGCGGTTGGACACCGCGTACACACCCCGCTCGGCGAACAGCCGCTCGGCCGCGGTCATGATGAGTTCCCGGGTCGCCTTCACGTTCTCGACCCGCACAGTCCCACCCGACATGCTGACTTCCTCCGGGGCACCCTGGCGCTCGACCTGGCACAACCGCCGAATAGCGAGCCAGCTTACACGCGAACCTTCGTGGCCGAACCTGTCCGCTCGTCGCTCTCGGCCACATCACGACCGTTGCGGAGCCATGGTCCACTCCGCTCTCGCCCGGTCGAGGAGGAACCGGCGATCGGTCTCGAGGAGCAGCCGGCGGCCGATCAGGCGTGTGACCGACGCGTCATAGGCGGCAAGGTAGCGGTCGAGCGAGCCGTAGCGGGCACGCAGCTCGTCCCCGGTAGAGGGATGCCAGCCGCCGAAGTTTCCGCACGTGGCCGCGGCGTTCGCGGTCGACACGGGCCGCAGCGCCGGTGGCGCGGGAGAACCGAGCGGCAGCTCGGCCGCGGCGAAGCGCACTCCCCCTACCGGGAACCCGTCCGCGTCGACCCGGGGCACCCACACCTCGCGGCCGGGCAGACCGTTCAACAGCGCGTGGTCGGCGGGCTTCGCGTCGGCTCGGAACAGTCGCTCCGGCGGCATCGGCGCCGACACACCGCCCACGATCCGGTGTTCCAGGGCCACCAGCATCGCCCGGGAGTAGGGCCGGTTGTCGATGGGGTTGAGCGGGATGGCCTCACCGTCGTTGCATCCCTGCGCGAACGCGGAGTCCGCCGCCGCCTGGCTCAGCATCGGCTTGTGCGCGGCCGGCCAGTCGTACCGATGGTAGCCGGGCGCACCGGGCGCCTGCCGGGACACGCCGGCCCGCAGCCGGTAGTAGTCGGTGTACGCGGCCACGTCCACGAACACCGGATCGCTGGTGGGCCTGTGCAGTACCTGACGTGGCGTCAGGGGGGCTGCGTCGGGCCGGACATAGGCCGTCTGCGGTTCACCGTCGGCGGCGGCGACCGCGTTGATGGCCAGTTGGTTCCCGGTGCCGTCCTGGGCGTAGGCCCCCTGGAATACCTGTCCGCGCGCGTCGTTGAACCCCTCGGCGACAAAACTGGTCACGAACCAGGCGGCCTGGCTCAGTCCGACGAGTAGCCGGTGCCGGTACGAGCCGAGCGGTGAACCGGCGTGGCCGAGCCGGCCGTCGCGCAGCAGCCGGGCGAAGTCACGGACGATCACCTGACCGACTCCTTGCGCGTCGTCGGGCACGCCCGGTGAGTAGCCGGCCTGCCACTGAACCCGTGCGTAGGATCGGCTGCCGTCGAAGAGGAAGCCGTTGCCCATTCCCGGGGCGTACGAGACGTCCTGCGGCGCGCCCGACGGCACGTCGAAGCCGTTGAAGTCGCGGAGCATGAGCGGAGTTCCGCGGTTCTCCGCCTCGATCACGACCGTCCCGTACGCATCCGGACCCGCCGGGCGGATCACCTCGAAGCCGGAGGTGTAGGCGTACGTGCCGTCGTCGAGGACCGTGTCGAGTCCCGCCACGGGCTCGTCGCGCGACACGGTGCCCGCGATGATGCCGGCCAGCCGCTCGTACGGGGTGCCGCCGAACGCTCCCAAGTCCTCCCGGCGGGTCACTCCGACATCCGTGATGCCCGAGCCCGAGACGGCTCTCGCCGCGAGCGTCAGAGCGGAAGCGGATGTCGGCAGGGACGCCGCCGCACCGAGCGCGAGTAACAGGAACGAGCGTCGGTTCAGCATCTGGTCTCCTTCAAGGAGGTGGCAGGGGAAGGGTGGCGGACCCCGGAACAGGGCGCGGCCAGCTCGGTGTTCCTTGCCGCGTCGCCGCTGGTGGAGGGGGTCCTGGGTCGGTACTTCCAGAACTGCAACGAAGCCGCGCCCCATGACCCGGCGACCGGGATCGGGCACGAGGGGGAGCCGACCGGGGTGGCGGCCCACGCGGTGGACACCGAGGCCTCGGTCCGGCTGTGGGCGCTGTCCGAGAAGATGCTGGGCATCTGAGACACCCAGGTCCACTTCAGCAGCGCCCTGAACGGGCGCGGGCGGTGCCGATGTACGGCGCCGCGGCGGGGGCGCGGCCGGCCCCGACGACAGGGCACCCGACGGGTGGTGTATCGCCGCGGCACTGTCGACCGAGCGCTCAGTGGGCCCCGTGCACGGGCAGGACGACGGCCGACGGGCGAGCGGGGTCGTGGTACACCTCCTGGTCTGCCGGGCGGAGTTCGACGGCGGTGGCGTGCGGCTCTCCCGTACCGGGGTTGCGGGCGAAGCGAGGGAAGGAGCCGCTGGAGACCTGCACCCTGATGCGGTGTCCGCGTCGGAACCGGTGGGCGGTGGGCCACAGTCGCACGGTGGCCCGGGACACTTTGTCGGCACCGGAGACCGAGACCAGGCCGTCGCACACGTTGACCGACCGGCCCCGCTCGTCCACGTCGCACAGCCGCACGAACACGTCCGCGAACGGCCTGCTGGAGCGGAACCAGATCTGGGCGCCCACCTCGCCGACGACCTCGACGTCCTGGTCGAGGACAGGCGTGGTATAGGTGAGCACGTCCGGGCGTGCCTCCAGCCTGGCATTGTCCTTGCGTCCGCCGCCGGAGGCGCGGACCCCGCCCACCGCCGGAGTCGGGTCCGCCGGGTCGTATCGGTACCGGTCGGGTGCCGAGACGGGCGGTGCCCCGGTGGACAGGGCGCCATCGGGCTGCAGGTGGAAGCTCCGGGGCCAGTAGCCGCGCGGCGGCCAGGAGGCGAAGTCGGCCCAGGCCTCCTCCCCCGTCACGTACAGACGCACCGGGGGCCTCCGTGGTGGCTCCCGGCCCTGGGCGAGCGCGAGTCCGAAGGTGAGCAGTTCGCGGGTGGGCGTGTTGTCGAGGTTGGCGTGGGTCCAGGGCCCGATGGTCAACCGAGCTTCACGGCCCGCTTCCTGCAGCGCCTGGAAGTCACGGATCTGGCCGGGCAGGAAGATGTCGTACCAGCCGCCGATCGAGCTCACGGGCACGGTCGTGGCCGGCACCCGGTGCCGGTGGTCGATGCCGGTCCAGCGCTCCGCATCTGCATCGTGCGCGAGGATGTCCTGGATGTAGGGGACGCGCTGCCCGGTGGCGGCGACGTCAGCCCGGTCCAACGGCAGTGTGTCCAGCGCCCGTTGCCTGCGCCGCATCCGGGCCAGCCCGCGCAGCACTCCGGCGGGCTCGTCGACGGCGTTGGTCACTCCCCAGATGAACGTCGTCTCCAGGGACAGTCCGTCGGAGCGCAGGAACTCCAGGGTCAGCGCGGAATCCGTCATGTTCGGGATCATCGCCTTGACCTGCGGCGGGAGCCGGTCGGCCACGGCCCACTGGACGTACCCGAGATAGCTGGCCCCCGCCAGCACGACGGACTCGCCGCACCACGGCTGTTTGATCACCCAGTCCAGCGTGGTGAGGCCGTCGTCGCGTTCCTGCCGGATGGGATCGAAGTCCCCGCCCGAGCCGTGCGTGCCCCGCACGCTCTGGATCAGCACCTGGAAGCCGCGCTCCGCGGGGACGCGGCCGAGCTGCACGCCGATCGGCCCTCGCCTGCCGTACGGGGATCTCACCAGTACGAGCGGCAGGCGCTCGCCGCCGGAGCGGGGTGCCCAGCGGTCGGCCAGCAACGTGGTGCCGTCGGCCATCGGCACCCGGAGGTCCCGCTGGACGACGACGTCCCGCGTCCGTGGCGGCGGCAGTCCGAGCATGCGCTGGGCGAGATGGCTGATCGGTCTCACGGCTCCTCCTCGTCCGTTCCCGAATCGCCCGCCGCGCCGCGCGAGGACCGAGACTGTCCGCCTCGGCCCCGCGCCGCGGGCTCGCGCCGGGCGTACGGCGGTCACGCCGCGATCTGCTCGGCGATCGCTTCGGGCCACGGCGCCCGGGCGGCGATCAGGGCCCGCCAGGCGCGCAGGACCTTGGGGCTCTTGCCCGCGGCCAGCACACCGTTCAGCCGATCACCCTTGCGGTAGGCGACGAGGAGCTGCCGGGCGTCGAAGTCACTGCCCAGCACGAGTGCCTCGTCGTGGTCGCGCAGGTTGCCGTAGGCCTGGAACTTGGTCTTGTACTGGTCGGACCAGAAGTACGGCACCGGGGCGAAGGGACGCCGGTCATCGGGCTGGAGCAGGTTGCGGGCGACCGCCATGCCCTGTTCGGCGGCGTGGGTGCGGTGCTCGACCCGCATCAGCGTGTCGAAGAGGGGGTTGTGCCAGCGGGCCACGTCCCCGACGCCGTAGACGCCGGGCGCGGCGGCACAGTACTCGTCGCAGACCAGGCCGTTGTCCACGGTGAGCCCGCTGCCCGCCAGCCAGTCGGTGTTGGGTACCGAGCCGATGGCCACCAGCACGTCGTCGGCCGGGATCACGGTCGCGTCGGTCAGCCGCACACCGGTGACACCGGCGTCGTCGCCGAGGACCTCGGCGACCGCGGCCTGCGTCCGCACGTCGACGCCCTGCTCGTGGTGGAGGCGGGTCAGGAAGGTGCCTGCCTCCTCGCCGACGGCCAGGGCCAGAGGTACCGCCGCCGATTCCAGCATCGTCACCTCGACCCCGAGGTCACGGGCCGTGGCGGCCACCTCGGCGCCGATGAATCCGGCGCCGACGATCACCAGCCGCCTGCCCGGGCGCAGGGCGTCCTTGAGCGCCAGTGCGTCCGGCAGGGTGCGCAGGACGTGCAGACCGGGCCGCGGCTCGGCTCCGGGCAGCCGCCGGGGACGCACTCCGGTCGCGATGACCAGACCGTCGTAGCGCACCTCGGAGCCGTCGGCCAGTGTCACCGCGCGGCGCTCGGTGTCCAGGCCGGTCGCCGCCCTGCCCAGACGCCACTCCACATCGAGTGCCTCGATGTCGGTGGCCGACCGCAGGCTCAGGCGCTCCGGTTCCCACTCCCCGCACAGCAGCTGCTTGGACAAGGGCGGGCGGTCGTAGGGGAGGTGCTGCTCGTCACCGACGAGCGTGACCTCGCCCTCGAACTTCGCTCTGCGCAGCGCCTCCGCTACGGCCAGGCCGCCCGCCGACGCCCCGACCACGACGACGCGCTTCATGCGGCGACCCACTTCTCGATGCCGACTGCCACCTTCACCCGACTCTCCTCCCGCAACTGGAAGTCCACTACCGGTTACCCCAGTGAACCATAAGTGGGAGTGAACTACTGCTTGCTAGACTGGGTTCGTGACTATGGACACCTCGAGACAGCTGCGCGCCGACGCCGCCCGCAACGCCGAGCGGATCCAGCGGGCCGCCCGGAAGGTCTGGGCGGAGCAGGGCCCTGACGCTCCCCTGGAGGAGATCGCCCGCCGGGCCGGCGTGGGCATCTCGACGCTCTACCGCCGCTTCCCCGACAAAGGTGTCCTCGCGAGAGCGGCACTCGAACAGTGCCTCGCCGAGGATCTGTCTCCGGCCCAGGAGCGAGCCCTGGCGAACCCCGATCCGCTGCTCGGTTTCACCATGCTGATCGAGGCGGCGCTGGCCCTGGTGGCACGCGAGCACAACACGCTGACGGCCGCCCGCATGTCCGGCTCGCTCACCGCGGACGTCGCCGCCGAGTTCAACGAAGGGCTCGCCGTGCTGGCCCAGCGCAGCCAGCGGTCCGGCCTCATGCGGGCCGATCTGGCCCCGGAGGATCTGCCCAGGTTCGTGGTCATGCTCTTCAGCATCCTGTGGACCATGGACGCGAAGACCAACGGCTGGCGCCGCTATCTCGCCTTCCTGCTCGACGCTCTGACCCTCGACGCGGCGAATCCGCTGCCTCCGGTCGCGGCCCTGCTGACAAGACCGCGGCCGGAGAACTTCCCGATCTGACCTCAGCCCTCGGCGCGCGCTCCCTGCGCGCCCGGTGCGCCGCCCCTGCGGGCGACATCCCCGAGCCAGGCCAGGCTCGGCTTGGGGGTGCGCGCGAAGGTCTCGCGATCGACGGCTATGAGCCCGAACGTGGGCGCCCAGTGACCCCACTCGTAGTTGTCCAGGGCCGACCAGTGCAGGTATCCGCGGACGTCGACGCCGTCGGCGACCGCCTGGTGGAGGTGCCCGAGGGCCTCGGTCGTGTACGCGATCCGGCGGGTGTCGTCGGTGGTGGCGATGCCGTTCTCGGTGACCAGCAGCGGGAGCTGCCCGTCCGTGGCCTCCCAGGCCTGGCGCAGCGCGATGCCGAGGGCGTCGGGCCGGTACGCCCAGCCGGTCAGGGTGTTGTCCGGGTGGTCGGGGTGGGCGACGATCCCCTTCTCGTCGACGGTCTGGCTGGTGTAGGACTGCACGCCCAGGAAGTCGTCGCCGCGGGCTCCGTCGTGGTAGAGGTCCTCCCATGCCCACTTCAGTTCCGCGTGCAGCTTCTCGGCGCCGGGGGCGGGGACCAGAGCCTGCTGCGCCACGGTCCAGCCGACCTTGGCCGAGGTGTGCTCGTGTACGACGGCCACGGCGGCCCGGTGGGCCCGGACCAGGGCCTCGCCGATCTCCTTGCTGGGCGTGGGCATCCGCACGTCCGCGCCGAGGTTGATGTCGGCTCCCTCGGCGACGGCCGCCGCCATGCCGCTCATCAGGGCCAGGATGTTGGGCTCGTTGATCGTCACTATCCAGTTGACGTCGTGCAGGATCGTGCAGGCCCGCTCCACGTACCGGGTGAAACGGTCGACGGCCGTCGGGCCGGTCCAGCCGCCCTCGTCGGCGAACCAGCGCGGGCTGCTGAAGTGGTGCAGGGTGACCACCGGTTCCAGGCCGAGGCCGCGCGCGGTCTCGATCATGCGCCGGTAGTGGGCCAGTTCGGCCTTGGAGAACTGGTTGGGCTCGGGCTCGATGCGGGCCCACTCGATGCCGAACCGGTAGGCGTTCAGCCCGGCGTCGGCCAGCAGCCGCATGTCCTCGCCGTAGCGGTGGTAGCTGTCCAGAGCGTCCCCGCTGAGTTCCAGGATGCCCTGGCTCTGGTGCTCCATACGCCACCAGTCGCTGTTGACGTTGTTGCCCTCGATCTGGTGCGGCGAGGTGGACGCGCCCCACAGGAAGTCGGGGCGAAGGTCGGACGTACGGCTGGTCATCGGGTTGCCTCCAGGATCTCGGTGAGGTCGTCGGTGGACACGGAAACGCCGGGAAAGTGCAGGAACTGACGGGCCGGGATGGAGGCGACCATCTCCATCATGTCGCCGTTGGCCTCGGCCTGTTGGCGCTCCTGCTCGGTGGCCTCGGCCATCAGCGCCGCGCGGAGCATCGGGCCGGCGACCGGGTGGGCGAGCCAGTCGCCGATGGCGGAGTCGAGGGACAGCGCGGCCGCGATGTTGTCCCCGATGAGGGTGACCGTCTGTTCGGCGACGACCTCGGCCGCGCTCTCGCCGATCTGCACGGTGTACGCGCCGGGGGCGACATGCCAGCGGTCGGCTTCGATGTCGTAATGCGCGAACGCCCTCCGCTCCAGCAGCAGTTCGACGATGCGGGACTCCCCCGGCCGCAACTCGACCTTGGTGAAGGCGCGCAGCTCGCGCGCGGGGCGACGAACCCGGCCCGCGGTGGTGGCGACGTACACCTGGACGACGTGCTTGCCGGTCCGCTCGCCGGTGTTGGTCACCCGCAGCCGGACGGTGGCGGTGTCGTCCCCGGTGACGTCGACCGACAGAGCGTCCGTTTCGAAGGTCGTGTAGCTCAGGCCGTGGCCGAAGGGGTAGCGGACGGCGCGCCCGACGCTCTCGTAGTGCCGGTAGCCGACCATCACGCCCTCGCCGTGGCGGACCTGGCCCGCTTCGCCGGGGAAGTTGAGAAAGCTGGGAGTGTCCTCCAGCCGCAACGGGACGGTCTCGGCCAGCCGGCCGGAGGGGTTGACGGCGCCGGAGAGCACGTCCGCGAGGGCGCTCCCGCCAGCCTGGCCGAGGAGCCAGCCCGCCACGATCGCGTCGGCACTGTCGTGCCAGCCCTCCAGGGACACCACGCCGCCGGTCGACAGGACGACCACCGTGCGCGGGGCGACCGCGGCCACGGCGCGCACCAGCTCCACCTGGTCCGCGGGCAGGTCCAGGTTCTCGCGGTCCACGCCCTCGGTCTCGCCCCGCAGGCCGACGAAGACCACGGCGACCTCGGCCCCGCACACGGCCCGTACGGCCTCCTCGCGGAGGGTCTCGGCGTCGCCCGTCCCGTCGGTGGTGAAGCCGGGCACGTACGTCACCAGGTGGCCGAGGGAGCGGAGCGCGTCCAGCGGGGTGTCCACACGGGTGGCGTTGACGAGCGAGCTGCCACCGCCCTGGAACTGCGGCCGGGCGGCGAACTCCCCGACGACGGTGAGGCGGAGGCCGTCCGCGAGCGGCAGGGTGTACTTGTCGTTCTTCAGCAGGACGACACAGTCGGCGGCCACCTCCCGAGCCAGGGCATGGTGGTCGGCGGCCACCGCGTCCACGCCGGTCTCGGAGGCGACGGCGAGCCGGGCCAGCGCGGCCACCCGCCGTACGCTCGCGTCGACCACGGCCTGGTCCAGCCGGCCCTCGCGCACCGCCTCCACGATCGCCGCGTCGTGCGCCTCGTCCGGGCCGGGCATCTGCAGGTCCAGGCCGGCCGCCAGGGCCGCCACCCGGTCGCCGACGGCGCCCCAGTCCGAGACGACGACGCCCTCGAAGCCCCACTCCGTGCGCAGCACGTCGGTGAGCAGCCGGCGGTTCTCGGAGGCCGGGACGCCATTGATCTTGTTGTACGCGGACATGACGGCTGCCGGACGCGCCTCGGTGACCACGCGTTCGAAGGCGGCGAGGTAGATCTCGCGCAGGGTGCGCTCGTCGACCTCGGCGCTGACGCGCATCCGCTCGGTCTCCTGGTTGTTGACCGCGAAGTGCTTCACGGTCGCGCCCACGCCCTGCGCCTGCGCCCCGCGCACGAACGCGGCGCCCAGGACGCCGGACAGCAGCGGGTCCTCGGAGTAGTACTCGAAGTTGCGCCCGCAGAGCGGGGACCGCTTGATGTTCACGCCCGGCCCGAGGACGACCCCTACGCCCAGCGCACGGGCCTCGCGGCCCACGGCCGCGCCCACGCGCTCGGCCAGCTCCGCGTCCCAGCTCGAACCGACCGCGACGGCCGGGGCGAAGCAGGTGGCCGGCTCGCTCGCGTGGAAGCCCAGGTGGTCGGCGCCGGCCTTCTGACGGCGGATCCCGTGCGGGCCGTCGGTCAGCACCACCGCCGCCACACCCGCCTCATCGAGCGGCTGGGTGGACCAGAAGTCCCCTCCGGAGAGCAGGGACGCCTTCCTCTCCAAGGGGAGAGTGGCCGGATCTGGCTGTGGCATGAGCGGGATCCTTTCGGGAGATTCGACCACGTCAACGCGGGTCTCGGAGGACCGGGAGGCCGTGGCCGCCCAAGGTCACAGAAATGTTTCCGTCATCGAAAATCTATCACTCAAAAAAATTAAGAGCTAGCCTGCGCGCTGGGAGCACGAAGGCTCCACCCGTACGAAAGGGCCGGGGTTCCGCAATGTCACTCAACGTCGAGTCACCGCAGCAAGCAGAGGAAGCCGGCAAGGCCGGCTTCGGGGCGCGGTTCGCACTCATCCTGATCGCTCTCCTGTGGGCATCCCAGCTCAACGGCCTCATCGGCCTGATGGGCTCGAATGCGCAGTCACAGATCGCGATCCACTACCACACCACCCAGATCGCCTGGTTCACCCAGATCGGGTCTCTGGTCGGCGTCTTCGCCACGCCCTTCATCGTGAAGGCGGCGGGCATCTACGGCAAGAAGCGCCTGCTCGTCATCATCACCACCCTCGGCCTGGTCGGCG
The DNA here is from genome assembly GCF_040630405.1 of Streptomyces sp. NPDC005811. Classification (NCBI taxonomy): domain Bacteria; kingdom Bacillati; phylum Actinomycetota; class Actinomycetes; order Kitasatosporales; family Streptomycetaceae; genus Streptomyces; species Streptomyces sp. NPDC005811. The sequence goes on from NZ_JBEXXK010000022.1 coordinate 68,405, forward strand.
ACCTGGTCGCCGCCGTCTCCACCAACTACGAGACGCTGCTCGTCGGCCGCGCGATCGCTGGCTTCTACGGCCCCTCGATCGCGCTCGTCTACGCCCTCGCCCGGGACGTCTTCCCGCCCAAGCTGGTCGGCCCGGCCAGCGGCTTCCTCGGCGGCGGCATGGGCGTCCTCGCCCTCGGCGGCCCCTTCCTGTCCGGCTGGATCCTCGACGACTACGGCTACCGCGGCGTCCTGTGGTTCATGGTCATCGCCACCGCGATCGGCCTGCTGGCCCTGCTGTTCGTGGTGCCGGAGAGCAAGGTCCGCGAGGCCCGTACCCCGATCGACTGGGTCGGCGGCCTCCTGCTCGGCGGCGGCCTGACATCGGTCGCCTACGGCGTCGGCAAGGGCGAGCACTGGGGCTGGACCAGCGGCAACACCGTGTCCTTCATCGGCGGCGGACTGGTGGCCGTAGTCGTCTTCGTCCTGGTGGAGCGCAAGGTCTCCCACCCGATGTTCCCCATCACCCTGCTCGGACGCCGTCGCATCTGGTCGACGTTCCTGGTCACGGGCATGATCATGGCCGCACTGTTCGCCCAGGGCATGATCATGAACCTGCTCGTCCTGATGCCGAAGATCCCTGGACTGTCCGACGGCCTGGGTTGGTCGGCCACGAAGAACGCGTGGGTCAGCGCACCCAACAGCGTGCTGCTCATCGCGGTCTCGGTGGCGACCGGCATGCTGGCGCGGCGCATCGACTCCCGTGTGCTGCTGGCGACCGGCGGCACTCTGCTCGCCGTCGGTATCGCCCTCATCTCCCAGTTCCACGAGACCGTCGGCCAGATCATGTCGATCGGTGTGATCAGCGGCATCGGGATGGGCATGGTCGTGGCTCTGGTGCCCATCATGGTCATCGAGTCGGTCAGGCCGGAGGAACAGGCGCTCGGCAACGGCGCGCAGAGCATGATGCAGGGCGTTCTGCAGTCCGTGCTCACTCAGGTGGCGTTCGTCGTCGTCGCGCAGAACAGCCACGTCATGAAGGGCACCGCCTTCTACGTCGACGACAGCTACAGCAAGGGCTTCCTGCTCTTCGCCGGTGTGGTCGCCGTCGGCACCCTGCTCATCGCCCTGATCCCCAAGGCCAAGAGCCTCGACGACGTGCCGGTCGGTCAGTCGGCCTGACCTGGCTCTCCCGCGGCCCCGCCCCGGTCGGTTCCGTCCACACCACGGTGCCGACCGGGGCGACGGCGTGCGTGCTCCGGAAGAGCGGACCGGGCAGGCCGCGGCAATGGGTCCGCAGGCTCCTCCCGACCCGCCTCCTCCTTCCCGACGGGAGACTCATGCCGTCCGAAAACCCCAGGTCCGCTGCCCACGTCTTCGACCCCAGCGCCCGGTGGATCGGCCGCGACCATCCCACACCTCCGTCGTCCCCGGGAGCCGGCCACCGGCACCGCTGCTCCGGCGGGACTTCAGCCTCGCGCACCGGCCCGAGCGCGCCGCATTGCACATCGTCGGCCTGGGGTACCAGGTGACGGAGATCAACGGCCGCCCGGTGAGCGACGCGCTGCTGGACCCGCCTGCCTCCCAGTACGACAGGACGGCGTACGCCCGCACGTTCGACGTGACCGGGTTGCTGCACGAGGGCGAGAAGACCATCGGCGTCGAACTCGGCCGTTCCTACGCATCGGGGGTCGGCGGCCCCGAGGCGGTCTGGGCCTCGGAACCGCGGCCGCTCGCCCAGCTCGACATCGCCCTGCCGGACGGCGGCAGGCGACGCGTCGTCAGCGACGGCAGCCGGCGCATGGCCGACGGGCCCACGCGAGACTGGATGTTCCTCGGCGAGCACCACGACGCCCGGGCCGAGAAGACGGGCTGGACCACTCCGGACACGACGACTCGTCCTGGAGACCCGCGCCCGAACAGCCCGCACCCACCGGGGCTGTGGTCCCGGCGGACATGCCCGCAGTGAGGATCACCGACACGTTCGGCCCGGTCGGGGTGACCCGCTCCGACAGAGGTACGAAGGTATACGACTTCGGCCGGATCACGGCCGGGTGGACCCGGATCTCGGTCAAGGGCAGCCGCGGCACGAAGGTGACCCTGACTTGCGGTCAGATGCACATCGACAGCTACACCCTGAGCGGTGCGGGCCGCGAGGTGTGGGAACCGCGGTTCATCCGCCATGGATTCCAGTACGTCGAAGTCTCCTGTCCCGACGACGCCCTGTCGACATTCCGCATCGAGGCCCGTGAGAACCACACGGCACTCGAGTCGACGGGAACCTTCTGCAGCGGCAACCCGCTGCTTGACCGCATCCACGAGAACCAGCGCCGCAGCCTCCTGCTCGACCACTGAGGTTTCCCCACCGACACCTCGTGGCGGGACCGGCAGGGCTGGACCGCCGACACAGCGCTCCACATGGACGGCGGGATCCTCAACTTCGCGGGAGTGGCCGAAGTTTACGATCGTTTCCTGCGCACCCTGCGCGACGCGCGGCCGGCGGCCGGCGCGACGCCGATCTACGCGCACTTCGGCGGCGAGCACCCCATGTACAACGACCCGTCCTGGTCGGGCACGCTGGTGCCGATGCCGTGGACGCTGTACCAGCACTATGGGGACCCGGAGTACCTCAGAGACAACTACGAGGCCATGGTCACGTGGATGGACCTGATGGACGCCATGGTCGCCAAGTCCGGTGACCTGTAAGACGCCTACTCGTTCGGGGATCGCTCCTCCCCCGGCAGCGAGGACGGAGGCACGGTGGTGCTCAGTCCTCCGGAGGGCGGCGCCGTCACGGCCAACGGGCATCTGTACCTGGAGGCGAGCGCGCTGGCCCGCATCGCCCGTGAGCTGGACCGCCCAGGGGACGCCCCGAGGTTCGACTCGATGGCCGGCCGTATCGCCGCCACCTTCTACGCCGCCTTCTTCGACGCCGCGGCGAGCGTCTACCGGACCCCGACCCAGCAGGGCTACCGGCGGACCTCCAACCTGGTGCCGCTGGCCTTCGGGCTGGTCCCGGCCGGCCACGAGGAAGCGGTGCCGGCCAACCTGGTCGCCGATCTCACGGCGCGGGGCCACCGTCTCAACACCGGGGCGATCGGCACCAAGCTCCTGCTTCCCGTGCTCACAGAGCACGGACTGGTGGACGTGCCCACCGGTGTTCCGACCGAGATCCTCGTGCCGTTCCGCAGGGACGATGTGCAGGTCGTCGAGGGGCAGGTCACGGCGGCGGACGCACAGGGCGATCACACCTCCTACCGGACCGCCTCGGCGCGGACGGTACTGCGCGGTCGCTGACGGACCGCCGTCGGCGAGGTCACGGCCTGCCCTGACCGTCCGACGGCGCCAGCATACGCGTGAAGGTCTCGGCGATCGCGGCGATGTCCACGGTGGGGTCGTGCATCCACTGGATCTGCAGTCCGTCCAACACGGCCAGCAGCGCCCTGGCCAGGTGAGCGGCCGGTTCGTCGGCCCGGAGCACACCGGTGCGCTGCTGGTCCTCGAAGTCCCCCGTGACCTCGGCCGCGAGAACCCGGTAACGCTCCGCGAAATAGTTGTGCGCGGGGCTCTCCGGATCGGTGGCCGCCGCCGAGAGCGTGACGTACAGCTTGGCCAGTCCGGGGTGATCGGTGGTGTGCCGGGTGCTCGCCACCATGCCCTGGATCATGCTGTGCCCCTCGGCCGCGGCATTGGCGGACGCCTTGCCCATCAGATCCCGGCGCTCCAGAACGGCGAGCAACAGCTCGTCGCGCGTGGGGAAGTAGTACGTCAGCGCCGGCTGGGTCACCCCGACACGATCGGCGATGTCCTGCAGCGAGGCGCGCTCACCGTACTCGTCGACGGCCTCGTAGGCGGCCTGCAGGATCTGTTCCCGGCGCTCCGCGCTCTTGCGGTACGGGCCTCGTGGCTTTCGCTGATTCGTCACCCGTCAGACCGTACTTCACCTTGTCCGCCGACGAATCGGCCCCGTCAGCCCAGACCATGCGGAAGCCGCCTGGCCACACCCTTGCCCCGCCAATATATGAAATATATTATGGCCAACTGCCATCCGGAATCCGAATGCGAAGGAGTCACATGCCGATCGACGACGTCGCCCAGAGGCAGGCGGAAGCGGACCGGACAGAACGCCCCCTGGGCGAGATCAGAGGGATCAATCACCTCGTCCTGCTCACCGTCGACATGGACAAGACCCTCGACTTCTACTGCGGGCTTCTCGGCATGCGGGTGCGGGCCTCAGTAGCCATGGATCAGGCCGCGGCGGGGATCTGGCGAGACAGCGCGACCGCCGAGGAAGACATCGAGTGCAAGCGGCTGTACTTCCTCGAGATGCCCGACGGCGGCCTGCTCGCCTTCGCCGAGGTCGACAAGTTCGACGAGAACGACGACTACTCCGCCTTCGACATCTGGCCCGAGGAGCGCCCGGCCGAGGCCGGGAAGCGGGTGACGAGGAAGATGGATCACATCGCTTTCAACGTGGCCTCGGTGGAGGACCTGAAGGCGGTGCGCGAGAAGCTGATCAGTGCCGGTATCGCCTGCACGCCGGTCCAGGACCTCCGAAGCTCGCCGTTCGTCTACTCGGTGTACGCGCACGATCCGAACGGCACCCCGATCGAGTTCGCGGCCTTCGGCTGGACGAACCCCGAGAAGTGGAACGACCTCACGGGCTCCCCGTGGTACACCGATCCCGACCCCGCGCCGTCGTTCCGTGGGTTCGACGACACGTTGGTCGGGGACGGACCGGTTCCCGGGAAGAAGTAGGCGCGCCAGGAGTCACACGGGTGCGGTGCCGGAGCCGAAGAAGCGGCGGTGACCTGCCTGTCCGTCGCGCGGCGGCGGTCGGGTCGCCACCGCGGATCAGTCCGTCGCGCTCCCGACGTGCGCCTCGGTCCATACGGTTACGGCATGGCGCGGACGCCGGAGCCCACCGCGGCATCCGCCGCCGCGCGGTGGTAGGTGCGGCCGGCCCGTCCCGCTGATCGCAGTCCGCCGCGGGTGGTGAGCCCGGCGGTGTCCACGCCATTCGGTTCCCTGGTCGGAGACCGCGCCCCGATCGCGGCCCTGCCGTGCGCGAGCCGTATGCGGGCGATGACCACCCACGGCGAAACAGCCACCACGCCGCCCGTCGCTCCTCCGGCGGGCGGCGTGGTTCTTCTCTGTCTCAGGCCTTGGCAGGCGCCTCGCCGCGGATCCGGCCGGCAGCGCGCTCGGCCAGCATGATCGTGACGAGGTTCGTGCCGGCCCGGGGGACGGTCGGGAACGAGGAGGCGTCGACCACTCGGAGGCCGTCGACACCCAGCACCCTGCACTCGCTGTCGAGCACGGCCTGGGGATCGGACGGGTCGCCCATCCGGCAGCTCGACGCGACGTGCGCGGTGTCCTGCACCAACGCCGCGGACCACGACTCGAACTCGGAGGCGCCCATCTTCATGTCCACCTCGTTCCCGGCGATGTCGCGCACCGCCTTGACATCGGCGAACGACGCCTGGGCGAGCAGTTCGCCGATGTGGTCGAACACCGTCCGCAGCCGCGTCCTGTCCCGGTCGTCGGAAAGCAGGTTGAGGTCCACGGTCGGCGCCGCGTACGGGTCGGTGCCGGCGATCGAGACGCTGCCCCGCGAGAACACCTGGTTGAGCACACCCAGCATCGACGGCGGCAACTGCCCCGCCGGCTCGTCCACGTTCACCACGTTCACCGCGGTCACCGCCAGGTCGCCCGTGCCGGTTTCCGCGTGCCCCGAGCTGTAACGGAGCATCAGGTTGCCGCGCTGGCCCACCTGTGAGGTCCGGACCGCCTGGTCCGTCTCGACGCTCAGGATGATGCCATGGTGGTCCTGCAGGCCCACGCCGACCGGCAGATCGACGACCGGGTCCACACCGGCGGCACGCAGCACCTCGGCGGGGCCGACGCCGGAGCGCTGGAGGATGGCGGGCGAGAAGGTGGCCCCCGCCGAGACGACCACGTTGTCGGCCCGCACATCGCGCCACTCGCCGTCGATGCGCACCCGCACCCCGGTCACCCGGGTACCGGAGAGCAGCACCTTGTCGACGTGGGCGTCACCGATCACGGAGAGGTTCTCGCGCCCACGTGCCGGGGTGATGTACCCGTCGCCGGTGGTGACGCGCCGGTCGTCGATGATGTTCATCGCGAACGGGGAGATTCCGAGCGCCCCGGGAGCGCTGTGGTCGGGGGCATAGGTGTGCCCGAAGGACATCGCCGCGCCGTGGAAGGCCTCGTCCATCGACCCCCAGCCTTCGGGCTTCAGCCGTGTGATCGGGATCGGCCCGTCCACCCCGTGGTACTTCTCGGCACCGAAGTCCAGGTCGTTCTCCAGCTTGTTGAAGTATGGCAGTACGTCCGCCGCTCCCCAGCCGTCGCAGCCGAGGGCAGCCCAGTCGTCGAACTCCTCCATCGGCGGGCGGATTGCGTAGCACGCGTTGATCACCGAGCTTCCGCCCAGGCCACGGCCGCGGAGGTAGCGCAGTGGCTCCCGGTCCGGGCGGCTGCGGGCGGTGAGGTCCTGCCAGAAGTAGTCGGGGAGGATCGAGTAACCGGCCCAGGCGAAGAGCCCGGTCGCGGTGCGCAGTTCCCCCGGCAGATCACCGCCGGCGCCCCAGTCGTGACCCGCTTCCAGCAACAGCACCCGCGTCGACAGGTCCTCCGACAATCGCCCGGCGAGGGTAGTTCCCGCGGAACCGGCACCGACAACTATGTAGTCGTAACTCAACTCGTTCATCAGGCACTCTCCTTCTCGTCGTCCACCGAGAAACAGATGAGGTGACGGACCCGGTGACCGGGTTCCGGACCGTTCATGGACAGACGGGTCGGCTGCGGCCCGGCGCCCGTCCGGCCCGGGCCGCAGCCGACCCGACATCGTGCGTTCTCGCGCGCCCTGTCCGACGCGCCCGTGTTGCGGATGAGGCAGCCGCGTCACGCGGGCTCTACGAACGTCCCCTTGGTCAGGAACACCCGGGAGAGGAAACGCCATTCGCCGTCGTCCTCGCGGACGATCTCGTCGCAGTACTGGGCGAAGGAGTTCTGGCGGCGGCCGTCCTTATGGACACCGATCGCCTCCATGGTCGACCGGGCCGTGGCGCGATCCCCCGACACGCTGATGTTCGTGGCGTGGACCATCTGGACGAGGAACGTCATCGCCTCCACCGAGCCCTTGATCGCGTCGGTCACCGCGTCACGGCCTTCGGCGGAGTACACGGCTGCGTCCCCCTCCATCACCCGCCACACCACCTTCTCGGCCAGCAGCGAGCCGAGGTTGTCCCACTCCCGCGCGTTGGTGTAGTCGGTGTAGGCGTCGACCAGGTGTCTGATCGCGGCGTGCTCCGCCGGGTTCTCGGTGACGTTGCGGCTCGTCATGCGGTCTGCTCCCTGGTTGCGTGAAGTCCGGCGGCGTAGCCGAAGACCATGCTGTCGGCGATGCTGGCGCCCGGACCGAGGTAGCGGCGGCCCATGACCGTCGCCGTGTTGTTCCCGCTCGCGTAGAGGCCCGGGATCGGCTGGTCGTCCTGGTTGAGGACCTGGCCGTTCGGGTCGGTCACCAGCCCGCCACAGGTGCCGATGTCCGAGGGGACGACCTGCACCGCGTAGAAGGGGCCGCGGTCCAGTGGTCCGATCGCCGGGTTGGGCTTGTAGCCGGGGTCGCCGTAGGCCCGGTCGAGGGCGGACTCGCCGCGGTGGAACTCCGGGTCGAGTCCGTTGCGGGCGTGCTCGTTGAAACGGGTCACCGTCGACGCGAGGCCCGCCGGGTCGATGTCGCACAGACGGGCCAGCTCTTCCAGGGTGGCGGCGCGCTTGATCGCCCCGGACTCCAGCCACTGAGGCGGAATCCTGCCGGGCAGCCCCTTGTCCACCGCGTACCGCTTGCGGAACGCGTCGTCGAACACCTGCCAGCACGGGATGGCCCGGTTCACCGGGTCACGCTCGTACATCGCCTTGCCGACGGCCATCTTGGACGCGGTCTCGTTGACGAAGCGCTGCCCGCTCGCGTCGACGAAGATCGATCCCGGACGCTGCCGGGCCATGTTGAGCGCCGACTCGGCCAGCAGCGGGTCGGCGCACATCGGGATCCACCAGGCCTCGTCCATGAGGTCGGTCTTCGCGCCGATCTCCATCGCGGCCAGCAACGGCTCGCCCTCGTCGCCGGGATTGGCCATGGTCCACTGGCCCTCGTTGGGCTGGTCTCCGCTGTACTTGCGGCGCATCTCCGCGTTGTGCGCGAACCCGCCCGCCGCCAGCAGCACGCCTTTCCGGGCCTCCACGAGGATCTCCTGGCCGTCCCTGACCGCCCGGACACCGACGACCCGGCCGTTCTCGGTGACGAGCCCGCGCACCGCCGTACCCGTCCGGATCTCGACCCCGCCGCGCAGCGCGACGTGCAGCATCCGCCCGATCAGCGCGGTCCCGTTGGTGAGCATCCGCCGTCCGCTGACCCGGGCGGCGATCGTACGGGTCGCCACCCTCGCCCCGATGCCGAAGCACCGCAGGCTGCGGTTGTAGGACGACAGGTAGCGCATCTCGTTGGTCTTCACGACCAGTTGAAGGGTCGCGGCGAGCCCGAGCTGGAGCTTGGGGAGCCAGTCCCCGAGCTTGCGGCCGTCGAACGGCTTGGGCTCGAAGGCACGGCCCGCCGCCCGGCCGCCCGGGTACTCCGGGTAGTAGTCGGAGTTGTTCATGCAGTGCTCGAACCGCAGGCCTCGGCCCTGGAGGAAGGTGACCATCTTGCTGCCGTGGTCGAGGAACGCCCGCCGACGCTCGATCGACGACGAGGGGCCGACGTCACCGACCACGTGCTCGAAGTACGTCATTCCGTCGGAGACGGAGTCGGGGATCCCCGCCGCCGCCATCACGGGGTTCGCGGGGATCCAGACGATCCCGCCGGACATGGCCGTCGAGCCCCCGACGAGGTCCCGCTTCTCCAGCATCAGCACCCGGGCTCCGGCATGGCGAGCGGCGAGGGCGCCCACGAACGCCCCGCCGCCGCTGCCGACGACTATGAAGTCGACCGAGTCATCCCAATTCGTCATACCTGGCCTCACCCCTAAGTGGGCTCTTGATACGCGGCCTCCCGCCGCCTGATGTCACGCCCGCCCCCCGCCGCGAAGTCCGCGGCCGACCGGTTCTGCTCACGTCGGGAACCGGCCCTCCACGCCGCTGATCAGCTCGATCGTGTTCCCGTCGGGGTCCTTGCCGTACACCGCCTTGAGGCCTTCGAAGGGCCCGCCGGTCACCACGACCGGCTTGGAGAGGAACTCCACACCGAGGGCCCGCAGGCGCTCGTACTCGGTGCTCACGTCGTCGACCGAGAGCGCGATGTGGAAGCTGCCCACGTCGTTGGAGGCGAGGGGACGCGCCCCCTCGCCCTCGGGGTCGACGTACTGGAGGAGTTCGATCCGGTGGTCGCCCAACGAGACGAACATCAGGAGCAGTCGGGCGTTCTCGACGCCGACGACCGTCCCCAGCCAGGCCTCGTCGACCGGCGCCGGCTCGGGGAAGCTCCTCGTGAAGCCGAGAGCCTCGTAGAACGCGATGGACGCGTGGATGTCGGAGACGGTGATGCCCGTGTGGTGCATCGACACATTCGGCATGTGCTTCCTTCCGGTTCTGCTCGCGGACCGGACCGGTCCGACGGGGTTCGACGGGTCCTCAACGGACGGGTGCGGCCAGCCCGAGGTTGCCGCGCAGCGTGGCCGCCTCGTATGCGGTACGGAACCTGCCGCGCCGCTGGAGTTCGGGCACGACCAGGTCGACGAAGAGTTCGAGGTCGTCGGGCAGCAGCGGATTCTGGATGACCAGTCCGTCGCACGCCTCGTCGTCCACCCAGGCCTCGACGAAGTCGGCGACGTCCGCCGGGCTGCCGGTGACCTCGGGGTGGCCGCGCCCGCTGGAGAGCGCTCCGAGCAGGCCGCGCACGGTCATCTTCGGGTTGTTCTCACGGATGAGCCGTACCGCGTCGAGGAAGCCGCTGTGACGGGCGTCCCCGGTGGGCGTCAGGTCGGGGATCGGGCCGTCCAGGTCATACGGGCCGAGGTCCATGTCGGTGAGGAAGCGGATCTCCCCGATCGCGACCACCGGGTCGAGGCCGTCCAGCATCAACTGCCGTCCGGCCCGCGCCTCGCGCTCGGTCGCGGCCACGAACGGGCTCATGCCCGGCAGCACCCGCACGGTGTCGGGATCCCGGCCGGCGCGGTCCGCGCGGTCCTTGATGTCCTTGTAGAACGCCTTCGCCGCGGCCAGGTCCGGCTGCACCGTGAAGACGACGTCGGCGATCTCGGCGGCGAGGCCGCGGCCGCTGTCGGACACGCCGGCCCGGACGATCACCGGGCGTCCCTGGGGAGGACGGGGCATGTTGAGCGGGCCGTCGATCCGGTACGCCCGCCCCTGCCTGTCCGGGATCCGGGAGCCGTCCAGGCTGACGAAGCGCCCCTGCCCCCGGTCCCGGGGGAAGGACTTCTCGTGCCAGGTGTCCCAGTAGGCGAGGACGCCGTCGACGACCTCCCGGGCGTGCCCGTACAGCTCTTCCTTGGTCCGCGGCGGCGTGACACCGACCCGCCGCTCCACCGCCAGCGGGGTGGTGACCACGTTCCAGCCCGCGCGACCGTGCGAGAGATGGTCGAGCGAGCCGAAGATCCGGGCGAGCTGGTAGGGGCTGTTGACCGTCGTGGAGCTGGTGGCCACCAGGCCCAGGTGCTCCGTGCAGGTCGACAGGGCCGCCAGCAGGGTCAACGGCTCCAGCACTCCGTAGGGCGTGTTCTCGAAGGCCTGAGGGCTGTGGTGGTCGGCGCCGATCGGGCCGAGCAGGTCCGCCAGGAACAGGAAGTCGAGCTTGCCTCGCTCGGCGGTCCTGGCGACGTGCGGGAAGAAGGCCACGTCCCTATGGCCCGCCGGGTCGCAGTCGCGGTGACGCCACGCCGCCTGGTGCGCCCCTGGCGCGAGAGCGAGAGCGCCCAGGTGGATGCGAGAGGTGCCCATGCGCCGGCCTTCCTGATGCCTTGGTCCCGGAGCGGCCCACGGCCGGATCGGCCCTATCCAGGGAGCGGGGAGATGCCGTACTGCGGCTCTTGGCATCGCCTCGCTGCTCCGGGACCTCTGCGGTACGACCGGACAACCCAATAGATGAAATACTATATATTTAATTCTGGCCAGTCAAGACTGCCTCTGTTGCAGCCGGGAGCAGGACGAGATCCGCCACCCTGCGGCGGTGCCACGCCGACGACCCGAACAGCGCGGCGTCGCTCGTGGCCCTTTTCAGCCACAGGTGCGCGTCGTGCTCCCAGGTGAAGCCGATACCGCCGTGCACCTGTACGGCGTCGCCGCAGACACTCAACGCCGCGTCACCGGCATACGCCTTCGCGGTGGCCACGGCGATCGCGGCCTCCTGAAGCGGACCGTTCCAGGCGTCCAGGGCCGCCCCCACCGCGGCTCGCGAGCACTCCACGGCGATGGCCATGTCGGCGCACTTGTGCTTGACCGCCTGGTAGGAGCCGATCGCGCGGCCGAACTGATGCCGCTGGGCGGCATAGGCGGCCGTCTCCTCGGTGGTGCGCTCGACGAGCCCGAGCCCCGAGACCGCGACGGCCAGCGCACCAGCGCGCTGCACCCGCTCGATGAGCGGGCCGGCCACGCCCGGACCGGCCAGCAGCCGGTCGGCCCCCACCTCGACCCCGGTCAGGACGACCCGGCCCAGCCGCCGGGTACGGTCGACCGTCTCGATGTGCTCGATCCTCGCCTGGGCCGAGTCGATCGCCGCCAGCACCGGACCCTGCGGCCCGACGGCCCCGACGATCAGCGAGTCGCTGCCCACTGCGTCCACCACGTACCCGCTGACGCCGTCGAGCCGTGTCCCGCGCCCGACCGGAGTCGCGCGTACCTCCCACGTCCCGGTGGACGGCCGCCCGTCCGGACCGCCGACGGCCACGGCCACAGTGCGCTCCCCCACCGCGATCCCCGGCAGCAGTTCCGCGGCCACCGCGCGGTTGTCGGTCCCGGTCAGCGCGGTCGCCGCCAGAACACCGGAGGAGAGGATGGGAAGCGGCACGACACCCCTGCCCAGCTCGTGCAGCACCACGGCCATGTCGGCGAACTCGGCACCGGCTCCGCCGTACTCCTCGGGGACGAGCAGCCCGGCCAGCCCGAGTTCCACGACCGTGCGCCACAGCGCCGGGTCGTGTCCCTCGGGTCGGTCCAGTGCCGTCCGCACCTGCTGCGGACCGGCCCGGTCGGTCAGCAGGTCGCGTACCATCGCACGCAGGTCGTCCCGTTCACTGCTCATCGTGGCTCCCCGGCTGCCCGGGGCTCGCGGGGAAGGCCCAGGTGACGTTCTCCGATGATGTTGCGCTGGATCTCGTTGGTGCCGCCCGCGATCGTCCAGGACCAGGAGCCGACGAAGTCAGTCAACCAGTCGCCGCTCTCCCAGCCGGCGGACATCAGCAGCGGTCGCGACACCTGGGCCGGCAGGCCCTGCAGTTCGACGGCCGTGTGCATGAGGCGCTGCAGCAGTTCGCTGTAGCAGACCTTGGCGATCGAGGCCTCGGCGCCGCCGCCGCGGCCCTCCATCGATTCGATCATGCGGGCGCACAGGCCGCGCAGGATCTGCACCTCGCCGTAGAGCCCGCCGAGCCGTTCCCGTACGGCCGGATCCTCCAGCACCGGGCCGCCGTCCTCGCCGCGCCAGCCGGCGGCGGCGTCCAGCAGCGCCCGGATCCCATTGCGGTGCAGTCGCTCCACCAGTTCAAGGAGTGTGACGCCCCGCTCGGAGGCCAGCGTGCTCTGCGAGACGTGCCACCCCTCGTGCTCCGGGCCGAGCAGGTTGGCCACCGGCACCTCGACGTCGGTGAGGAACAGCTCGCAGAACTCCGCCGCGCCCGTGGCCTGCTTGATCGGCCGTACCTCCACGCCCGGCGAGGTCATGTCCACCAGCAGGAAGCTGATGCCGTGGCGCTTGGGGGCGGACGGGTCGGTGCGCGCCAGGAGGATGCACCAGTCGGCATGCATGGCCCAACTGGTCCATACTTTCTGGCCGTTCACGACATACACGTCGCCTCGGCGCTCGGCCCTGGTGGACAGTCCCGCCAGGTCCGAGCCGGCGCCGGGTTCGGAGAAGCCCTGGCACCAGACGTCACCGGAGCGGATGCCCGGGATGAAGCGGCGCCGCTGCTCCTCGGTGCCGTGGTGCAGGATCGCGGGCGCCGCGTTGTAGACCGCCACCTGGTACAGCGCGAGCCGGGGCGCGTCGGCCCGGGCCAGTTCCTGGGCGATCACCACCTGCTCCGCCAGCGGGCGGTCGGCGCCGCCCAGTCCCGCGGGCCAGTGCGAGGCGAAGTAGCCGCCCGACTCCAGGGTCGCCCGCCACTCGCGCTGCAGGACGACCACGTCCTCGGGCGACGCGCCCGCCTCCTTGGCCCGCCAGTCCCGCGGCACGTTCTCCTCGCACCAGCGCCGGACCTCGGCGCGGAAGGTGTCGAGGTCCCTGTCCGTCATCGTGAACCTCCCGGACGCCGCCAAGGCGTCACCGCCGTGTCCGGGGCAGTCACCCGCGACCGCCCACGGGCACCCGTACGCGACCCGCTCACCCGCGACCACTCCCCGAGCCGCTGCGCCTGCGCGCCTTCTCCCGCAGTTCCTCGACCACCGCCCGGTGCTCCGGGGCGTCGAAGGAGCGGTACTCCTCGGCCAGCGCGTACTCCAGCACGTCGGCGAAGGCCCGCCGCACATGCAGGTTCAGCGCCTGCTTGGTGCTCCGCACCGCCTGTGGGGGCTGGGCGGCGAGCCGCTCCGCGAGGCGCAGGGCGGCATCGACCAGTTCGTCGTCGGGCACGACGCGGTTGGCCAGGCCGATCGCCACCGCCTGCTCCGCGGGAATCCGGTCCCCCGTCAGCAGGTACTCCTTGGCGCGCAGCATGCCGACCAGGTACGGCCAGAAGAGCGTGCCGCCGTCCGCGGCGGTGAGCCCGAGCCCGACATGCGGATCGGCGAGGAACGCGCTTTCCGCCATCAGGACGATGTCGCTGCCCACGGCCAGGGAGCACCCGAGACCGACGGCCGGCCCGTTCACGGCGGCCACGACGGGGAGGGGGAAGTCGACGATCTCGGCCAGCAATCGGCGTGCCCCGTCGATCTCGTGCTGCCGCGCTTCGGTGTCGTCCCACCACCGCGCGACCGCCTCGAGGTCGCCGCCCGCGCTGAACGCCCGGCCCGCCCCGGTGAGCACGACGGCCCGGGCCTCGGTGTCGGCCGCCAGATGGGCCCACACCCTCTCCAGGGCGCGGTGCAGCCGCGGCACCATCGCGTTGAGCGACTCGGGCCGGTTCAGCGTGACCACCCGCACCGGCCCGCGTTCCTCTATCAACAGCTCCGGTGCGAAAGGGTTATGCGGTCCTTGCACAACAACTCCTGTCGTACGACGCCCTGTCGACGCGGAACGCGGCTGCGCCCGAAGCGCTCACTGCCATTTCACGACGCCGTCGCGGCCGAGTTCCTCGATGCCCTCCTCGTCGTAGCCGAGTTCGCGCAGGATCTCGCGGGTGTGCGACCCGAGCGGCGCGTAGGCGTTGCCCTCCACGCAGGGTGTCTCGCTGAACTCCAGGACCGGGGCGTGCCGGAAGTAGGCGGTCCCCTCGGTTCCGGCGCCGGTCTTCGCCGGCACCATGAACCCGATCTCGGTGGTGTGCGGGTCCTCGTGGAGGAAACGCTTGTGCCCGGGGCCGTCGGCGCGCACGCAGGCTGTGCCGCGGCCGGTGAGGAACTGCTCCCAGTCGGCGGCGGTCCGTGTCTTGAACACGCCTTCGAGTACCTCTCCGAGCTCGCCCCGGTGCTCGTACCGGCGCGCGCTGCTGCTGAATCGCACGTCGCCGGGCAGGTCGCTCCGGCCGAGTGCCTCGCACAGGGCGGCGAACTCCGCGTCCCACATCGCCGCGAGGAACACCCAGCCGTCGCCGGTCTCGTAGAGCCGGTAGGTCGCCTCCAGGCCCAGCTGCTGCCCGTCGGGGTTACGGCGGGGCGGCTTGCCCGGGTAGTCCATGGCGTCGTCGGAGTTGCAGTAGACGACCGAGCCCATCATGGTCGTGTCGACGCACTGCCCCTTGCCGGTGCGGAACTTCCCGGCGAGGCCGAGCATGATGCCGGTCGCCACACCGCTGCCCGAGATCGGGTCCGGCGACTGGTCGCCGATGGGGCTGTTTCCCTCGCCGGACTGGAAGACCGAGTTGCCGGAGAAGGCGCCGATGGTGGGGTTGAAGGCCGCGCGTCGGGAGTCCGGTCCGGTGGAGCCGTACGCGCTCGCGTGCACGTAGACCAGATCGGGCTTGACCTTGCACAAGCTGTCGTAGTCGATGCCCAGCCGCTCCGGGACCCCCGGGCGGAAGTTGTGCATGACGACGTCGGCCTGCGCGACCAGTTGGCCGAGGATCTCCCGGCCGGCCTCCGACTTGAGGTCGACGCAGACGCTTTCCTTGCCCTGGTTGCAGCGGATCATGCCCTCGTTCGTGGCGAGCAGCCGATACGGGTCACCCGACCGCGGCTCCACCTTGATCACGCGGGCGCCGAGGTCGGCGAGCAGCGCGGTGGACCAGGGCGCGGCCAGCCAGGAGGCCAGTTCCAGTACCACGATCCCGTCCAGCGGACGCTTGGGGTCCCCGCCGGTCGGCGCCGGGCGGTCGGGCACGCGGGGGTTTCCGAGGATCTCGGCGGTGTGCTCGCCCGGGACGGGTGCGGGGCGGTCGATGACGGCGGGTGTGTCCCGCAGCAGTGCGATCGGGCCGAGCTGGGCGATGGTGCCGACGCGCGGGTCCTCGACCTCGACGAGCATGCCGGAGTGGCGGAACTGCTCGTGGTGGATCGCTTCCTGCGTGGTCTGCATGACCTCGCCGGCCACGTCGGGGTTGCGCCGGTAGATCTCTCGCCACTCCGCGGACGTCTTCTCCTTCATCCGCGCCATGATCATCAGGTTGAGGTCGATGCGGTACTGGTCGTCCTCGTAGGAGGTCGGCGCTCCCGAGTAGCGGGGGTCGTCGAAGATCCACCCGAAGCCGATCGTCTCGATCCACTTCCGGAAGAGGTCCTGCTGGATGTGCGAGTGCATGATCCAGTGCCCGTCCTTGCACTCGGTGCAGAGCTGGGACGGGATCGCCCGGTAGGGGTCGGTCTCCTTGCGGTCCAGCACCAGCTCACCGCGGAGCACAGCGTCGGGGGAGACCTCACTCGCATACCGGTCGGGCGGGAGCGTCTCGCCCTCCAGCCGGCGCCAGGGGTTGTTCGGCGCCGTCACACCCGCGAGCAGGCTCGTGCTGACCCGCTGGCCGCGACCGGTCATCTGGACGACGCGCAGCGCGGCCAGGGTGCCCTGCACGATGAACATCGCGGTGTGGTACGAAGTGTCGTTGATCGCACGGAAGTTGGGCCTGCCGGGCACCCAGCCGACCTGGTCGCGCATCCGGCCCGACTTGGCGTTGACGATGCCGTCGTAGGCACCGTACTGGTGGTACGGTCCCCGCTCGCCGAACGCCGACACCGACAGGTAGACCAGCGCGGGGTTCACCCGGCGGGCGTCGTCGTAGCCGATGCCCCATGCGTCGGCCCGGCCGGGGCCGAGGCCCTCGATGACCACGTCGGCGCCCGCGAGCAGGTTGGTGATGTGCTCGCCCGCCCCGGGCGAGGTGAGGTCGAGGTCGATGCTCTTCTTGCCGCGGTTCCACACGAGGTAGGCCGGGTGCTCCCACCACGGGTCACCGCCCGCGGGCTCGATACGGACGACCTCGGCCCCGTAGTCCGCCAGGATCATCGTGGCCAGTGGGCCGGCCATGCCCTGGGTGAGGTCGAGTACCCGCGCTCCGTCGAGGATCTGTGTCATCCCTTTTCTTCCCTGTCAGCGATGCGGCAGCTGGTCGAGGACGGCCCGCGTGAGGGCCGGCGTCCGGGACCCGCCCGTACATGGACGGCCCCGGGACCCCCGGCGTCCGGCCGCGCCGGACGCCGGGGAACGCCGGTCGGCTTCCACCCGCGGTCGGTCACGACTGCGGCGACGGGCGTCCGGGCTCGAACTCGATGTGCCGCAGGGTCTTCAACGTGCTCTCGTACTCCGGCGCGGCGGCCAGCCCCTCGTCGACGACCATCGGCATGCCGGCGGCCGTACGCACGTATTCGAGCAGCTGCACACCGTCCGGGCCCGGGACGAAGGCCGGGACCTGCACGCCCGCCTCGATCAGCAGGATGTCGTCCCGGGTCACCTCCCGGTCGCCGACCTGCATCGTCCCCTCCATCACCAGCACCCAGCGGGCGTCCCGGTGCCGGTGCGGGGGCACGACCTGCCCGGCCGCGTAGCCGGTGTCCAGCATGACGCCGCGCAGCGGGTCGTCCACCTCACCGACGTTCCACACCGCGCCGCCGCCGGACAGTTCCCCGGACTCGAGCCCCTTGACGGTGTCGTTGGGGAGCACGGCCTTGCCCGCGTTCTGCTCCGAGCCCGGCGGCCGGGAGGAGAAGGGCGAGCCCGTCCTGACGTAGTCACCGCACGACGCCTCGAACATGTCGGGTGCCATCGCGAAGATGATGGACTCCCGGGTCGCGAGGGTCGGGTGGTCGCGGAACTCCTCCGCGTACCCCCCGCCGGCCCGGGCCCTGGAGAACACCTCCAGCAACTGGCAGCCGGACGGCCCCATCACCAGCGGGCCGTACTCGACGTTCTCCGGCGAGATCACGACGTCGCCGCGCTTCATCCACCGGTCACCGAGCATGACCTCGCCGTCGAGCACCACGACGGCGATCGCCTCGTCGTGCCAGTGCTGCGGCCAGTACTGGTTGGCCGGCATGCGGATGTCGGGCACGATCGTCTGGAATTCGGCGTCCTTTGCGCCGATGACCCACTGGTCGCTCCAGACCTGTCCACCGGGTGCCTCGCGCAGCACCTCGTCGTTCGGCCCTCGGCGTCCGCCGGACTGCACCCGCCGGAACACCACCTCGCGCGGTCCGGCGGCCTCGCCGGAACCGTCCGGCCCGGCCTGTTCAGCTGTCGTCATGCTCGCACCTGCTCCCTGTCTGCTTCAGGTATCCGTGCACGGTCAGGCCGTCGGCCGGACGAGGACGGCGCGCCGCCACACGCTGCCCCGTCCCCGGATGCAGGTGGTCCCGTCGGTCGCCGGGGCCCGGAAGAGTCCCTTCGTCGGCCCGGAATTCGTCCGCGGAAGTGATCTGCCGACGGCCCGTCCCGGCCACCGCACCGAAGGGCACACCCGAACACCCCAGGTGCGGAATGAAGATATTTTATATACTAGATTCTGTGCGGCCGGAGCGTCAACCATGGTGCGTCGCTTCCTCCGTCCCGGCCGCTGACGGCACCCATAGCCCGTGCCACGCTTCTGACCTGCAGCGATGCGACATCTCCGGATCCGGTCAGCGCCGGCCGGCGCTGACCGGAAGCCCCGGGGCGGGACCCCGGCCACGACCTTGACGCACCCGGCTCGTCGTGTTGAGATCCGTTACCAGCCGCTCTGCGCCAGTCCCGGAGCACGCGAAACCGGCATGCACGCGACGTCCATGCCGGCCTCAGACACCCCGTCCGGTCCTCTCGCCGAGTTCCGCCGCGCATCGGCGGCCAAGCCGGGTCATCGGAATCGGCAAAGCACCGACGGACGACCAGGGAGTTGATCAGGACGTGACAGATGGTGGAGCCCCTCCCGGTCCGACGACAGCAACCGCCGACACCGCAGCGGACGATCCGGCCCCGTCACGTCCGGTCCGGCCCCTGCCGCTGCTGGACGACCTCAACCGCTCCTACTGGTGCGGCGGGGCCGACGGACGACTGCACATTCATCGGTGCGGGACATGCGCCCACTACATCCATCCGCCCGCGCCCGTCTGCGGCAGCTGCTACGGCCGCGACGTCGGCGCCGAGCCGGTCTCCGGCCGCGGCATCGTCTACGCGTTCACCGTCAACCACCAGGCGTGGCTGCCGGACTTCCCGCCCCCGTACATCGTCGCCCTGATCGAGCTGGAGGAGCAGGAAGGCCTGCGCGTCCTCACGAACATCGTCGGCTGCGACGTCGCCTCGGTGCACGTCGGGATGCCGGTTGCCGTGGAGTTCGTCGAGCAGGCCGATGTCCATGTACCGGTTTTCCGCCCGCTTGCCGGTCATGAGGGAGAAGCCATGAACGTGCAAGCAGTGCTGCCGCGCCGTACGGCGTCCGCCCGTCGTGGCGGCGGGTCGTGACGGGCGAGCGGTTCGCACGCTCCGTGGTGATCTCGGGTTTCGCCCGCTCGGACGTGGGGCGGCGGCTCAACCGCGAGTCGCTGGATCTGACGATCGACGCATGTCTCGACGCGGTCGCCGACGCCGGGCTCACCCCCGGCGACATCGACGGCCTGGTCACCTGGCCGGGCGAACTCACCGGCGCGATGACCGGGTTCGGCAATCCGGGCGTCAACGCGGTGCAGGACGCGCTGTCGTTGAACCTCGAGTGGTACGCGACGGGCGCCAGCGAGGGGTTCAACGTCCTCGGGTCCTTCATCGACGGCTGCATGGCGGTGGCCACCGGTCTCGCCCGCCACGTCCTCGTGTACCGGACCGTGACCGAGGCGACGTACCAGGGCCGACGGCGACGAGCCGCCAGCGTGGGCGGCGACCGGGAACGGTCGGGCAGCTGGACCCAGTGGCTGGCGCCTTACGGCGCCGCGTCGGCGGCCAACTGGGCCGCGCTGCAGGCGCAACGGCACTTCCACGTCTACGGGACGACCGAGCAGCAGCTGGGCGCGATCGCGGTGCAGATGCGTAGGCACGCGGCGCTCAATCCCGACGCGATCTACCGCGATCCGATGTCGCTCGACGACTACCTGGCGGCGCGCGTCATCTCCACGCCGCTGCGGCTGTTCGACTGCGACGTCCCCGCGGACGGCGCGCACGCCTTCGTGCTTTCGCACGCGGACTACGCGCCGGACGCCCCGCACCCGGTGCGGGTCGACGCCGTCGCGGCGAGCCGGCACGGCACCGGATCGTGGGTCTTCCGCGACGACATGACGACGATGGCCGCCCACGACACGGCCGCCCGGCTGTGGCACGAGACCGACCTGCGCCCACAGAACGTCGACCTGGTCCAGCTCTACGACGGGTTCTCCATCTTCCCCCTCCTCTGGCTGGAGGCCCTGGGTTTCTGCGAACCGGGGGAGTCCGGAGCCTTCGTGGAGGGCGGGCAGCGCATCGCGATCGACGGCGACCTGCCGATGAACACCGCGGGCGGGCAGCTGTCCGAGGGCAGGTATCTCGGCTGGGGTCTGCTCCATGAGGCCTGCGTCCAGCTGCGGCGCGAGGCGGGCGGCCGCCAGGTCGCGGACGCGAACGTCGCGTTGGTCGCGGGCGGCGGCGGCAACGTCGCCCAGTCGCTGCTGTTGACCCGCCATGGCTGATCCCGGGGGCGCTACACCGGGCGCCCCCGGGAAGTCGCCGTACTGACCGAAACCGAGAAGGAGAGACCCCCCATGGTCACCCCGCACCCGCCGCAACCGCTGACGCCCGCCAGGACGGCCGTCCTGGCGCTGGATCTCACGGAGATGATCGTGGAGCACTACGCGACCGACGGCCCCGCCGCGGTCGGCAACGCGGCCACGGTCATCGAGGCCGCCCGAACCGAGGCCGCGAAGATCGTCCACGTTCTGCCGGGCGGCTTCACATCCCTGGACGCGACCTGGCCCGCCGGAAGACCACATCCCGCCGTCGCGCCTCAGGACGGTGAACTCGTGTTGGCCAAGGCCCGGATCGGGGCGTTCTCCACGACGGGCCTCGAAGTCCACCTACGCGCCGAGGGCCGGGACACCCTGGTATTGACCGGCATCGCGACCAGCGGAGTCGTCCTGTCGACCGCGCGGGCGGGATACGACCTCGGCTACCGGGTGGTAGTCGTGGACGACGCCTGCTCCGACCCGGACCGCTCCGTACACGAGGCGCTCGTCAGGCCGGTCCACCCCGACAGCTGGCTCGGTCTGTGGCGGATCGCGGAGATCACGACGGCCGCGGAGATCGTCGAGAAGCTCCGCTCGGAGGTGTGAGGCGCGGGGCCCGCCGTCCATCACAGCGACGGCCCATTGCCTCCACCCACTGATTATATATAATGCATGCATCGGTTTCGTGAGTGAGGAACGGCAGCGTGTCACATCCGACGATTCCGGAACACCTACGACGAGTAGCCGAGAGCAACCCCACCTCCCCGGCCCTGACCGATCCGGTCGGCGAAGTGAGCCACGCCGAGCTGGCCGGGCAGATCGAGTCGACCGCCCGGGCCTTCCGGGCCCTCGATCTGCCCCCCGGCGCACGCGTCGGCCTGGCGTTGGAGCCGTCGATCCCTTACGTCACCGCGGTACTCGGCGCGATGGCCGCGGGCCTGACCCCCGTGCTGATGAACACCCGCCTGGCCCCTCCCGAGACCGCCGCCTTCCTGCGACCGCTCAGCGCGGACCTGATCGTGCACGACACCGCGCATGCCGGTTGGGCCGCAGAGGTGCGGCTGGACCGGCTGCTGATGGACACGACCGCGGAGCAGGCTTCGCCGCGGGCCCGTATGGCGCCGCTCGACGGGAGAGGACTCACCGGTCCCCTCCCCCCGGTGGGCGCCGACGCGCCCGCGCTGATCCTGCCGACCGGCGGCACCACGGGCGGCCCCAAGGGCGTGTGGTTCGACCACGCCGCACTCTGGCGCGGCGTCGCGGCGTCCGCGGCGAATCTCCCCCGGCTGCCCGAAGACCGCGACCTCTACTTCGCGCCGTTCTTCCACATCATGTTCCCGGCACAGCTCCTGTACTCGCTCTTCACCGGCGGGCACACGGAGATCCTGCCCGGCTTCGACGCGGGCCGGGCACTCGACGCCATCGCGCGCGGCGCGACCCGGCTCGGCGGCGCACCGACGCTGATGGCCCGGCTGCGAAGGCATCCGGACTTCGAGAGGGTGCCGCGCGAGCGGATCACGCAGATCCTCTACGGATCCGCCCCGTCCTCGACCGAGTTCGTGGAATCCCTGGTCCGCGACTACCCGAACGCGCGAATCCACTCCCTCTACGGAGCCACTGAGTACGGCGGTCCGGTCACCTCCATCCGCCACGAGGACCTGCTCGCCGGCCGGCAGCAGGGGGTCGGGCGGTGCTGGCCGGGGCAGCAGGTCCGCGTGGTCGACGACCTGGGCAACCCATGCCCGCCCGGTACCACCGGCTACTTCAGCGTCCGCTCCCTGGGGCAGGCCAACGGCTACTGGGGCCTGCCCCAGGCAACGGAGGCGGCCTTCCAGCCTGAGGGAGTGCGGGTCGGGGACATGGGGCGGACCGACGGCGAGGGCTGGTTCCACCTGGACGGGCGGGACAGCGAGATGATCGTCACCGGTGGTGAGAACGTCTTCCCGAGCGAGGTCGAGCAGGTCCTCCACCAGCACGCGTCGGTTCGTGACGCGCTGGTGTTCGGCGTGCCCGACGACGACTGGGGCGCTCGCGTCGAGGCACTGGTCGTCCCCGAACCCGGAGCCGCCCTCGTCACCGAGGAGCTGCTGAGTTTCGCGAGGACCAGGATCGCGAGGTACAAGCTGCCCAAGCACATCCAGGCGGTCGACGCGCTGCCCCTCACCGCCAACAGCAAGCCCGACCGGGCCGCGGCGATCCGTCTGGTGTCACAGCCCGGATGAGCAGGTGCCCGGCCGCGGCGGCCGGAACGCTCAGTCGGCCGCGCGCTGCCGCTCGTCGACGTACTCCGCCAGTTGCTCACCGGAGCGCCGCATGTGCTCCTGCATGAGCCGGCGGGCACTCTCACCGTCCTTGCGCGCGACCGCGTCGATCAACTGCTGATGGTCGTGGATGGTGGTGGCGCTCCACCCCTCGATCGAGGTGTAGAAGTGAGGAGGCACCCAGCGGGACACCAGCTGGATCACGTCCGCGAGTTTGGACGAGTCGGCAGCGAGGTTGATCTCGCGGTGAAAACGGTGGTTGAGCAGCTCGAGCTCGGCGGCGTCGTGCCGCTCAGCCGCCTGGTGCAGTTGCTTCTGGATGGACTGCAGCCGCTCCACCAGCGACTCCGAGCCCTTGATCGTGGCACGGGCCGCCAGCTCGCCCGCGGCCATCGCGTTGATGAAGAAGAGGTCGCGGATGTCGTCGCCGGTCACCTTGGTGACTCGGAAACCGCGGCGCGGCGCCAGCTCCAGGAAGCCTTCCGATCGCAACGACTGCAACGCCTCACGAGCGGGCGTCGTGGAGATCTGCAGCTCCTGCGCAATCGTCTCGGGGCGCACCGCGTCGCCCGCGACCAGCACCCCGGACGTGATCCTTTCACGTACATACGCAGCGGCCACGTCGGCCAATTGCGGCCTGTCCCCTACCGACACCTCTGTCACCCTTCAGCGTCCTCGCGTGATGGCACTTCCACCAGAACAAACATTCTAGATACTATAGTTGATTTTCCATGCGGAGATTGTACGTAGGTGATCTTGCTGAAGAGTGGGCTCTCCCGGTTTCCTACTCGAAGAGCTTCAACACCTCGGTCACCAGTTTGTCGACGTCGTCCAGGGAGCCGGTCGCAGCCACGTAACGGTCAGGTCTGACGACATAGACCTGGTCCTGGGGCCGGGCCAGCAGGAGATCCCGCAGGCCGCCGTGGGAGTCGAAGACCGCGAGGGTCTCGGTGTCCGGGCCGGCAGGGCGCTCACGCGGGTCCTCCTGCCCCTGACGGCGGTAGGAGGGAGGGGCGTGGACCTCGACCACCGCCGCCCCGAGCTCGGCCCAGGCCCGGGCCTTCGCCGGAGAGAGCCTCGCATGGGCACCTGGGACGAGTGACAGCAGCGCGAGCCGGTGTCCGAGGACCTCGTCGAGGAGTTCGCTGCGACCGTCGGTGGTCTGCACGCGGGGCTGCGGGAACGCCTTGCCCACCAGGGAGTTCTTCCCCTGCCGCGCTGCGCGTACGAAGCCCTCCTGATAGTGGGGGATCGGTTTGTACTTCATCTGCAGGATGTAGTCACGGGCTCCGGGGATGCGTTGCGCGCCCCGGAACGCCGTGTTGCGCAGCACCTCGGTGACGCGGCTGCGCGGCTGGTAGAGGCGGCCGATCCCGGTCGCGAACTCGACCATCGTCTTCGCCACCTCGCGGCGCTCCTGGTCATAGGTGTCCAGGAGGGAGTCGGCAGCATGGCCGCGCACGACCATGGCCAGTTTCCAGGCCAGGTTGGTGACGTCCCGGATGCCGGAATTCATGCCCTGGCCGAAGAACGGCGGCTGAAGGTGCGCGGCGTCGCCGGCGAGGAACACGCGGCCCTCACGGAACCGTGCAGCCGTGCGGGAGTGGTGCCAGTAGACGCGTCGGCGGATCGGCCGCGGCAGCTCTCCTGCCGGATAGAACGGCGCGATGAGCTCGGCCACCCTCGACGGCTCGGTCATCTCGGCCGGATCCTCGCCGTCGAGGATCTTGAACTCGAACCGGCGGTGGCCGAAGGGCAGCGGGATGGTCATCGACGGCCGCTTCGGGGAGGTGAACACCGCCGAGTACGGCGCGTCCCAGGTGTCGTCGGCCACGTCGACGACCAGCCAGGTCATCGGGGCTGTGTCGCCGAGCATCGGGATGTCGAGGATGCGCCGCAGGAAGCTGCGCCCGCCGTCGGCGCCCACGGCGTACCCGCCTGTGAGGACGCGCTCGCCGTCCGCGTGACGGGTGACCAGCCGCACCGACTTCTCGCCCGGATCGAGCTGGACCACCTCATGGCCCGACAGGAAGGTGACGCTGTCCCAGCGCTCCAGGCTGGCCCGCAGCTTGCGTTCGAGGTCGGGCTGGAAGAAGAGGTTGCGCCGTGGCCAGCCCTGGGGAGCCTGGGTCGGGGCGACATGGGCGAGGACCCGGCCGCGCGAGTCGTAATAGCGGATCGGGGCGTTGCGTACGGCGTCCTGGAGCACCGGCTCCGCCATGCCGAACGTCTGGAGGCTTCGCAGCGCCTCGTCGTCGATGCCGACGGCTCGCGGTTCCTCGATGACCTCGGCGTTCTGCTCGACGAGCGCCACGTGGAGGTCGGCGGCACCGAGCAGGTTGGCGAGCACCAGGCCCGCCGGCCCGGCACCGACGATCACCACGTCGAAGAATTCGGTCATGTCCACTCCCCTCACCCCAGCACGAACGGATCGCGGGTGGCGCCGGCGGTCTCGATCCACACGGCCTTGTCGACAAGGAAGTCCGAGAGCCCCTCAAGGCCGTTCTCCCTGCCGATGCCGCTGTGCCCACGTCCGCCGAACGGCATCGAGTAGTTGAGGGTGCGGTAGGAGTTCACCCACACCGTTCCCGCCCGCAGGCGTCGGCTGACGCCCAGCGCGCGGTTGACATCACGGGTCCAGATGCCCGCGGCGAGGCCGTACTGGGTATCGTTGGCGATCTCCACGGCCTCGTCGGTGTCGGAGAACGGGATCACCGTCAACACCGGTCCGAAGATCTCCTCCTGGGCCACGGCACTGGAGTTCGGCAACCCGGTGACCACCGTGGGCTCGAAGAACAGCCCGCCCCGGCCGCCGTCGGAGCCGCCCGTCACGATCTCGCCGCCCTCCTTCTGGGCCAGCCGGACGTAGTGCTGCACCTTCTCCCACTGGCCGCGGAAGCAGATGGGGCCCATCTCGGTCGCGCCGTCCAGCGGGTTGCCGAGCTTGATCGTGCGGGCCCGGGCGACGACGCGTTCCACCAGTTCGTCGTAGACGGACTGGTGGACCAGGGCCCGTGAGCCCGCGATGCACGTCTGACCGGCCGCGGCGAAGATGCCCGCGATGACGCCGTTGGCCGCGGCGGCCAGGTCGGCGTCCTCGAAGACGATGTTGGCCGACTTGCCGCCGAGTTCGAGGGTGACCGGTGTGAAGTTGCTGACGGCCGAGCGCGCCACCGCCACGCCCGTCACCTCGGACCCGGTGAAGGACACGTGCGCCAGCCGTGGATCGCCGACCAGCCACTCCCCCACCTCGCGGCGCGAACCGGAGACGGTGTTGACGGTGCCCGGCGGCAGTCCGGCCTCGGCCAGCAGCGAGCCCAGGCGCAGGACGGCGCTCGGGGCGTGCTCGGAGGGCTTGGCGACCACCGTGCACCCGGCCGCGAGGGCGGGCGCGAGCTTGAAGGTCAGCAGCAGCAGCGGCGAGTTCCAGGGAAGCACGGCCCCGACGACGCCCGCGGCCTCCTTCGCGACGAACCCGAAGAACTCCCGTTTGCCGGTGTCGACCACCCGGCCGTCGATCTTGTCGGCCAGGCCGGCGTAATACTCGTAGAACTCGGGAAGTGCCTTGACCTGGCCCTTCATCTCCCGCAGGAGTTTGCCGTTGTCCCTGGTCTCCGCCTCGGCGAGCTCGTCGACGTGCTCGGCGAACACACGGCCGAGTGCACGGATGAGGTCACGCCGTTCGCGCCCCGTCAGGGCGCCCCACCCACCGGTGAACGCGGCATTCGCGGCCGCGACGGCGTCCCGCACATCGGCCTCGGTGGCCTCCGGGGCGGACGCCCACGGCTCGCCCGTATAGGGGTCGACCGAGGTGAAGGTGGACCCACCGCGGCGCTGTTCGCCGCCGATGGTCATCGCGAGTTCGAGCATCGTCTCCTCCTAGGTCGTTCCGGCGGACGCCCGGCCGGGCACGGTCACCCGCTCCAAAAGCGCGGTCGCTCCCTGCGCGAGCAGAGTCACGTCGGCGCCGACGCCCAGCAGTTGCGCACCCGCTTCGGCATAGGCCATGGCGTCGTCGGGGTCGAACGCGTTCACGCCGGCGGTCTTGCCCGCGGCGCGAACGGTCTCGATCGCCCCGAGCACCGCCGAACGCACGCGGGGGTCCCGGGGCCGGCCGAGCAGGCCCATGGAACCCGCCAGGTCGGCCGGACCGACGAACACCGCGTCGATGCCGTCGACGGCGGTGATCGCCGTGAGGTTCTCCAGTCCCGCGACGGATTCCACCTGGGCGAGGAGGGAGAACGTCGACTCGGCGTTCGTCAGGTAGTCGGGCACCCGGTTCCAGCGGCTGGCGCGGGCGAACCCGCCGCCCACTCCGCGCGCCCCGTCCGGCGGGTACCGCGTCGCCGCGACGATGCGCCGTGCGTCCTCGGCGGATTCGATCATCGGGACCATGAGCCCCCTGGCGCCGAGGTCCAGCAGCGTCCCGAGTTCCCGGGGTTCACGGCTTCCGACGCGCACGACGGTGAAGACCGGCGCGGCCTCCAGTACGCGGAGCTGGGCGAGGAGCCGGTCCGGTGAGCAGAACGAGTGCTCGGTGTCGATGATGATCCAGTCGGCCCCGGCTCCCCCGAGGATCTCGGCGGCGGTGTCCGACGCGGACGCGATCCACAGACCGCGCATCACCTCGCCGGCCGCGAGGGCGGACCGCCATGCCGCCGCGTCGACGGCCGCGTGGCCCCTGGGGTACTCGCTCACGTGAATCGGCACGACACCGCTCCGAGCTCACCGAAATCCGCCTCGACGAGGTCCCCGGCTACGACGTGGACGGAGCTGATGAAGGAGCCCGACAGCACGACGGACCCGGCGGTCAGGTGGTCTCCGTAGACGGCCAGCTTGTCGGCGAGCCAGGCCACGGCCCGCGCCGGGTCGCCCAGTACGGCGGTGGCGAGGCCCGTGTCCACGATCTCGCCGTTCACCAGCAGCTCCGCACCCACCGCGCGGGGACGCAGTTCGCCCGCGTCCGCGCGCCCGGGGCCGAGGACCAGCCCGGCGTCGGCCGCGTTGTCCGCGACCGTGTCGACGATCGAGCGCCGTCGGCCGGTCGCCGGGTCGGTCATCCGGACCCGGCTGTCGAGGATCTCGATGGCCGGGCACACGTAGCCGGTGGCGGCGCGCACATCCTCCGGTGTCACGCCCGGACCCCGCAGGTCCCGCTCCAGGACGTACGCCAACTCCATCTCGACCCGCGGGTAGTTGAAGGCCGCGGCGCTCGTCCGCCCGCCGTCGGGCACGCGCATGTCGTCATAGAGCACGCCGTAGTCGGGCTCCTCGATTCCCATGGCGCGCTGCATCGGGATGGCCGTCAGACCGACCTTGCGGCCGATGACTCCGCCTCCGCCGTCGAGCACCATGCGGACGCCCCGGCGCTGCACCGCGTAGGCGTCCTCGATGTCCATGTCCGGGTACTGGAGGGCGGGTTGAGGGATCGTGTGCACCTCGGCCCGGGCCCGGTGGAGGTCGGCCGCGAGCTTCTCGATCTCCGCGTCACTCAGCATCGTCGCGTCCGAGGAAGGCGAGGGCGGCGGGGTTGAACGTCGCGGGATCCTCGAAGTGCGGCCAATGCCGCACCTCGGGCATCTCCAGGACCTCGGCCCCGGGGATCAGGGAGGCCACTTTGCGGGCGGTGGTCTGGTACTCGCCGTGATCGGCGCCCGAGGCGACGACCAGCGTCGGAGCCTTGATCGACTCCCACTCGCCGACGTCGAGCAGGTTGCGGGGGCGGATCTCCGGGTCCTGGAGCGCCAGGAGATGGTCGATCGTGGCGCGGGTGTCGTCCCGGCGGTAGATCATCTGCCGCAGGGCGATCAGGTCCGGCAGCCGCCGCTCCTTACGCGCGATGAGGTGCTCGAACATGGCCTTGATCGAGTCCCACTCCGGGTTCTGAACCGCCTTGGTGCGCTCGGCCCGGATGCGCGCCATGTTGGACTGGGTGGCCACGAGTCCGGCCGGCGACATGAGCACCAGTCGGCGCATCCGCTCGGGGTGCGACACGGCGATCCGGGCCGCGACCCACGCGCCCAGCGACATGCCGATGAAGTGCGCCCGGTCTACTTCGAGTTCACGCATGACGCCCAGGACGTGATCGACGTACACCGGCACCTCGTACGGCTGGTCGGGCTTGTCGCTGAAGCCGTTGCCGACCATGTCGAACGCCACGCACCGGTACCGCCCGCTCAGCGGGCCGAGCGCGGTCGCGAAGGTCTCCCAGTGGCCTCCGGTGCCGTGCAGCAGGACCACGGGGACCCCGTCGGCGGGACCGGCCTCGACGACCCGGGTGCGCACGCCGTCGACGTCGACCCAGCGCTGGGTGAAGGCGACCTCGGCCAGTGACTGCCACACACTGCTCTCGCTCATGAGCCCACTCCCTGCGACGTCAACGCCTGGTCGGTTACCGGCGGGGCATCCCAGACCCGCGCCGGTACCTCCAGTTCGGCGTCGCCCACGACCACCACGGCACCCTCGTCGGAGGTCAACGACAGCTGCACCGCGACCCGCACGCCGTCCTCGCGGGGGGTCACTTCGGTGACCTCCCCCGCACAGGTAAGACTCGCGCCGAGCCAGACCTGGTCACGGAACTTGACTGAGAACCGGCGCACGGCGTCGGTGCCGAACAGGTCGGCCACGTAGGTGGAGAGCAACGCGGCCTGGTACATGCCCTGCGCGAAGACGCCCCGGTAGCCGGCGGCCACGGCGTAGTCCTTGTCGTAGTGGATCGGATTGAAGTCCCCCGACGCACCGGAGTACTTGACCAGCATCTCCGAGGTGACCGGTCCGAAGACCCGCGTCGGCAGCGCCCCTCCGGCCTGTTTCCACGTCACGAGGGTGCTCCTCCGCGCTCGATGAGCGTGCTGCGCATACGGGCCGCCACCTTTCCGTCACGTGCGTCGGTGAAGGTGGTCTCCACCACCGCGAACCTCATGAGACCGCCCCGGCTGCCGCGTTTCTCGAAGCGCTCGACCAGGCGTTCCTGCGCGACGAGTTCCATACCCGGCTCCAGCGGGCCATTTGGGTAGAAGAACTCCTGGCTGCCGTGCAGCAGCCGAGCGCGGTCGAACCCGGTGACGGCCTTGTCCTCAGGGCCGAACCACTGGTCCACGGTCATGGGAAAGGTCCAGGGTGCCGCGTCAGTGTCCTCCCCCGTGGGCCACTGGACGGCTCGCCGGAACTGACGGACCGCTCCCTCTTCGACCTTGAAGCGCACCGATCGCCCCTCGTCCCTGGTCGTGCCGCCGCTCATGCGGTCACCTCCGGGACGAACTCGGGGGCGCTGTAGCGGTCGTCCAGCCGGCGAGGGCGCAGGACGACCGGGAGTCCGATCTCCACGACCGCGGGGTCGGCGCCGTCGAGGTTGGCCGTGATCCGCGGCCCCTCCTCCAGGTCGACCATCGCCACCACGTACGGCAGCCGGTCACGGAACGGCGGGAGGTCGTTCAGGTGGACGACGGAGTAGGTGTAGACCCGGCCACGGCCGCTGGCCCGCACCCACTCCACCTCCTCGCTCCAGCAGAGGGGGCACATGCCCCGCGGATAGAAGTAGAGGTGCCCGCACGGGACGCACTGTTCAAGGAGCAGCCGGCCCTCGTTGAGGGCCTGCCACCACTTCTCGGTGTGGTCGTCGGTCTGGGGCAGGTCGAACCTGGGTCCGGCCGGGCGCGCGGTCGAGTCGGTCACGGGGCTCATCCGATGCTCAGCCCCGGGGCCTGGACCCGGAACAGCCGGGTGCCCAGCAGACGGCCCAGTTCGTTGGCGTCCCAGCGCTGGCCGCCGTTGGAGACGGACGCGGCCTCGGTCCACGGCTGCATCAGATGGATCTTGTCCCCGATCGCGCGCAGCACCTGTCCGTTGACGTAACCCGCCTCGTCGCTGGCGAGCCAGGCCACGAGCGGGGAGCTGACGGCCGGGTCCATCGGGTCGAACTCGTCGCCGTCGATCTCGTCGGCCTCGCGGATCCGCACGTCCCACTTGCCCACGGAAGCTGTGATCCGCGTGTTGGCGGCCGGGCCGATGCAGTTAACGGTCACGCCCGTCCGGCTCAGTTCGAGGCTCAGGGTGAGCGTGAGACCGGCGACGGCGGCCTTGGCCGCGGCATAGTTGGACTGGCCGAAGTTGCCCACCAGCCCCGCGCCCGACGTCGTGTTGATGATCCGCGCGTTCAGCCGCTCCCCGGCCTTGGCCCGCTCACGCCAGTGCTGGGCCGCGTAGTGCGAGGTCAGCCAGGTGCCCCGCAGGTGGACGGCGATGACCTTGTCGAAGTCCTCGGGGGTCATCTTCCACACGACCTTGTCGCGCACGATACCCGCGTTGTTGACGACGACGTCGAGTTTGCCGAAGGCGTCGACGGCACGGCCGATCATCAGCTCGACGTCGGCATCCGAGCTGACGTCGCCGTAGTCGGCGATCGCCTCGCCGCCCGCTTCCTTGATGAGTGCTACGACGTCGTCGGCGTCCTTGCCCGACCCCTCACCGGAGACGGAACCGCCCAGGTCGTTGACAACGACCTGCGCGCCGTGGCGCGCGAGTTCGAGAGCGTGTCCCCGCCCGATGCCGTGACCCGCGCCGGTGACGAGGGCGACCTTTCCCTCCAACAGGTGTGACATTGACGTCCTTTCACATCTGGAATCACGAACTGGGCGGTCAGTCCCGCGCGAGGATCACGGTGGCGGAGGAGGAGAACCAGCCTCCGGTCCCGCTCACACAGGCCAGGGCGGCGTCCGGCACCTGCCGGGCCTCCGCTTCACCGCGAAGCTGCCGGGTAGCCTCGACGAGCAGGAACAGGCCTCGCATCCCCGGGTGGCAGGCCGACAGACCTCCGCCGTCGGTGTTCACCGGGAGCCCGCCGCCGGGGCCGATCCCGGTCTCGGTGACGAATGCGCCGCCCTCGCCCTTCGCGCAGAACCCGAGGTCTTCGAGGGTGACCACGACTCCGTAGGTGAAGGCGTCGTAGATCTGGCACACGTCGATGTCCGAGGGGGTGACACCGGCCCGTTTGAAGGCCAGGGGCCCGGTGACCGCCGCCGGGGAGACCGTGAAGTCCTCCCACTGGCTCATCGTCGAGTGTGAGGCGTGTTCGGCGCTGCCGAGCACCCGTACGGGTGTCTGCGGCAGGTCCCTCGCGCGGTCCTCGGTGGTGAGGATCACCGCGGCCGCGCCGTCGGAGCGCAGGCAGCAGTGCGGCGAGGTGAAAGGAGTGGCGATCATGCGCGCGCCGTGCACGTCGTCGAGCGACATCGGGGTACGGCGCTCGGCGGCCGGGTTGAGCTCGGCGAACCGTCGGGCCTCGACCGCCACGGTCGCGAGCTGGTCGATCGTCGTGCCGTACTCGTGCATGTGGCGCTGGGCGGCCATGGCGTACTTCGACACCAGGCTGGCACCCGCCGGCGTGTCGAACTGCGCGGGACCCGCCGAGCCGAACGACATGTTGGCTGAGCGTCGGCCCAGTTTGACGTCGGACCGCGCCGTCGAACCGTAGGCGAGCAGAACCGTCTCGGCATGCCCCTGCGCGATCGCGTCCACGGCGTGCGCGGCCATGACCTCCCAGGTGCTGCCGCCCACCGAGGTCGCCTCCAGCCAGGTGGGGCGCAGGCCCAGGTGCTCGGCCACCTCGATCGGCGGGAGCACTCCGAGCCCGGTGGAACCGAACCCGTCGATGTCCTCGGGCTTCAGTCCGGTCTCCACGAGCGCCCTGCGCGACGCGCGGGCCAGGAGTTGGAACGCCGAGAACTGCGGCACCGATCCGCTCTCGGCGAGCCCGACTCCTGCGATCGCCACGCGGCGGTTCATCGGCCCACGAACTTCGGCGCACGGCGTTCGAGGAGGCTGGCCAGCCCCTCGGCGCGGTCCTCGGTGGTCGAGTTCAGGGCCACGCTGGCGCGCTCCTCGGCGGCGGAGTGAGCCAGTGAGGAGTCCATGGCCCGGCGGTAGAGCTGCTTGGCCAGGCCGAGGGAGCGGGTCGGGCCGGCGGCGAGTCGTTCGGCGAAGTCGCGTGCGGTGGGCATCAGTTCCTCCGTCGGTACCGACCGCGAGATGACGTTCCAGCTCTCCAGGGTCGCGGAGGTGATCGAGTCCGAGAGCAGGGCGATCTCCGCCAGTCGGCGGTAGGGCACGAGCCGGGTCAGGAAGTACGGGTCGCCCGCGTGGGGCACCATGCCGGCCCGGGTGAAGACATGGGTCCAGCGTGCTTGGGAGTCGGCCACCACGATGTCGCCCAGCAGGGCCAGCAGCCATCCCACGCCGCCGACGGAGCCGTTGACCGCCGTCACTACGGGGGTCTCCATCGCCCAGAGCACCTCGAAGAGCTCGGCGAACGGCTCGTACACCGTCCGGTAGTCGAGCGTCGAGTCGGTCTGGCGCGTCGACTCCTGCGACATGTCGGCACCCACGCAGAAATGGCGCCCGCTGCCCGTGATCAGGATCGCCCGAACACCTTCGGCCTGGGCCCCTCGCAGGAAGGCAGTCAGTTCGGTCGCCGTCACCCGGTCAACGGTGCCTGGCCCCGACGGCGCGAGCGTGAGCTCGGCGACCCCGTGGGCGACCCTGACCGAGACGTCGCCCAAGTGGCGCTCGACCATGCGTTCCTCCCTACTCCCAGAATTATATATAACATATTAAATGTCAGAGTCGTGAGTGAATGGTTCGATACCCCTTTCACCAACCACCCCGCACTGTGATGCCCATACCAGTGATCCACTCGGACACCGGCTCATAGCCGACGGTGGAGAACGGGTCGGTGCCGCCTGCCGCACCGGCCGCGATCCAGGTCCGGACCTCGTTGGCCCCGACCCCGGCCTCCCGCGTCGCGTGCTCGGCCATCGCCAGCAGGGTCTCCACGTCCCACTTCTCCATGGCCCTGAGGAAGGCCATGTCCCAGCCCGGCTTGACCAGGCGGCTCGCCAGCTCGAAGCCGGCTTCGAGCTGGGCCCGACGCTCCTCCTCGGTTTTGTCGTGACGCTCGTCGAGAAGGCTCGGCGGCGCGTGTGACAATCCCCCGGTGCCGATGAGCAGGATCCGCCGGTCCAGTGGCTCGAGCACCTCACCGACGACCCGGCCGAACTCGTGGACCCGCCCCGGGGCCGGCAAGGGCGGGCTCGCGCAGTTCACCGCGATCGGGACCACCGGGACGGTGGCCGCCTCGGGAAGCAGCAGGCGCAGCGGCTGCCCGAAAGCGTGGTCCAGCGCCACGCCCCTCGCCACCGCCAGGTCGAAGCCACGGTCGATGATGCTCTCGGCGAGGCGTCGCACCAGCGGCTCCGGAACGGGCAGCGGCCCGCCGGCCGCACCGCCCTCCGCCCGCAGCGTCCCATGCAGGACGACACCGAACGTCGGCACGACGTGGGCGAACGCCCGTCTGTGGTCCCCTCCGAAGACGACCACGAGCTCCGGGTCGAACTCCGCGACCGATCGACGCACTCGCGCCATCGCCGCCCGGAAGTCCTGGCCGAGAACGCCCGCCGCGTCCCGGTCCAACCCCGGCGCATGACTGGCGCAGACCGTCATGTAGCTCGACATAGTCCGCTCTCCCCCGTCGACCGTCGGGGCAGGACCGTCACCGGTCCCGCATCAGTTCGGCCGCTAGAGACACGTATAGAGAAAACGATCACTCGAAACGAAACGGTGGAGCGCCGCGGCAAGGCGATCCGCTCCCCGACTCCTGGGCGGGGGGCGCCTGCCCTCTCGCACCTCGTTCATATATACTATATTTATTTGCCTGCCAAGTCAAGCGACCCCGGTCGGCCCGCCACATCGACGCCTGAGTCAATATACTATATATACTTGCGGATCGTTCATGACGAACGGAGGTCACGAGACGCACGTCCGATGTGATCGCGTCACGGTGCTCCCACATCGCCGGCCGGTGGGTCGAGGGCGAGAAACCCTGCCCGGTCACCGATCCCGCGTCCGAGACCGAGGTGTGCGTCCTCTCGGCCGCTCCCCTGCAGGATGTGCGAAAGGCCGTCACGGAAGCACGGCGCAGTTTTGACGACGGTGTCTGGACAGACCGTCCGGCGCGGGAGCGCGCTCAGGTCGTACGAGCGTTCCTCGACCGGCTCGAATCCATGCGCGACGAACTCGTCGCCACTCTTGTCGCCGAGGCGGGTCAGCCAGTCCCGTTCGCCGAGACCACCCAGGTCGAGGCGGGTCTCGCTCTCGCCCGCGCCACGGTCGACCTGTACCTGTCGCTCCCCGAGGAGGAGGCGACCGGGGTACCGGTCGGCGAGCTGGTGCGCGGACGGGTGGCGCTGAGCGTGCGCCGTCACGAACCGGTCGGCGTGATCACCGCGATCACTCCCTACAACGCGGCGCTGCTGATGGCGCTGCAGAAGGTCGTCCCGGCGCTGCTCGCCGGCAACTCGGTGGTCCTGCGGCCGAGCCCGCTTACTCCGCTGTCCTCGCTGAGCCTCGGCGTCGCGGCCGAGGATGCCGGACTGCCACCGGGCGTCCTCAGCGTGGTG
Source organism: Streptomyces sp. NPDC005811 (assembly GCF_040630405.1). NCBI lineage: Bacteria > Bacillati > Actinomycetota > Actinomycetes > Kitasatosporales > Streptomycetaceae > Streptomyces > Streptomyces sp. NPDC005811. The sequence goes on from NZ_JBEXXK010000022.1 coordinate 103,529, forward strand.
ATCGAGGACGGGCCGGCCGGCGCCGAACTGCTCACCAGCCACCTGGGCCTCGACCTGGTGTCTTTCACCGGCTCGACCGCGGTCGGCCGCCGGATCCTCGCCCAGGCCGCCCCGACGGTGAAGCAGGTCGCGCTGGAACTCGGCGGGAAGTCCGCGCAGATCTACCTGCCGGACGCGCGGCACCGAGTCGGTCCTGGGGCCGCGGCCGTCGTCGCGATGACTTCCGGTCAGGCGTGCTCCGCGGCAACCCGCATGCTGGTGCCCGAGGAGCGGAAGGAGGAGGTGCTGGCCACTGTGTCGGCCGTCCATGCCGGACTCCCGGTCGGCCCGCCCACCGCGCCCGGCACGATGCTCGGGCCGGTGATCAGCGACGGGCAGCGGGCCCGCTGCGAGGAGTTCGTCGCGCTCGTCCTGCGGCACGGCGGCAGGGTGGTGACGGGCGGTGGACGGCCCGCCGGACTGGAGCGCGGGTACGCGGGTACTACGTGGAACCGACCGTCCTCGACGTGCCGGACAACGGCAACCCCGCCGCCCAGGAGGAGAGCTTCGGACCGGTGCTCACGGTGATCGGCTACCGCGACCTCGACGACGCGGTACGGATCGCCAACGACACTCCCTACGGCCTCTCCGCACACGTCCACTCGGCAGACGCGGCGGCGGCGACGGTCCTGGCCCGCCGGATCCGCAGCGGGACGCAACGCCGACACCGGCCTGCTCAGCGCCTACGCGCCCAACGGCGGCTACAAGCAGAGCGGGCTCGGGCGTGAGCGCGGGACCGAGGGAATACGCGCCTTCCAGGAGGTCAAGCACATGGTCATCGGCGAGCTCGCCCGCTGAGACCCCGCGCCGACTCCCCGCACCATGACGTCGCCTTCATGTGCGAGGTCTGCGGGGGGGGCCGTCCGAGCCGGGGAGGTGTGTCCCGGACGGCCTGCCCCCGCGCCGCCGTGGACCAGAACGCTGTCGTGCTCGTGGCCCAGTAGGCGTCGTAGGCGGTCACACGCCGGACGTAGACCGCGACGGAGCTCGCGAAGAGGCCCCCCGTTCGAGGAGCGCGTAGCGGGTGAGACAGGAGCCGAGGAAGCCGGTGCCGCCGGTGACCAGCAAAGTCGTCGGCGACCTCCGAGGCAGTTCCGCACGGGCAGGGACAGGCGACGGACAGACCTCATGGACACTGCTCTCCTCCTCCACTGATCACGGACGGGCCCTGCCCGAGGGCACATCAGGCCTTCACCGGCCCGGCTCGGGTGCGCCGCCGGCGATCCGCAACGACGCGGGGCCGAACGCGCCACTGGCGATGAGCGGCTCGTCGACGAGCCGCTGCAGGCTCTGGCTCTTGATCCGCCAACCGTCAGCCGTTCTGCGGTAGGTGTCGTGATAGTGCCCGTATCCCCGGACGCCGAACTGGCCGGGCAGGTCGGTCGGCGAGTGGCTGTGGATGGCGGGATCCCAGTACAGGACCTCCTGCATCGCCCAGACCCCGTGCACCTCGACGTCACTCACCTGCTCGAAGCGGGGCGTGAATCCCTGGTGCACGCAGGTGATCCCGGCCAGTCGTTCGGCCAGCAAGTCCACGAAGGCGGTCGGGTCGGAGTCCCCGGACGCGCCGATCGCCGCATCGGGCGCGAACAACTCGGCCGGCTGAGGCCACTGCTTCCTGTTCGACGAGCGAGGTACGGCTTCGGCGGGTGGGGAGGTTCCCGCGGCATCGGCGCCCGGCCGGAGCGACCCGCTCCGCCCCTAGCCCTCTGTGCCTGCCCCTCCTCCGCCGCGACGATTGACGGGCCGCTAGAACATAATATATTACATTGAGTGGGGCGAGCCGCGGAACCTGACAGCTCCTACGCCTCAGCGAAGCGAGGGAGGCGATCCGCCTCCGTGCGACCAGCCGGTTGACCCCCGCACCCGTACCAGTCCGGCCAGCCGAAAGGACAGCCCCGATGACGAGTTCGGACAAGTTCGACGACTTCTTCATCAGCCACGTCGAGTTGATGCACCGGCCTGGTGAACTGGATCTCGCGATCAAGTTCTTCGAGGCCCTCGGGTGCGTCACGGAAGACCTCACCGAGGACTTCAACGCGCCGTGGACCATCACAGGCATCTTCTCGGGCAAGGGCGACCGCAGCGACGTACTCAACAACGTCCTCTACCTCAGCGAACTGCGGGAGCCTGACGCGCAGCTCGACCGTCATCTCAGCGCGCTCGCCGCCGGAGAGGGCGAGCTGGGCGAAGCGCTCCGCGCCTACGACCAGATCCGGAGGCGGCCGGGTGACGTGACGCACTTCGGCCTGCGGTACGAGACCTTCGAGGAGCTGGCCGAGGTGACCGACCGGCTCACCAACGAGCTGCCGGAGGAGCTGAAGGGGCGGGTCACGGTGATACCGACGGGTCCGCTCCCCCTGCCCCGGACCGGTCGCGAGGTGAACCAGGCCTTTGTCCACACGGATGTGATCGGTGGCGGCCTGTACCCGTTCGGCCAGCTGATCGAGCTGCAGGGCCAGCGTCCGCTGCCGCAGGGCTGACACCCCACTCGGCTTCGTCCGCCGCGCTCACAGCCGCCGTCGGGCGACCAGGCTCATTCAAGAGATTCCGGCTGAACTCGACAGGGACTGACGCACCAGCGCATACGCCGCGGCATCCGATTCGAGCCACCCACCCCGCATCCGCAATGCCTGCCGCCGGCTCACGTCGCGTCGTGACCGCAGGCCGTACCCGTCTCCATGACGAGAAGGACGGTGCACTATGTCAACCGAGCTTGGACACCCGCTGGACCTGACCGGGAAGGTCGCCCTGGTGACCGGCGGCAACAGCGGGATCGGGCGCGCCGCCGCGACCGCGTTGGCGCGTGCCGGGGCCTCGGTCGCGATCTGGGGCCGGCGCAAGGAGCGCAACGAGGCGGTCGCCGAGGAATTGCGTGCGATCGGCGCCACGGTGCACGCGGCGTCCGTCGACATCTCCGACCCGGAGGCCGTCCGTGCCGGTGCCGAAGAGGTGATCGAGACACTCGGCCGGCTCGACATCGCCTTCGCCAACGCCGGCGATCTCGTGCCGAGCGCCGCTTTCCTGGACACCGGCGACGAGGCCCGCGCGCAGCAGTTCGGGACGGTCCTGGACGGAACGTGGAACACCGTGGCCGCGGCGGCCCGGCACATGGTGGCTCGGGCCGAGGCCGGTGACCCGGGCGGGTCGATCATCCTGACCGGCAGTCTGGCGACGAAGCACGGGGCGCCGGGGCTCGCCCACTACGGAGCCGCCAAGGCCGCCCTCGTCGGCCTCGCGAAGAGCACGGCCGTCGAGTTCGGCCGGTACGGCGTGCGCGTGAACGTGATCAACCCGGGGTTCATCGCGACGGAGACCGGCGGAGCCCCGTTCGCCGAGTTGCTGGCCCAGAGGGCGCCCGTCCCTCGCTACGGACAGCCCGGCGAGATCGCCGGGGCTGTCGTCTATCTCGCCAGCGATGCCGCCGCCTACCACACCGGTGACGTCCTGACGATCGACGGCGGCTGGACGTCCGCCGTGATGTGAGTCCGGTCGTAGCGAGGCCTGCCCACGGGGCAGGCCAGGCTCGGACTCCATGAATTTCACAGATTCCGCGATGAAGGGGAAACCGTGGCGGTAGACAACGCTTTGGGACAGGCATTCACCTACAACCGGAAGACGGAGCTCACGGCCGAGGAGAAGGCCAACGTCGAGCTGGTGAACAGCTTCGTGATGTCGTTCTGGAACCCGGAGGAGATCCTGTACTCCTCCATCGCACCTGACGGCGTGGTCCGCACCGCGCATGTCCTGCCGCCGACGGTCGGACCGGAGGGCTGCAGGGAGCAGATCTTCCAGCACCTGAAGTCGACGGACCGGGTCGATGTCAAGATCCATGACACCTTCGCCGAGGGCCCCATCGTCGTCAACATCCGGACCGACATCGTGCAGTCGGAGGACAAGCCCGATCAGCCGTTCCCCCTCGTCGGCGTCTTCTACCTGAAGGACGGCCGGATCCAGGAGTGGACCGACTACGTGTGCGGAGCGTCCTGAGCGCCGATGCGCGCACCCGGCCGCCGACGGTGGACGCGGCAACGCGTCCACCGTCGGCGGCGGTTGAACAACCTCCAGAGGAGATGACGATGACCCAGGCCGACCCGTTCGCGCAGCCCGTTCCCGACCACATCCCACCGGAAATGGTGCGGGAGCACCCCGTGTCCCGCGGTTCGACGACCACCGAGCTGCCGCACGCCGTGCTGGCACAGATCCAGAACGGCCCCGAGGTCTACTACGCGCCCTCGGTGCCGCTGGGCGGTGGCGCATGGGTGTTCTGGCGGGCCGACCACTGCCGCAAGATCGCGATGGACGCCGAGCACTTCAGCAGCAAGGACCAGTTCCCGTTCTCGATGCTGACCGGTGGCGAGTGGCGCATGATCCCCGCGGAGATCGATCCGCCGAGCCACCTGGACTACCGGAAGATCCTCAACCCCCTTCTCTCGCCGGCCGCGATCGAAGCCCTTGAGGACAAGGTCAACGAGTACGCGCGCGAGTCCGTGGCCACCTTCAGGGCACGCGGACACGTCGAGTTCATGAAGGAGTTCGCCCTCGAGTACCCGGTCCGGATCTTCCTCGAGTTGATGGGCCTGCCCCTCGACCGGACAGAGCAGTTCCTCGCCTGGGAACACGGGATGATCTACGCCCCCACCCTGCAGCAGGTGCAGACCAACACCCAGGCCGTGGTGGACTATCTGAGGTCGGAGATCGACGCGCGCCGGGACGCGCCGGGTGACGACTTCATCGGCCGCATCCTGCGCTCCGACATCGCCGGCCGCAAGCTCGACGACAACGAGCTGCTCGGTATCTGTTTCACGCTGTACATCGGGGGGCTGGACACCGTCGCGGCCCATCTCGGCCATCTCGTTCGCCACCTCGCCGAGAACCATGACGACCAGGCCTACCTGCGCGCGAACCGGGACAGGATCGACGACGCCATCGAGGAGCTGATGCGGGCCTACGGCGCCACGAGCGTGATGCGTCAGTGCGTCGGTGACACAACGGTCGGCGGCGTGACGGTGAAGGCCGGAGACCGGGTCCTGCTGTTGTTCTCGTTGGCCGGTCGTGACCCCGCCGAGTTCTCGAATCCGCACGCCATCCAGTTCGACCGGAAACCGCGGCACGTCAGTTTCGGTTACGGCCGGCACCTGTGCATGGGAATGCACCTGGCCCGCCGTGAACTGCGTGTCGCGATCAACACCCTGTTCGACATGCTCCCGCCCTTCCGCATCGCCTCGGACGCCGAGATCGTCAGTGACATGGGCGGGATGATCCAGCCGCAGTCGCTCCCGCTCGTCTGGGACGTGTAGCGGCCGGCGCCGAGGGGTCCTGTGCCAGGCCGGGACCGTGATGGTCGGGCGCAAGTGACCGGGTCCCGCTTCGGACCACCAGTGCCGGACCGGCCGTCGAGGCCGGAGGAGGCTGGACGGCGAGGCGGGGCCCGGTCGCGTTTCCCGGTGGCCTGCGCCGTGTCCGGTCAGCGCATCACACTCGCCGAGGCTCTTCGCCCGGCTCAGTACGAAGCTGACGTCACGTCGCGGTCGGCCGCATCGACGACTTCGCCAAGAGCGCACGTCCGGACAGACGTGACCGGCCTGAACCCATGCCGGGCGGGCATGGGTTCAGGCCGTTCGCCGCACGCCGTGTCAGTCCTCCTGGTGGAAGAAGTCGGTGCCCGCCGAGCTTCCGCGGCGGACCCAGGGCTGGTGGACAAGGCTTCCGCCGTCGACGAAGAAGGTCTGTCCGGTGATGTAGGACGCCTTGCCGGAGGACAGGTAGACCACCAGGTGGGCGACATCGTCCGCCTCGCCGAGGCGCGGGGTCAGCATGCAGTCCTGGAACCTCTCCTTCATCTCGTCCGGCCAGATCGAGAGCAGCTCGGGGGACCACACTCCGCTGGGCGCGATGACGTTGCACCGTACGCCCTGCTGCCCGTAGGTGGTGGCGATGGACCGGGTGAGGCCGATCTGCGCGGCCTTCGAGGAGGAGTAGGCGATCAGTCCCAGGTCTCCGGCGAACGCCGCGGTCGAGGTGAAGTTCACGATCGTCCCCGACCCCTGCGCGATCATGGTGGGAAGGAAGTGCTTCGCCGTCAGCATGGGACCGCGGAGGTTCACCGCCATGACCCGGTCCCAGAACTCCGCCTCCATGGTGGTGATGTCGCCGTCCATCGGCGCGAGGTCCAGCGCGGCGGCGACGTTGGCGAGGCTGTCTATCCGGCCGTACTCGCCGAGCGTCGTCTTGACCAGCTCGACGACCGAAGCCTCTTCACTGACGTCGACGACCTGCCCGATGGCCTTCCCTCCCGCTGCCTCGATGTCGGCGACAATCTCGTCGATCTTGGCTGCGGCCAGGTCCGCGACGACGACGGTGGCACCCGCCTCCGCCAGGCGGCGTGAGCACGCGGAGCCGATGTACCCGGCTCCCCCCACGACAACGGCGACCTTGTCAGTGAGTTCCATGGCTTTCCTCTCGCTCGACACTGAGACTAAATCTATAATATATATTACATGCAATACGGGAGGTGTGCCCGCCCTGCAAGCACGGATCGCCCGAAGTCGGCGCCCGTCGAAGCCTTGACCGCACCCACCCCGAGAAATATATTATGTACAATGACTGTCAGGTTGGCAGTGCCACCGCGCACTCCGCCAGGGCCCGCTCGCCGGCCGGGCGCAGGCCTCGATCCCGACCGCTTCGCATCTCGTAGACCACCCGAAGGGATTCGCGCCTTGGGCAGCACCATTGCGGAGATCGCAACGCTGCGAGACTCCGCCGACGTTCTCGACGACCACGAAGAGCTGAACCGCCGCTGGAACGCGGACGGGTACCTGTTCCTGCGTGGCGTCCTCGACACCGACGCGGTGGAGAGGCTCCGCCGCGCGTACATGAACTGTCTGCACGAACAGGGGTTGGTCACGTCCGTCGACGGCGAGTCCGTGTGGACGGGCGAGCCGGTCAAGGGCAGCCGTGCCATCGAGTACGAGGACCTCGGTGAGGCATGGAGGGCCCTGGCGAACGACCCCGGGACCGAGCGCACACTCCGCGTGGTACTCGGGGAATCGCCGTCGTGGCTGCCCATCGTCTCCTACCGGGCCGCCCTGCCGAGTGAAAGCACACCCGACGACCCGTTCGTCGCCCGCCACCAGGACGGCTTCTACAACCCCGGACTCGATCTGAGGATCTGCTGGATCCCCCTCATGCCGATACCCGCCGATCTCGGGGGCCTGGCCGTCGCCGAGGCACACCACAGCGGCGTCCTGCACGACGGGAAGAGCCAGGCGATCCCGGCCGAGAAGGTGGCGGAGGAATCCTGGCGGCGCATCGATTACCTGCCGGGCGACATCCTCATCTTCAACAAGTTCACGCCGCACTCGGGGCTCGCGAACACCTCGGACCGGATCCGGCTGTCGATCGACATCCGGGTGCTCAACACGGCGGCGCCGAAGCCGGTCGTCGGTGCGGTCGAGAGCATCGACGACTCCAGTGTCACGATCCACGACGAGGACGGCGCCGACGTGACGCTGGCCATCGACGACAGCACCTATATCCGGGGACTGGGCGCCGTACAGTCCCGGTCGGCCAGAGCGCACTTCACTACGGGCGACCGTGTCCTCGCGGCGACCGACGCCGGCCGCACACGTGCCGTGCTGGTCCGCACGGCGACCTGAGCCATCGGCAGCCGGCCGGGTCCTGGTCAACGGGCACCTCGGGCGACGCACCCGCCATGGACTCACGTGGCCCGACCCACCTGGCTCGGTACGGCCGGCGGGCGGACAGGGCACAGCAGACCGCGCGCGACTTCCCGCCTCGGTCGCGGCCGGAACACCCACGCACGCCTCGTGCCTTCGAGGCGTCCGCAGAGCCGTCCGGACAGGTGGGTCGTTCGCCCGGACGCCCGACCCGCGTGAACGACCTTCAGGATCCACCGGAGACGACCACCGTCCCGAAACAGCGGACAGGGGCGGCCGACCGGATACAGCGCGGAGCCGCGTGCCGTGGGTGCCGGCTCCGGGGCGGGACACCCCCCGATGGGCGCGAGCTCGAAGCGGCCTCGGATGCAGCAGGCGTGACATAGGGCCGAGGAGCACTTGATGCGCGTTTTGGACGGGAAATCCGTGATCGTCACTGGGGCCGGCCGGGGCATCGGCGCGGCGTATGCCGAGGCGATCGCCGCGGCAGGAGGGCAGGTCGTCGTCAACGACGTCGACGGCCCTGCCGCCGAGGAGGTGGCGGTGCGGATCCGCGAGCAGGGCGGTGCGGCGGTGGGCGCACCCGCGGACATCACCGACTGGACACAGGCCGAGCAACTCGTGGACCGGTGCGTGAGCGAGTTCGGTTCCCTGGACGGTCTGGTGAACAACGCCGGGATCTTCGAGATGTCGATGCCCGGTGAACTCACCTCGGCCCAGCTGGCGCGGATGTGGAATGTCAACGTCAACGGACTGGCAGCCTGCACGCTGCCCGCCATGCGGCACATGATGCAGGCGGGCTCGGGCTCCATCGTCAACGTCACCTCGGGCGCGCACCTGGGCATCCCCTACATGGTCGGCTACGGCGCGACCAAGGGGGCGGTCGCCTCCATGACCTACTGCTGGGCGATGGAGCTGGCCCCGCACGGAGTACGCGTCAACGCGATCTCCCCACTGGGGCTCACCGGCCAGACGACCACCTCGGCGGCCTTCGCCGACACCCACCGGCTCGCGAGCATGAGCGGACTCGGCACCGGCAACAAGCCCGACGCCTCCGCCAACGCCCCGGTGGCGGTGTACCTGCTGTCCGAGAAGTCGCACCGGGTCACCGGCCAGATCGTACGCATCGAGGGAACAGCGCTCTCGCTGATCGCGCATCCCGCCGTTCGCGAGCCGATCCTGCGCCGCGAGTCGGGCTGGTCGGCCGACGTCATCGCGGAGGTGTTCGAGGGCGAACTGGGAGGGCACCTGGTCCCCCTGGGGGTCACGCCCTTGTTGCGCGCGGAGTACCTCGACGGCGCCTCGGCTCTCTGGAGTGCGGACCGGGACGCCAAGGACCCGGTGGGAACCGAAGGATCGAGGCAGCGTTGAGCGGGCAGCACACAGGACACGGGGACCGCATGGGTGACTACGACATCGCCGTCATCGGCGCCGGCCTCGGCGGCGTGTACGCCATGCACCGGTTCACGAGTCAGGGATGGTCGGTTGTCGGGCTCGAAGGCGCGAGCGACGTCGGCGGGGTCTGGTACCACAACCGCTACCCGGGTGCCCGGGTCGACCTGGACAGCCTGGACTACTGCTACTCGTTCTCCGAGGACGTCTGGCGCTCCTGGCAGTGGCGTGAACGCTACGCCTCCCAGCCCGAGTTGCTCGGCTACCTCAACTCCGTGGCCGACCGGCTCGACGTACGGCGCCACTTCCACTTCGAGACCTGGCTGAACGGCGCGACCTGGGACCCGGCACGACGCCGGTACGACCTGATCACGGCCGACGGCCGCCGGTTGTCGTGCCGCTTCCTCGTCCTCACCACCGGACAGCTCTCGGCGGCCCGGAAGCCCGGCTTCCCGGGCCTGGACAGGTTCCGCGGACAGTGGGTGATGACCAGCCACTGGCCGCAGGACGAGGTCGAGACGACGGGCAAGCGCATCGCCGTCATCGGCACGGGCTCCTCGGGGGTCCAGACGATCTCGACGCTCGCGTCGGAGGCCGAGCACCTGTACGTGTTCCAGCGCACGGCCAACTACGCGGTGCCGGCGCAGAACCGGCCGCTCGACGGCATGGTCCAGAAGGAACTCGGCGACCGGCTCCCGGTCGAGCGCGAGCATCTGCTCACCGACACCGCGGGTGGGGTCCGGATCCCCGAACCACAGCACCCGATGAGCCACTACGTCACGGCCGAACGCGACGCGATGCTCGTACGCCAGTGGGAGGCCGGCGGCCAGGGCATGAACTCGGTCTTCCTCGACCAGGGGCGGGATCCGCAGGTCAACGACGTCGTCGCGGACTTCGTGCGGGACCGCATCCGTGGGGCGGTACGCGACCGCGCGGTGGCCGAGGCCCTGTGTCCCACCTATCCCATCGGAACCCGGCGGCTGTGCCTGGAGATCGGCTACTACGACGCCTTCAACCAGGACAACGTGTCGCTGGTCGACCTGCGGGACGACCCGATCATCGAGATCACCGAGACCGGCCTCCGTACCCGCGACCACCACCACGAGGTCGACCTCATCGTCTTCGCCCTGGGGTTCGACGCGTTCACCGGGGCCATCGACGGGGCCAACATCCGCAACGAGCAAGGGATCACCCCCACGGACCGGTGGCGCTCCGGCCCGCGCACCCAGCTCGGCATGATGACCGCGGGCTTTCCCAACCTGTTCCTGCCCACGGGACCGGGCAGCCCTTCGGTGCTCGGCAACCTCTTCCTGCAGAACGAGTACTCGATCGACTGGATCGCCGACTGCATCGCCCACCTCGATGAGAAGAAGTACGCCAGTATCGAGCCGAGCGAGGCCGGCGAGGCGGAGTGGACGGCTCACGTCGCTCAGCTGGCGCAGGGCCTGCTGCGGCTCGGTATTGACAACTACATGGTGCACGTGTCCGACGACGGCTCCAGGACGTTCATTCCCTACATCGGCGGTGTCCGGCGCCATGTCGCGAGCATGCGTGAGGCCGCCGCAGGGGACTACGCGGGATTCGACCTGCGCTGAACAGATCGGACAGATCGGCCGCCACGGCGGCTGACGCGCGCGCCGTCGCGCGCACCGCCCCCGCTGCCCCGCAACGCAGCCGGGTCTAGGAGAGCGTATGGATGTGGACCCCGAACTCGCCGGCCTGATCGAGGTGTTCCCCACCCGTCGAGTCGACTGGGCGGCGGCGACGCCGTTCGACGTCCCCCGGATCCGCGAGGCGATCGCGGCGGCGGCGCGATCGGCTTCGCCGCCCCCCGTGGCATCGGGTACGGCGGTGCAGGACATCGAGGCCGATGTGCCCGGTGAGGGGCGCGTACGCGTGCGCGTCCACCGCCGGGAAGGCCCGCGCGGTCCTGCTCCGGCGCCAGGGTTGGTGTGGATCCACGGCGGGGGCTTCATCCTCGGGTCGGCGCTGGCTCCCGACGCCCGGGTGGAGCGATGGGTCGTGGAACTCGGCCTGGTCGTGGTCTCCGTCGACTACCGCCTGGCTCCCGAGTATCCGTACCCCGCCCCGCTGGAGGACTGCGCGGTCGCATGGGAGTGGGCCTGCCGGCACGCCGCCGAACTCGGTATCGATCCGGTGCGTCTTGGGGTGGGCGGCGGCAGCGCGGGTGCCGGTCTGGCCGCCGCGCTGTCGCTCCGGCTGCGCGACCGGGGACCGGCCGTCCCCGCGTTCCAGCTCCTCCACTATCCGATGCTCGACCACCGCACCGGTCACGGTGCGGTGGTCGAGGATCCGATCTGGCCGGCCGCCGCGAACCGGCTCGGCTGGGCCTGTTACCTCGGAAAGGACGGGACCGCGGCCGAGGTGCCCGCGCACGCCTCACCCGCGCTGGCGGACGACCTTTCGCGTCTGCCGCCCACCGGGATCTTCGTGGGCGGGGCGGATCTCTTCTGCCAGGAAGACCTGGCCTTCGCGACGCGCCTCTTGGAAGCGGGCGTTTCAGTGGATCTGGGCGTCTACGCGGGGGCACCCCACGGATTCGACGGCTTCGCCCAGACCGATGTCGCCAAGCGCTGTCGCCGCGACATGACGGACTTCCTACGGCGCGTCACCCGGCAGGCATCCCCCACCCGCAATGCCGGGAGCGGGGAACCGGGATTCCCTTCGGAGCAGACCCCTTGACCGCGACATCGAATCCCGCCATGGACACGGCACTCAAGTGGCTCGCGTTGTGGGGGCTCGACCGTCACAGAATACGAAGAAGACCAGGGAGTGAACCATCATGAAGACGAAGCAGCCTCCCGCTGGGCCACACGCGCAGGACATGACGGTCGACCTGCTCGTCATCGGATCGGGGACGGGCATGGCCGCGGCGTTGTCGGCCCACGAACGCGGCCTCACGGTGTTGGTGGCGGAGAAGCAGCAGTGGGTCGGCGGCTCGATGTCCTTGTCGGGCGGGGCGTTCTGGGTACCCGCGAACCCCGTCCTGCAGGAAGAAGGGAGCGACGACACCGCCGAGCGGGGGTTGGAGTACCTCGACGCACTCGCCGGTGACGACGCACCGCGGGCGCAGCGGCTGGCCTTCATCGAACACGGCCCGGCGACCGTCGAGATGCTCCGCCGTACCACTCCCCTGACCTTCTTCTGGGGCAAGGGGTACCCCGATTACCACCCCGAGGCGCCCGGCGGGTCGGCGATCGGCCGGGGCTGCGAGTCCCGCCCCTTCGACGTCGCCTCCCTCGGCCGGGACCGCGCCCGGCTGCTCCCGAACAACGTGATGGCCGCCCCGGCCGTCATGCCGGTGACCTCGGGTGACTACAAGTGGATGAACCTGATGACCCGGAAGCCCGGAAAGGCCCTGCCGCTCATCGTCAGGAGGCTCCTCCTCGGCGTCTCAGGGATGCTCATCGGGCGCGAGTACAAGGCGACCGGCCAGGCGCTCGGGGCGGGACTGTACGCCGGGCTGCTCAAGGCGGGCATACCTGTGTGGACGCGGACCGCGCTCGTCGGCCTCCGCACGGAGGACGGCCGGGTGACGGGAGCGGTGCTGGAGCAGGACGGGCGGCGGGTGACGGTGGCCGCGCGCCGTGGGGTGATCCTGGCGGCTGGCGGTTTCGACCACAACATGCCACTGCGCTCCGAACACCAGACGACCCGTACGGAGGACTGGAGTTGGGGCGCCGCCGGCAACACCGGCGACGCGATCCGACTGGCGACCGAACTGGGCGCCGCCACCGATCTCATGGACGAGGCCTGGTGGTTCCCGGCGTTCCGTCCGGCCGACAGCACTGCGGCTCCCGCGGTACTGCTGGCCGAGCGCTCGCTGCCCGGATCCTTCATGGTCGGCTCGACGGGTGAGCGCTTCGTCAACGAGTGCAGCGACTACATGACGGTCGGGCAAGTGTGGCAGCACCGCGACCGCGCCGGCGAGCCGCTGGGGCGGGTGTGGCTGGTGTTCGACCAGACCCATCGCAACCGCTATCTCATGGCGGGCTCCGTGTACCCGCGCCAGAAGCTCCCCCAGGCCTGGTTCGACGCGGGAATCGCCTTCAGCGCGGACGATCCGGCCGCGCTCGCGCGCGCGGCGGGAATCGCCGAGGACTCCTTCGTCGCCACCTTCCGCCGGTACAACGAGATCGCGGCGTCCGGCCACGACTCGGAGTTCGGCCGCGGCGAGAGTGCCTACGACCGCTACTACGGCGACCCGACGGTGAAGCCGAACCCGAACCTGCGCCCCCTGCACGGCACCCTGTACGCGGTGGAGGTCGTCCTCACCGACCTGGGCACCTGCGGCGGCCTGCGCACCGATGAACACGGTCAGGTGCAACGGCCGGACGGCACCACCATCGAGGGTCTCTACGCCATCGGCAACACCTCGGCGAACGTGTTCGGCCGAAGCTATCCCGGCCCGGGTGCGACAATCGGCCAGGGGCTGGTCTACGGCCACATCGCGGCCCAGCACGCCGCCTCGCACGACCACTCGTCCACCGGAAGGACCCAGCAGCCCGAGGCATCGAGCTAAGCACTCCGCCGGCTGTGCGGTGCCGTGCCGTCGGTCGTCTGCGGCATCGTCGTGGCTGGTCGCGCCCGCGCGGCGAAGCCGCACAGAGACACAGTCGCGCGCCGATACGGGGGCGCGGCGGCACCGGAAAGGCTGCCGTACGAGCTCCAGCCAGGCGGTCGGCGTCAGCCAGTGTGGTCGTCGCGCAGAACCAGGGCGAGCAGCCCCGGAAAACGGGCGTCGAACTCCTCGCGGCGTAGCCGGTTGACCCGCCGGGGACCCTCGTCGCGCTGCTCGACGAGACCCGCGCCGCGCAGGACCGAGAAGTGGTGACTCAGCGCGGCCTTGCCCACCGGCACGTCGAAGCTGCCGCAGCTGCGCGTCCACTCGGCGGAGCCGGCGAGCTCGCGGATGAGCTGGACGCGTACGGGATCGGCGACCGCGGACAGCGCGGTGAGGACGGTGACGTCACAGGGATCCACATGGACGGGAGCGGCACGATGACTTCCGGCCGACGCCTGACTCGTCATGTCCCGTCCCCGTTCCACTCGGTTTCGATGTCATTGAGGCGCACCACCTCGATGAGACGCGCCACAGAGCGGCCCGGCCGCTTGCTGAGTGTTCGACGGATATCTTACAGTCCTAGTGTTCGCTTTCCGTTGAACACTTTGTGGAAGGATGCGTTCCGCTCATGCGTGCAGTCGAATTCCGGGAGTACGGCGCCCCCGAGGTGCTGGAGATCGTGCAGGCTGACGCTCCCGAGCCGGGGCCGGGTCAGGTGACCGTCGACGCCGCGTACGTGGGCGTGAACTTCGCGGACCTCAAGGCACGCGCCGAGGGCTACCGGGTCGGCTCATTGCCATTCCGGCCGGGCTTGGAGGTCTCCGGACGGATCCGGGCCGTCGGTGACGGCGTCGAGGGGCTGGTCCCGGGGCAGAACGTCGCGGCGCTCGTCGACGGCGGCGCGTACGCGGAGGTGGTCGTCGCGCCGGCCGCCACAGTCTTCGCGCTCCCCGCAGGCCTGGACCTGCGGACGGCGGCCACACTGCCGACCGTGGTGCCGACCGCCCACGCCCTGCTCCACGAGGTGGGCCGCCTGCGTACGGGCGAGACCGTGCTGGTGCACGGGGCGGCCGGCGGCATCGGGACGGTGGTCGGTCAGCTCGCCCGGGCGGCGGGGGCCGGCGCGGTGTACGGCGTGGCCTCCACCACGGCCAAGGCAGGGCACGCCCTCAAGCACGGCTACGACGAGGTGTTCACCACCGACACCTTCCTGGACGACGTCCGCCGCGCGACCGGCGGCAAGGGGGTCGACCTGGTGCTGGACCCGGTGGGCGGGGACACCCTGCGCCGCGGCCTCGACGCACTCGCCGTTTTCGGGCGCCTGGTGTCCTTCGGCAACGCGAGCGGGGCGGAGCCCTGGCAGGTCGGGCAGCCCGAGCTCTACGGGCGGGGCCGCTCGGTCGGCGGCTTCTCCATCCTGGCACTCGCCCAGTCGGCGCCCGAGGCCCTGCGGGAGCTGACCGAGCGCGCCTTCCGTACGGTCGTCGACGGCACGGTGAGCCTTCCGGTGACCGCGGAGTTCCCGCTGGCGGAGGCGGCCGAGGCGCACCGGCTGATGGGCGGGCGGACCTCGACGGGCAAGTTGCTGCTGCGGGTGAGCGACTGAGCCGCGCGCGGCCCACAGCCGCCACGACACATCGCCCTCTGGCCAAGTCGACGGATCTCGGATCACAGCCATGCAGGAGAGCAGTGCGGCCCGGCGCTCCGCCGCGGTCATGGGAAAGATACCCGCCCCCGGGCTCGTGCTCGGGGGCGTGTGCGGAATCCAGTTCGGCGCGGCCTTCGCGCCCCGGGTATATCCGCAGGTGGGTGCCGCGGGCGTGGTGTTCCTGCGGTTGCTGATCGCGGGCGCGCTGCTCTGCCTGATCTGGCGCCCGCGGCGGCGGGACCTGTCCTCCGTCAAGGGTGCGAGGTGGACGGTGATCGCCGCCGGGGCCCTGCTGGCCGGGCACCATCTGGCCTTCTACCAGGCGGTGAAGTACGTCCCCCTGGGCGCCGTCGCCACCATCGAGTTCCTCGGCCCCTTCGCCATCGCCCTCGCGGGCTCGCGGCGCGCGGTCGACGTGCTGCCCGCGTGCATGGCGGCGGGCGGTGTCGTGCTGCTCGGTGGGGGCGGCGTCCCCCTGGACGTACGCGGCCTCACCCTGGCAGCGGTGGCGGCCTGTTGCTGGGCCGGCTACATCATCGTCTCGTCCCGCATGGCGCGCAGCCTGAGCGGGGGTCAGGGACTCGCCCTGGCCATCGTCTGGGCGGCCCTCCTGAGTGCGCCGTACGGCATCGCCCATGCGGGAAGCGCACTGCTGGATCCACAGGTGCTGTGGGTGGCCGCGGTGGTGGCGGTGGCGTCCAGCGTCCTGCCGTATTCGCTCAACCTGGAGGCCCTGCGGCGAATTCCGCCGCATGTGTTCAGCGTCCTGACCAGCCTGGAGCCGGCCGCGGGCGCCCTCTTCGGGCTCCTCATCCTCGGCCAGCGGCTCGCCTGGCCGCAGTGGCTCGGCATCGCGGCGGTCGCGTGCGCTTCCGTCGCCGCCACGTTCCTGGGAGCGGGGAAGCGATCGGACTCCCGCGTCAGCGCACAAGGCACGGCGGCACTGGAAGACACACCGGCGCGGGAAGGACATCCTTCTCAGGTGGCGCCCGGTGCGGTCGTCTCGGTCGACTGACGACCGTGGACAGCGACCGCCACGGGATACGAGAGTTCCAGTGACACGTCGACGTGACCGGTGATCCCTCGGTCACGTACTCGCCGGTCGGCCACGCGAGCACGTAGTCCTCAAGGAGGAAACAGGCGGTGGGTGCGCTCGGCGACGGACGGCTCGTTGCGGGTGGGCCGGAGGATCTTGGCGGCCTCATCCACTGCTGGCACGTCGCCTCGTGCAGCTCGGTGGAAGGTAAGCAACGGGAGAGGTACGCCGGCTCCTCGGTGGCGTGGTTGTCCGGCCCGGCGATCGCCGGTCGCAGCGCCCCGATGCCGCCGGCGTCGATGTAACCACCGGCACCGAGCGAACCCGCAGCGCCAGGCCGCGGCGGTCGATCAGTCCGCGCGGACGCGGACCTTGCCACCGACGTGCTCGTGCAGTCGTACACGCGGTCGCTGTCGTGTGTGCGGCACTGGGGCGATGATCGCTCCAGCCCAGCGATCTGTGCGGCGGTGTCGACTCGGTCTCGACCGTAGTGCCCCGGGGCCAGCGGCAGTCGACCGTGGGCGTCTCGGCCTCGGCGTCGATGAGCCTCGACTGGTTGAGGATCTCGGCCTGGGTACGGTGGGCGTAGGGCGCCGGGTTGACGAGTACGCCATCGGCACCCGCCTGCTGCGCCAGTTCGATGACCTGGCGGGCGGTGAACCCTGTACAGCCGACGATCACCGGGACGCGCCGGTCGACCGCTTCGATCGCCCCAGGGGCGCCCCGGCGCCGTCCTCGTCCGGCTGCGACCACCACTCGTCCGCACCTCCGTTGACGAGGACGTCGTGCAGGCCGGTGTCGACGTGATGCCCCGTCAGCTCGCCGACGGCGTCGGCGTCTGGGTCGGGTGTGGCGTCGCGACAGCGACAACTCGTAACCCTGCGAGCGGGATGCGCGTCCGCCGCCGGCATCCCCGACGGCGGGCGAGTCGGTCAGGCGGCGTAGCGGCCGACCGCGCCGAGCAGACCGTCGACGTCCTGCTCCGTGGTCGCGAAGGAGGTCACGAAGCGGACGACGCCGGGTTCCCAGCGGTCGTGGTAAAACGTGTAGCCCTCGGCCAGGAGACCCTCGGTCACCTGCTGAGGCAGGCGACAGAAGAGGATGTTGGCGTCGGTGATGCCGAGCAGTCCGACACCGGGTATCGCCTTCAGGCCGTCCTGGAGGCGAGCTGCCATGGCGTTGGCGTGGGCCGCGTTGCGCAGCCACAGGCCGTCGGCGAGGTAGGCGTCGAGCTGGGCGGCGTGGAAGCGCATCTTGGAGGCCAGTTGTCCGGCCCGCTTGGCCCGGAAGGTCAGTTCGGCGGTGAGGGAGCGGTCGAACACGACGATCGCGTCAGCGGTCATCGTGCCGTTCTTCGTGGCCCCGAAGGACAGCACGTCGACGCCGGCCCGCCAGGTCAGCTCGGCGGGCGAGCAGCCGAGGGCGGCGACGGCCCCGGCGAAGCGGGCACCGTCCATGTGCAGGCGCAGTCCAGCCTCCCGGGTGATAGACCCTATGGTGCCGAGTTCGTCGAGCGTGTAGACAGCTCCGGTCTCCGTGGCCTGCGTGACGCTCACCACGGAAGGCTCGACGCTGTGCACGTCGCCCTTCTTGTGCCGTACGGCGCCGCGCAGTTCGGCGGGGTCGATCTTGGCGTCCTCTCCACCGAGCGGGACGAGCTTCGCGCCCGCTGTGTAGAACTCGGGCGCACCGCACTCGTCGTTGTTGATGTGGCTCTCGCGATGACACAGCACGCTCCCCCAGGGCGGGGTCAGTGAGGCGAGGCTCAGGGCGTTCGCGGCGGACCCCGTGGAGACCAGGAGGACGTCGACGTCCTGCTCGAACGCCTCGCCGAGCCGGCGCCTGACCGAGGCCGTGGTGTCGTCCGCGCCGTACGGCAGGGTCTGGCCGGAGCTCACCCGGGCCATGGCCTCGATGATCTCCGGTGAGGTGCCGGCGGTGTTGTCACTGCTGAAGATGCGTGCTGTGGCGGAGGTGACGCTCATGATCGGAGTCCTTGCTGTTTTTCGAAGACGATGGAGGCGCGGGTCGGGCTGTTCATCGGTGCGGCGTCGAACCCGTCGATGCCGGATCGCCGGCCTGGATGAGCTGGGCCAGGGCGCCGTAGTAGACCTCGTGGTCGGTCACGGCGGGCACGATCCGGTTCAGGTTCGCCGTAAGGACCGGGAACTCATCGGGGTCGAGTGCGGCGAGCGCAGCGCGGGTCGCGGTTTCGGCCGCCTTGGGGTCACGGTGGTCGACGAAGCCGGCACTGCCGAGGGTGAGCAGATACATGCGCCGGTAGGTGATGATCGCCTCCTCGGGGGTCAGGCCGGCGGCGATGCTGTCGGCCAGCTGCGGCTCGACCAGGCGGGCCAGCAGATTCGGTCCGAGCCAGGGACGGGTGCCGCGCAGGGCGAGCAGCCCGGGATGGCCGACCAGCATCTGGTACAGCGCGCTGAAGCGGATGCGCGTGGCGTCGGCCCAGTCGCTGCCCGGAGCGACCTCGGGCACCCCTGCCGCCAGGTGGTCGACGCACAGGTCCAGCAGCCCTGCGAAGCTCGTGCAGCGACGCTGGAGCGAGGCGAGCGAGATGTCCAGGTGCGCGGCGAGCACACGGAACGTCAGCCCCGCAGGCCCCCCTCTGTCCACCAGGAAGAGGGCGCTCTCAGCGATGCGGTCCGGGGTGGCGCGGTCCAGGGCAGGGGAATGACGAGGCATACGAGTCACCGTACGGTACGCCGTATCGCATTACCAGAGGCCCGTGCGATCGCGCCACCGGCCCGCCCTTGAGTAATGATCCAGCTACCGCTATTTTAAATAAACCCTTTGATTTAACATTCTGGTGCGGCGGCACACCTCGCAGGAGATGAAACCGGCCGTGCCGGTCGCCGAGTCGCGCAAGGTCGAGGGGCTGACCGGTGACGGGCTGCGGGAAGTGCCCGTGCGATGGTGACGCGCTCCAAGGACACCCACGTGCCGACCGCCCAGACACCACAGACCGTCCGGCCGAGCGGCCGGCTGAACAGAAGGGAACGACCATGAAGATCACCGTGGACGAGGCGAAGTGCTGCGCCGCCGGGAGCTGCGTGATGGCCGCACCGGAGGTCTTCGACCAGCGCGACGAGGACGGCATCGTCGTGCTGCTGAACGCGGAGCCCGCCGAGGACCAGCACGACGCGGTCCGCGACGCGGCCGCCGTGTGCCCGGCCGCCGCCATCACGCTCGTCGAGGCGTGAGCCGCTGACAGTGCCGTCTCGCCCCGGTTCCCGCCGGGGTGAAGCGTCACACCCCCGCGCCCTCACGAGCGGTGGCACACCGCCTCGGACAGCGGCAGAGCCGCTCCGCCGCGTATCCGGTCGGAGATATCCTCGGCCGTCATCGACAACGGCGCGTTGAGACTTCCGGTGATGACCCCCGTCATGCGTGCGACAGCCTCCGGAGGGGTTGTAGGAGGCACCGGAAATTCTCCGGATGAACGCCTCCAGCTCGCTGTCGACGCACAACCCGGGGGTCAGTTCTCTGACGCCGTGGCGCGCCCAGGCGCTGTGCCGTACCAGCGTGCGGGCCAGCCGGATGCCGTCGATCCTGTCCCGCATGGCCTGTGTGGGGACTCCAGGTGCTTGACGACGGTCAGAACCGGAAGCCGGGGGTCGGCACCGGCTTGCCGTTCACCAGCTGCCGCGCGAGAGGCAGGAACCGGTACCGCACGTGGGGAAGTCGACGTCGTCCCGAGTGCGCAGAAACGCCCCGGTCTCGAAGAAGTCGGTCGCTCCCAGGCCCTCCCCGCGCAGCACCCGGTCCGTCCCAGCCTGGCCCGGTCGTCCATGTTCAGCTCGGAGATGACGGCGTCCTCGTCCCTGGTGCCGAACTGGATGTCGGCGCCGCGGCGGTTCCGCGGGGTGCGCCTGACCTCCGGCACGGCCGTGACGACATCGATGCCCTGCGGGCGTAGGTCAATGGGGTGCCCATGCCCAGCGAGGCCCATCACTGGTTGACCGAACGCGTCAAGGCCGGGCAGGGCGGGCTGCGCCCGCGCTCGCCCAGAAGCGCGGGCGCAGCCAACACCAATGCCGCCCTCGCTCCCACTCCGGAAGGCGTCACCGAGCCCACCCCCGCCGGACAGGAGGGGGCCCTTCTCTTCGAACCGGCATCTGCGCGTGAGGAGGTGGTCCTCTTTCATCCACGGCGGCGGTATCCGCATCGGCACCGCGGCGCATGCACGCAACGCCGCGGGACTCCTGGCACTGCGGATACGCGCCCGATCGGTGTCGCCCGAGCACCGGCTTGCCCCGGAGCACCCCTTCGCCGCGGGTCTGGACGACTGCGTCGAGGCCTACACCGCCGTCCGCGCCGCCGTCCCGGAACCGGCTGCGGTCCGGGGACGGAGGCGTGATCGAGGGCCGTCACGCAGCCGTGAACGCCATTGCGCCCTGGGCGAGTTGAGCGTACCGTCCACCGTTCTCAGCACATCGAAACATGGTGGTCTGCCGGTCGGCCCTACGGGTGCATCAGGACGGTGGCCAGAGCCTCGGCGTCGGTTTCACGAACGGCACAGCCGCCGTCCAGGGATGCCAGCGGCAGCTCACGGGTGATCAGCGGACGCGGATCGAGGACCCCTGCGGCGACGGACCGCACCGCCGCGCTCCAGGCGGCCGAGGACGCGACACCGGCGCTGCGGAGGGTCAGTTCACGAAGAGACATCTGCGCCCGGTCCAGCGGCCCGGTTCCGGGCGGGAAGGTGCGCGTGAACACGACCCGGCCCGCACGTGCCGCGAGGAGGCAGGCCGCGTAGGGAGCAGCTCGGGTCCCGGTGGTTTCCAGGACGACGTCGAAGAGGTTTCTGACCCTCGCCCCGTCCACGGTCGTGCAATGCTGTGTCGCTCCGAACTCAAGGGCAAGAGTGCCTCGTTCGGGCGACGGGTCGACCACGGTGAGGTCGAGGGGCGACATGGCGGCGAGCAACTGGACCAGCAGCAGACCGGTGACGCCCACTCCGAGGACGACCACACGCTCGCTCGGCTTCACTGAGGCCGCCTGGAAGGCCTGTGTAGCCAGCGCCGCCGGCGGCACCAGCGCGGCGGCCCCGAGGTCGGCCGTGTCCGGCAGCAAGTGCAGGGCGTGCTGCTGAACGACCACATGTCCGCTGCGGACGTCATGCGCATGGAGCACGTCCGTCAACGCCTCGGTGCGCACGACGACTTTCCGGCCCACCAGCCGCGGGCTCGCTCCGGGGCCCGTCGCCTCGACCCGACCTGCCCATCCAGGCGCGAGCGTGCGGCAGCGGCGATCACCGCACTCGCAGTCCCCCGGCTCCCGCGGCTCGTCCTCGGAGAGTGCGACGGCGTCCACGGCCACCAGGGCGTCCCCGGGGCCGAGCTGCGGGGCGGTCGGGCGATCGACACACCACGCCCCGTCGCTGCCGCTCCGCAGGGACCGGCTCGGCGGTTCGAGCTCATGTGCTGTCACCATGTTTTCGCCCCAGCTCTCTTCGATCGACAAGGTCTCCGCCGCGCCAGGCCTCGGGCTCAGCCGACTGGCGGGTTGCCGTAGTAGGCGTTCGGACCGTGCTTGCGGGTGTAGTGCCGGTCCAGCAGGTGCTGGGGCGGCCGGCTCGCCCCCAGAGCGAGGCTGTGTACGGCCATCTCGGCCACCGCCTCGCAGATGATCGCGTGTTCCAGCGACTTCGTCGCCGTGGCACCCCAGGTGAACGGACCATGGCAGGAGACCAGAGCCCCGGGCACCTCCGCCGCTCGCTGGTCGCTGCCGTCGAGAAGGTCGACGATCACCTGCCCCGTGTTGAACTCGTAGTCGTGCGCGCACTGCTCGGGCGTCAGGTCCGCGGTGACCGGGACGGGACCGTTGAAGGTGTCGGCATGGGTGGTGCCGAGGACGGGGATGGGACGACGGGCCTGCGCGAACGCGACCGCGTGCGTCGAGTGCGTGTGGGTGACGCCGCCGATGGACGGGAAGGCCAGATAGAGGCTGCGGTGTGTCTCGGTGTCGGTCGACGGACGCAGGTCTCCCGCCACGACGGCGCCGTCCTCCAGAGCCACCACCACCAGGTGTTCCTCGGCGAGTGAGTCGTAGGGAACACCCGAGGGCTTGATGACGAACACGCCTGCCGAACGGTCGACACCGCTGACGTTGCCCCAGGTCAGGGTGGCCAGTCCCGCCCGTGGGATGCGGAGGTTGGCTTCCAGGACCTCGCGGCGCAGCTCAGCGGAGGCGATACTGCCGACCGCGCGTGCTCCGGCGGTGCTCATGTGGCTACTTCCCGTCGCAGAAGGAGTCGAAGAGGGAGAGGGGGTGGTCGCTCGGCTGCCGGAGCGGTCAGATGCCTTGGGCCAGGCGGTGGTAGGCCTGGCTCCACCGCAGTTCGCGGGCGAACCGCCGTATGGTGGTGCCGGAGTCGATCAAGGCGAGTTCGATCTGCAGCATCTCCGCCAGGTCCTCGATCTCCTCCGCGCCCAGAGCGGAGGAGAGGACGGTGTGGTGCGGCGCACCGGCCGTCAGCCACGCCTCGGTCGAGGTCTGCAGGTTCGGGTGCGGCTGCCACACGGCCCTGGCCACCGGCAGCTTCGGGAGGGGCTCGGGCGGCGCGACGACGTCGATGGTGTTCGCCACCAGGCGGAACCGGTCCCCCATGTCCGCCATGCCGATGACGACGGCGGGGCCCGGCTCGGCGTCGAAGACCAGGCGGACGGGGTCCTCCCGGCCGCCGATGCCCAGCGGATGGATCTCGCAGGACGGGGTCTGCGCGGCGATCGACGGGCACACCTCCAACATGTGCGCGCCGAGGATCAGTTCCTCCCCGGGCACCAGGTTGTAGGTGTAGTCCTCCATGAAGGAGGTGCCGCCCTCCAGGCCCTCGGCCGCCACCTTGAGCGTGCGCAGCAGGAGCGAGGTCTTCCAGTCGCCCTCGCCGCCGAAACCGTAGCCGTCGGCCATCAGCCGCTGCACGGCCAGACCGGGAAGCTGCCGCAGGCCCCCGAGGTCCTCGAAGTTGGTGGTGAAGGCACGGAAGCCGCCCTCCTCCAGGAAGCCGCGCAGGCCCGCCTCGATCCGCGCGGCGTAGCGCAGGGAGCCGTGCCGCTCTCCGCCCTTGCACAGCTCGGGAGCGAGGCGGTATGCGTCCTGGTACTCCTCGACCAGCGAGGTCACCGAGGCCTCGTCCACCGCGTCGACGACGGCCACGAGGTCGTTGACGCCGTACGTGTTGACGGACACGCCGAGGCGGAGCTGGGCCTCCACCTTGTCGCCCTCGGTGACGGCGACGTCCCGCATGTTGTCCCCGAAGCGGGCGAGCTTGAGGGTCCTGACCTCCGCGCGACCGCTCGCCGCACGCACCCAGGCGTTGATGCGCCCGCTCACCTCGAGGTCGGACACATGCCCGGCCACCGTCTTGCGGGGCACGCCGAGCCTGGTCTGCACGAACCCAAACTCACGGTCGCCGTGAGCGGCCTGGTTCAGGTTCATGAAGTCCATGTCGATGGTGGACCAGGGCAGTTCGCGGTTGGCCTGCGTGTGCAGGTGCAGGAGCGGCTTGCCGAGAACGTCCAGGCCGGAGATCCACATCTTCGCCGGCGAGAACGTGTGCATCCAGGCGATCAGACCGACGCAGTCGTCCGCCGCGTTGGCCTCCAGACACAGTCGGCGAATGGCGTCGGAGTCGGTGAGGACGGGCTTCCACACCAGACGTACCCGGGTGCTCAGCCGGTCCACCAGCGTCGAGCAGATC
Organism: Streptomyces sp. NPDC005811; assembly: GCF_040630405.1. Classification (NCBI taxonomy): domain Bacteria; kingdom Bacillati; phylum Actinomycetota; class Actinomycetes; order Kitasatosporales; family Streptomycetaceae; genus Streptomyces; species Streptomyces sp. NPDC005811. Next base: position 127,628 of record NZ_JBEXXK010000022.1, read on the forward strand.
TTCTGCGACTGCTCGGCGACCTGCGCCAGAGTGTCTTCGCCGTACAGGCCCTGACTGCCGGTGAGAAACCAGATCTCACGCGTGGACTGGGCAGACATGTCGTGGTTCTCCTTGCTCAAAAGGGGTTATTTGCCACGGGCGTCGGCGATGCGACAGGGGTACCGCGACCGGTGGCCGCGCCGACTCACGGCCTGGAGGTCCGCGCCGCGTTGCGCAGCCGCCTCAGGCGGTGCAGGAGAAGATCCGTACCGGTCCCGAACTGGTCGTGCAGCTCCCGGTACACGGCGAACAGGCCTTCGTACGCCTTCGCGCGGTCCGGGTCGGGCCGGTAGGCGTGGCGCTGGACCCTGCCCATGGCCGCCGCGGCGGTACGCACGTCCGGGTGGACGCCGGCGGCGACCGCCGCGTGGATGGCGGCGCCGAGGGCCGGCCCCTGGTCCGAATCGGCCAGGGAGACCGGGCGGTTCAGTACGTCGGCGTAGATCTGCATGAGCAGCGCGTTCTTCTTGAGGCCGCCTGCGACGACGAACTCCGTGACGGGCACGCCGCCGCCCTCGAAGGCCTCGACGATCACCCGGGTGCCGAAAGCGGTGGCTTCGAGCAGCGCCCGGTAGACGTCTTCCGGCCGGGTGTCCAGGGTGAGACCGACGATCACGCCCGAGAGATGGTGGTCCACCAGAACGGACCTGTTGCCGTTCATCCAGTCGAGCGCGACCAGGCCGTGGGCGCCCACCGACTGGTCGGCACACTTGCGGGTCAGGAGGGTGTGCAGGTCCTCGCCGCCTCGCTCGGCCTCGGCCAGGTAGTCCGCGGGCACGCCCTGACGCAGCCACCAGGCGAAGATGTCGCCGACCGCGCTCTGGCCGGCCTCGTAGCCGTAGGCGCCGTCGACGATGCCGCCGTCGACGACACCGCAGATGCCGGGCACGTCGGCGAGGCGGTCACCGTTGAGGACATGGCAGGTCGAGGTGCCCATGATGGCGAGCAGCTGACCGTTCTCCACGGCCTGGGCGGCGGGTGCGGTGACGTGGGCGTCGACGTTTCCGGCGGCCACGGCGATACCCTCGGGCAGACCGGTCCAGGCGGCCGCCTCGGCCGTGAGCGACCCGACATGGCTGCCGAGTCTCGCGAGGGGGTGTTCGAGCCGGGTACGGGCGAAGTCCGCGAACTCGGGGTGCAGCGCGCCGAGGTACTCCTCGGAGGGGTAACCGCCCTCCTGGTAGATGCCCTTGTACCCGGCGGTGCAGGCGTTGCGGGACTCGGCTCCGGTGAGCTGCCACACGATCCAGTCGGCGGCCTCGATCCAGCGTGCGCAGGCCGCGTAGACGTCCGGGTCCTCCTCCAGGACCTGGAGCGCCTTGGCGTACTGCCATTCGGCGGAGATCTTCCCGCCGTAGCGGTTGATCCACGCTTCGCTCCGCTCCTGCGCGAGAGCGTTGATCCGGTCCGCCTGTCCCTGGGCGGCGTGGTGCTTCCACAGTTTCGGCCAGGCGTGCGGCCGGTCGGCGAACTCGGGGGTCAGGGACAGCGGCGTTCCGTCGGTGTGCGTGGGCAACACCGTGCAGGCCGTGAAGTCCGTGGCGATGCCCACCACCTGGGAGGCCGGGACGTCCGAGGCCGCGAGCGCGGCGGGAACGGCGATGCGCAGCACCTCACGCCAGTCCTCCGGGTGCTGCAGCGCCCAGTCCGGAGGCAGCGGGGCGTCGGTGCCGGGAAGGCTCCGCTCGATGACGGCGTGCGGGTAGTCGTGCACTGCTGAGCCCATTTCCTGGCCGTCCCGGGTCCGCACGACCACGGCCCGCCCGGAGAGCGTCCCGAAATCGACGCCCACCGTGTACTGGTCCGGCGCCCCTTCGGAGGGGGCACTCAGCTGGTTGGAAGCGGCCATGGAGGTTCTCTCAGTCGATAGATGTGAGGCTGACGACGCGCGGATCGGGCCCGGCACCCGACACTCGGGCATACATGACGAAGCAGATAAAGCACCCACTGGTCCCATGTGGTGCTTCCGCAGCCAAAATCTATCATCCAAAGAATTTAAGGACCAGCCTGTGGTACCGAAAACAGCACCGAGGCCGGCCCTGCCCGGGAAAGGATCACACCGTGGGGGCGTAGGCGATGAAGAACTTCCGGGGTGGTTCCGGGGTCTCCCGGGTTCCGCGGAACCCCTTCGGCACGAAGAACACGTCCCCGGCCCAGAACTCACGGCACCCGCCGTCGAGGTCGACGAGGGCCACCCGGCCGGAGACCATCACGCACACCTCGTCGTCGTCATGGCGAGGATGTCGTCGTAGATGCGGACGGCAAGGGGCTCCAGCCCCGGCGTGGTCGGCAGCGCAGCACCAGCTCGAACTGCATCAACTGGTATCCGTCGTCCTCCCACACCTGCGTCCACAGGGCCGCGAGTGCGTCGCGCAGCGCCCCCTCCAGGCCGCGTTCGGGGTCGACGGCCTTGTCCGTCAGGGGGCCGAGCCGTCCGCGTTCGCCTCGGCGACGGCGACGAGCGGTTCCTGCATGTCCCGGAACGCCGAGTGGAACGCGGCTTGCGAGGCCCCGGCGGCCTCGGCGACCCGACGCGTGGTCGCGCGGTCGAAGCCTTCGTGCGACATCACATCGGCGGCTGCGCGGACCAGGTCGATGAGGTGTCGCTCAGCACTGATTCGACGTCCCATGCCAGGCAGCATCAGTGCGGTGCCCTGCTGGATCAAGCGCCCCGTTCACAGGCGAGGGGCGTGCCACCGCCACGTCTTTCCGTTCACAGAGGGGCAGCAAGGAGCCGACTGGACTGGCAGAATTCGACGGGGAGTCGTGCGCTCCTGCCGGCAGGCCTACCCAGGACCGCGAAGCACCAGGTCGACCAGTTCGATCAGGTGGGCGCCGCCGCCCCGACCGTCTTCCCGTGTGGACCGGCGGGCGTGGCCATGACATGCAGGGCGACCGCCCCGATCACCGCCTCGATCACCGCAGTGGGAGAGACGGCGAGGGGCCCACGTTCTTCACCGCGCGGAGCGCGCTGCGCACCGCGGGGAGCCGCACCCTTCGATCCAGGATGTCGGCCGAGGCCGAACCCGAGCCGCGCACGTTCATCGCATGCCTCTTCGAACTCACCCCCGCGTTCCTCGTGGAGCCGACGATGCCGGAGGTGCGGGTCCACGCCGCGATGACCCGCGACGCACTGGTGACGTACGCCCAGAAGCATCGACTGGATCTGCTGGGCCCGGAGTTTCGACAGCGAGGCACGCCGCCGGGAAGCGATCTGGAGTACCGAGTGCTCGTCATCGTGGCTGCACGGACGCCATCCGGTGGCCCTTCGGCCAGGCCGGCCTCGAGGACAGCGCCAGCCGCACGCTCCACGTTGCCGAACGGCTCCTCACGGGCCAGCCCGCGGCGGCCTGAGCTCGCGCGGGAACCGCCGGCCACGCACACCGCGACCGGCCACCGTCGAGCGACCGGCACAGGTGGGGCCCCGACGCCTGCGGGCATCGGGGCCTTCCGCCTTTCCGGCCAGTCCTACCGGTACATGTCAGCGGGCGAGGAGCTTCGCGAAGAAGGCGAGTGACCGGTCGACCTCGCCCAGGGACGGACCTCGGTTGAGGTGTCCGTGCGGCATTCCCGGTGAGAAGTACGTCTCGACGGGAACGCCGGTCTCCTCCAGTTGCCGGGCGAGCAGCTCGCCGGACGGGCGCAGGTCGTCGTACTCGGACAGCACGATGCCGGTCCGGGGCAGTCCCGTCAGGTCCGCCGCTCCGGGCATCGCGTCCACCGGCAGTCCGCTCACCCTGCCGACGTAGTTGCGCACCATCTGCTCGATCGACTCGGGCGTGAACCGCATCATCGGAGGCAGGACGCCCAACTCCCGCGCGCTCTCCGCGTCCAGCGACGGGGTCGGGAAATGGACGAACGGATACGCGAGGAGCAGGCTGTCCGGCAGGCACTCGGCCCTCTCTCGCAGCCGAAGGGCCGTGGAGAGGGCGAGGGCGGCACCGGCACTCGCGCCTCCGAGGCCGGCCGGACCGGACCCCGTCCACCCCGTCTCGGTGAGCCACAGCCACGCGGCGTGCGCGTCGTCGACGGGGACCGGGTAGTGCGTACCGTCCGCGGCCAGGCGGTAGTCGACCGAGACCACCAACGCCTGGGCGCGCTTGGCGAGTTCGGCGGACACCACGTGCGCTTCCGGCATCTCCAGATTGCCGCCCGCGAACCCGCCGCCGTGCAGCCACAGCAACGCGCACCGCGGCCGACCGCTCGGCCGGTAGATCCGGACCGGGATGTCACCGTGCGGGCCGGGAACCGTACGGTCCTCGGCCTCGACATCCCCCAGCTCCCATCCGTCGGGGTCGGTGAAGAACTCCACGAGCCTGCTCATCGCCTCCGGGTCGGCCTGCGCCGCCTCCCAGTCGGGCAGTCCGTCGAGGAGATGGATCTTCTCGGCGAGGTACGGATCGAGCGGCATGGTCTCTCCTGGCGGTGCGGGTGGATGACTGCTCTGGGCTTGGCCGAGCTCAGACCGCGCCCCAGCCGTTGTCGACGGGCAGCACGGCACCGTTGATGTTGCTCGCCGCGTCGGAGGCGAGGAACACGATCGCGGCGGCCTGCGTGTGCGCGGGAGCGGGGTGACCTACGTTGCCCATGTAGGAGCCCAGCACCTGCGGGCCGAGCGCCTCCGGGTCCGCGGTCACCTGGATGTTGGTGATGGTGCCGCCCGGGGCGATCGCGTTCGCCCGGATGCCCTTGTTGCGGTACATCACGGCGAGCGACCTGGTCAGACCCACGACTCCGTGCTTGGCGGCGGTGTAGGCGGCGCCGGCCGCCGAGCCGCGCAGCGACGCCTCCGAGGCCGTGAACACGATCGACCCGTGACCCGCCGCCAGCATATGCGGCAGCGCGGCCCGGGTCAGCAGGAACGGTGCCGTCAGGTTGACCCGCAGCAGCCGCTCCCACTCGGCGTCGCCCACGTCCGCGAGCGCGGACATGCTGTCCATGATCCCGGCGTTGTTGACCAGGACGGCGATGCCGCCGAACGTCTGCACCGCCGTGTCGACCACCTCGTCGACGACCTTCTGCTCGCTCAGATCGCCGGCCACGGCGACCGCCGTGCCGCCCGCCGCCTCGATCTCCGCGACCACGGCAGCGGCGCCGTCCGCGTTGAGATCGGCCACGAGCACCTTCGCACCCCGGCTCGCGAACTCCAGCGCGGTCGCCCGCCCGATGCCGGAACCGGCGCCCGTGACCACGACCCCGCGGTCCGCGAATTGCTCGATGCTGCTCATGAGTTGCTCGCTTTCATGGATGCGCGACGACCCGAGGCCGGTTCACGGGATTCCCCGGAGCGCACAGAAGGTGTGTTGATCCACGGGCGTGGCGACCTGCGGCGCGACCACGCCCGTACCCACTCGGCTCGGGACGGTCTCGCCCGCGGCCTCGAGTTCCCGTATCAAAAATCTATCACTCAAAAAATTTAGCGGCTAGCCTCCGCCGGCGAGAGCACAGCTCCACCTGGCTGAAAGCCGGGAATCCTCAACGGCCTCATCGGCCTGCTGGCCGGCGTCTCGTCCACCCCCTTCATCGTCAAAGCGGACGGCGTGCAGGGCAAGCAGCGAGTGCTGGTCATCATCACGGCGCTGGGGCTGGTCGGCGACCTGGTCGCCGCCGTCTCCACCAACTACGAGACGCTGCTCGTCGGCCGCGCGATCTCCGGCTTCTACGGCCCCTCGATCGCGCTCGTCTACGCCCTCGCCCGGGACGTCTTCCCGCCCCAACTGATCGGCCCGGCCAGCGGCTTCCTCGGCGGCGGCATGGGCGTCCTCGCCCTCGGCGGCCCCTTCCTGTCCGGCTGGATCCTCGACGACTACGGCTACCGCGGCGTCCTGTGGTTCATGGTCATCGCCACCGCGATCAGCCTGCTGGCCCTCGTCCCCGAGAGCAAGGTGCGCGCTGCGCACCCTCACATCGACTTGATCGGCGGCGTCATGCCCGGAGGCGGCCTGGCATCGATCGTCTACGGCATGGGCAGGGGCGCGAACTGGGGCTGGGCCAACGGCCGGACACGGACCCTCATCTGCGGCGGACTGCTCGCAGTGATCGTCTTCCTCATGGTCGAGAGCAGGTTCTCCCACCCGATCTTCCCCATCACCCTGCTCGGACGCCGACGGATCTGGTCGACGTTCATGGTCGCGCGCCTCCACATGGGGGGCGATCTTCGCACAGGGCACCGTCCGGCGGGCGGCCCCCACGTGCTGTGCTGGGACGCCCCGCCGTGCTCTGCGTCACTCGTGCGGTGTCGCCTCGGCACCGGAGGCGGCGGTCGCCGCCATGAAGACACGGGTGAACGACTCCGCGATCGCGGCGATGTCCACCGACGGATCGTGCATCCACTGGATCTGCAGTCCGTCGAGCACGGCGACGATCACCCTGGCCAGGTTCTCGGCGGGCTCGTCGGAACGGAACACACCGCTCTGCTGCAGCGTGGACAGGTCCTTGGTGACCTCCGCGGCGAGGTTGCGATAGCGCTCCGTGAAGTAGATGTGCGCGGAGCTGTCCGGATCGGTGGCCGCCGCCGACAGCGTGACGTACAGCTTGGCGAGGCCCGGGTGGTCCGTGGTGTGGTGGGCGCTCGCCGCCATGTTCTCCGCCATCTGCCCGGTCGCGTAGGTGGCGTGGCCGACCTTCTTGCCCACGACGTCACGGTGTTCCAGGACGGCGAGCAGGAGGTCCTCGCGGGTGGGAAAGTAGTACGTCAGCGCCGGCTGCGTGACTCCGACCCGGTCCGCGATGTCCTGCAACGAGGCGCGCTCACCGTACTCGTCCACGGCCTCGTAGGCGGCCTCGAGTATCTGCTCACGGCGTGCGGCGCTCTTGCGGTAGGGGCCCCTCGGCTTTCGTCTGCCGCCGGCCCCGGACGTTCCGCCGGGGCCGACGCCGGAAGGTTCAGCGGACATGGACCGGCAGCCGCTTGATGCCGTGGACGAACCGGTGCGGCAGCCACTCCGGCTCCCCCACCTCCATGTCGGGCACACGGGTGAGCAGTTCACTGAACAGCACACTGAGCTGGGTCTTGGCCACCGTGTGTCCCAGACAGAAGTGGATTCCGCCGCCGCCGAACCCGATGTGCGGGTTCGGCGACCGGGAGAGCACGAACTCGTTGGGGCGGTCGAAGACGGACTCGTCGCGGTTGCCCGAACAGTAGAAGAGCGCCACCTTCTCGCCGGCCCGGATGGTGGTGCCGCCGATCTCGGTGTCGACCTTGGCGATGCGGGCGAAGTTCATGACCGGCGAGCCGTGCCGCACGAACTCATCGACCGCCCGGTCGATGCGCGACGGCAGGTCCGCCATGAGCCACCGCTTCTGCTCGGGGTTCCTGGCCAGGGTGAGCGCGGTGAGCGAGGTGGTCTGCTTGGTCGTGTCGTTGCCCGCGGTGGAGATCATGACCATGAAGGACCCGATCTCGTCGTCGGTCAGCCGCCGGCCGCCGATCTCCGCCTGGACGATGTTGGTCATCAGGTCGTCCTTGGGCCGGCGCCGCCGCTCCCGGGCGATCTCGATCGCCGCCTCGCGCAGCACCTGCACCTGCCGGCTGACGAACGCCATGCCGTCCATGCCCGAGGCCAGGTCCTCCTCGGTGGGACCCGCGAAGAGCACCTCGGCGGCCTTGCGGACGGCGTCCCGGTCCTTCGGCGCGATGCCGATCATGTCGGAGACGGTCCGCATCGGAAGCTGGGTCGAGCACTCCGCCACGAAGTCGATGTCACCCGCACCGACCAGCCCGCGCACGATCTCGCGGGCGTCGGCCTGGATCTGTGCCTTGATGCGCCCGATCTGCTTGGGCGTGAAGGCCCCGCTGATCAGCCGCCGGAAGGTCATGTGATCGGGCGGGTCCATGACGAGGAAGAAGGAGGTCTTCTGCTCCAGCCCCTTGGGCAGGGGAGTGACACTGACCCCCTCGGCCGAGGAGAAGACCTGGTGGTTGCGGCTCACGGCGACGATGTCCTCGTGCCGGGTCACGGCCCAGAAGCCCGTCTCGCCGCCCGGTTGGCCGTCGGCCAGCGGTTGGTGCCAGGTGAATCCGCCGTCGGCCCGCAGCCGGGCGAAGGTCCGCTCCCGCTCCTCGAAGGTCTGGGACCAGAACTGCGAGCTGGAGATGTCGAGTTCGTGGTACGGGCGTGGGGACTGGGGCCGGCTGTCGGTTTGTGTCACGTCGCTCTCTCCCGTGGTCAGGACGTGGTGGGGGGAACAGGTTGCGGCTGATAGGTGAAGCGGGTGAGGACCGCGTCCGCACCCAGGGCCTCGACGCCGATCACACGCCCGGTGAAGCCTCCGGCGACCTCGGTCGAGAGGTAACGCCCGTCGACGGTGGCGAGGGTGTGGAACTCGGTGCCGGTCAGGTGACCCAGCTGGATGTCGTCCGGCCCCTTGGCGAAGCTGTACTGATCGGTGTTGGCCACCGCACGCAGGAAGAGGGGTTGGTCCGCCGGGATGCCTTCGGCGATGCCCAGTGTCTGATCGAGCGGGCCGATCACCGCGCGGGCGGACAGGGTGCCGCCCTGTCGTTCCACGCCCACCCAGTGCGCGTCGTCGATCCGTACGACCAGGGCCGCGTCACCCTCGGGCAAGGTCGCGGTGACCGTCCACGAGGCGTCGCGGGTACGCACGGCGAGCAGACGTTCGACGTCCCGCGCCCCGGGCAGCCGGCCAGCCGACAGGCGCACCCCCGCGCCCTCGTGCGGGGTCGTGAAAGAGCGGGGGTCGACGCCGGGTGCGATCCAGCGGGGGTGCAGCCGCGGTGCGTCGAAGTCGTCGGTGAAGGCGGTCGCCGCTTCGGGGACGTCGAACCGGTCCTCGACGACCACGGGCCAGTCGTCCACCCAGTCCACGCCGGTGATGAAGGTCTCGCGCCCGTTGACGTGGGCCTCGGGGAAGGAACCGCGCGGCCGGACACCGAGGTGCACCATCGCCCAGGAGCCGTCGGGCAGTTCGACCAGGTCGGGGTGACCGGTGTTCTGCACGGGGTGGTTCGTACTGCGGTGCGAGAGGATGGGGTTGGCCGGGTGCGACTCCCACGGACCGGACGGCGACTCGGAGCGCGCGACGGACACCCCGTGCCCGGGACCGGTGCCGCCCTCGGCTGCGATGAGGTACCAGTAGGCGCCGTGCCGTACCAGATGGGGGCCCTCGGTGTGCGCCATGTGAGTGCCGGTCCAGATGATCTGCGGTTCGGACAGCACCTTGCCGGTCGCCGGGTCCACCGTCACCTGGGCGATGCCCTGCGGGATCGACCAGGTCAGATAGCAGGTGCCGTCCTCGTCCCAGGCCAGGTCCGGGTCGATGCCGATCGCCCCGGTGGTGTACACCGGGTCGGTCCACTCCCCCGCGGGGTCGCTCGCGCGGACGATCATGTGGCCCTTCATGACGTCGTCGCGGTTCGTGGTGATCACCCAGAACTCGCCGTCGTGGTGACGGATGGTGGGCGCGTAGATGCCGGCGCTGGCGCCCTCCCGTCCCAGGCGCAGGTTGAGCTGGCTCGGGCGGTCCAGGACGTTGCCGATCTGCTCCCACCGCAGGAGGTCACGGCTGTGGAAGATCGGGACACCCGGGAAGTACTCGAAGGAGGAGGTGACCAGGTAGTAGTCCTCGCCGACCCGGCAGATGGACGGGTCCGGGTGGAAGCCGGGGATGATCGGGTTGAGGTTGCCGGCCATGTCGATCTCTAGTTCCTCACGCTTGCGAGCGGGGACCTCGGCGAGAGCCCGAGGTCACCCTAGCCAAAAATTTTTGGAAGAAAAAGATTCAGTGTGGTCAGTCGTGCGGAGACACGACTGGCGTGCTGAGGGAGTGGGGCACGACCGGGTGCGGTGGTCAGGCACCGCACCCGGTCGGCCGTCTAGGCGACCGTGACGGTCGCGGTGTGGGCGAGTGCGTCGCTGGCCAGTCCGGCCAGCACGGTGACCTCGCCCGGCTCGATGCCACGGCTGCCGTCGACCAGGGTGTAGTGCAGCCGCTCCACGGGCGCTTCGAGGACCAGCTCCCGGCTCTCCCCCGCGGCCAGCGCGACCCGCTGGAAGGCGATCAGCTGCCGCACCGGACGAACCACGGTGGCGAACTCGTCGCGGGCGTACAGCTGCACGACCGTCTCGCCGTCCACGGTCCCGGTGTTGGCCACCGTCAGCCGTGCCCGGATCGTCCCGCCGTCGAGTTCGACGGCCTGCTCGGCCAGGTCGACCTCGAAGGTGGTGTAGGACAGTCCGTGCCCGAAGGCGTACAGCGGGCCCTGGACGTCCAGGTCGCCGTACCCGTGCCGGGTGCCGGTGGGGTGGTCGTAGCCGCTGCCGTGATGGTGGCCGTGGTAAAGCGGGATCTGGCCCAGGTGGCGCGGGAAGGTGCTGGGCAGCTTGCCGCTGGGGTTGATCCGCCCGAACAGCGTGCCCGCGATCGTGGCACCGCCTTCCTCTCCCAGCAGCGGCGCCAGCAGCACCGCGCTGGAGGCGCGTGCCGCTGTCGCCAGCAGCAGCGGCCGGCCCGAGATCACCACGCTGACGACCGGCTTGCCGGTCCCGGCCAGCAGCTCCAGCAGCTCCTCCTGGTCACCCGGCAGAGAGGGCGAGACCGAGCTCTGCCCCTCCCCCGCCGTGTTGTTGCCGACCCAGCCGGTGCGCTCGCCGAGGACCGCGAGGACCACGTCGGCCTTGTCGACCGCCGCCCGCACGATCCCGGCGTCGAGGGAACCGTCCTTCTCGAAGCTTCCGACCGACGCGAACTCGACGTTCGCGTCCGACTGCCGCACGGCGTCCAGCACCGTCAGCGCCTCGGGGTGCAGATCGCGCGCCACGCCTTCGAACGTCCCGTCCATGCCCGGCATGCGGGTCTGGAAGATGTCGGTGAAGTTGAAGGTCGCCGGGTCGACTCCGGGCACCTTGCCCTCCATGACGGCCATCATGCCGATCGGCATCTCGGCGTTGGACACCGAGGTGTAGGCGCCGAAGTGGATACGCAGTTCGTCGGCGGCGGGACCGACGACCACGATGCGCCGCCTCCCCGGAGTCAGGGGCAGGATGCCGTCGTTCTGGAGCAGCACCGTGCCGCGGGCGGCGATGGCCCGACGGACCTCCGCGGCCTCGGCACGGTCCGGCCCGGAGGTGGCGCCCAGGGCCGGCTGCGGGCTGAAGCTGGGGACCAGGCCGATCCTGGCCTTCATGGTCAGCACCCGGGCCACGGCCACGTCGACGACCTTCTCGTCCAGCCGGCCGGAGGACACCTCGTCCACCAGGTGAGCGTAGTTGGTGTCGCCCGGCAGCTCGACGTCGAGGCCCGCCGACAGCGCTTGCGCCGCCGCCTCACCCTCCGTACGGGCCGTGCAGTGATGGGTGCGCAGCAGGTTCACCGCGTCGTAGTCACCGACCACGAGTCCCTCGAAGCCGAGGGTGTCGCGCAGGAAGTCGGTCAGCAGCCAGCGGTTCGCGGCGGCCGGCACACCGTCGATCTCGTTGTAGGAGTTCATCACCGCCGACAGGCCCGCCTCCGCGATGGCCCGCCGGAACGGCTCCGCGTACTCGTCCACCAGCGCCCGCCGCCCGAGCTGCGTGATGGCCTGGTTCAGCCCGCCCTCCGAGTTGCCGTAGCCCAGGAAGTGCTTGCCGGTCGCGAGCACGCCGGGCTCCTGCTGGACACCCCGCACGAAGGCCACCGACATCCGGGCCGCCAGCTCCGGGTCCTCGCCGTACGTCTCGTGCACCCGGCCCCAGCGCGGATCCCGGTTGATATCCATCACCGGCGAGAACATCAACTGGATCCCCGCGTCACGCATATGAGCCGACGTCACGGACGACGCGCGCCCGACCAGCTCCGGATCCCAGGTGGCTGCCTGCGCCCACGCCGTGGGGAACTGCGAACCCGAGGCGTGCAGGAAGCCGTTGATGCCCTCGTTGTGGACCAGCGCCCCGATCCCGAACGGCGACACGTCGCGAACGCCGGCCTGGATCTTGCCGAGCTGCACCCGCAGGGTGTTGGCGTCCCCGCCGAGGAACCAGGCCAGGGAGAGGTGCCCGAGGCCGTGCGGGCGCAGCTGCTTCAGACGGCTGGTGTCGATGCCGGGGACGTTGGGCAGTCCCTCCTCCGGCTGACCGAACAGCTCGGGGGTGTTCAGACCGCTGAGCTGCGCGACCTTCTGCTCCAGCGTCAGCCGGGACACCAGGCGTGCGATGTCGTCGGGGCCCCATGAGCCAGTGGCCATGTCACTTCTTCTTTCGTTCGCGGGTGGTCGGTCGTCGCGGCCCTGGTGTTCGGGGCCGCGACGATGAGGTGGACGCGCCGTCAACCGGTGTCTTCCCGGCGGGGCATCGCGCGGAAGGGGGACGAGCGGTGCGTCACTCGACGGTGACGACGACCTCGGCCGGCTCGCAGTCCGGTGCCGACGCGAGCAGGCGGATCTTGCCCGGACCGGTCGGGCGGATGACGGCGAGGGCGCGGCCTTCGTAGGTACGGCGCTCGGCCGCGTCGAAGCGCTCCTCCGTCGATGGGACGGCACTGCCGTACCCGATCAGTTCACCGGTCCCCGAGACCTCGACGCTCACCACGCGGTCGGCCCCCGTGTGGCAGATGCCGTCCGCGTCGGTCAGGGTCAGGTCGATGTAGGCCAGGTCGCTGCCCGTGGCCCGGACGAGCTCGCGGTCCGCTCGTGCGGTCAGCCGGAGCGGCCCCGTGGCCGACCGCAGGGTGCCGCGACCGACCTCCTCGCCGCCCGCGTAGGCGATGGCGACCAGCTCGCCGGGTGCGTAGACGGTCTCGAACTCGGTGCGGAAGGCGTGCTCCGCGCCGACCGGCTGGCGGCCCAACGACTCGCCGTCCAGCAGGAGTTCGACCTCGTCGGCGTCGCTGTAGACCTCGACGGTGATCGGCTTCCCGGCGAAGCCGGGCCAGGTCCAGCTCGGGATGGCGTCGCTCCACGCCCACTGCGAGCCGGCCCAGGTCTTGCCGTGGTGCTCGGGCCGGCGTACGGCGATGTACGGCTCGGTCCGCAGGCCGAAGACGGTCTCGCGGTAGTAGGAGGCGGGACGGCGGTACCCGGTGATGTCGATGTCGCCACAGCCCGCGACCAGATAGGGGTACGGCGCGACATGGCTGGGCTCGGGCTCGCCGGGGGCGATGTACTGGGGGCGGCCGACGCCGACCTCGCCCAGGTAGTCCCACCCGGTCCAGGTGAAGTCGCCGATGACGTGCGCGTTCCGCTCCACCAGGCGCCAGTTGCCGTCGATGCGGGTGGGGAAGGTCTCGGTGCCGAGGATGATCCGGTTCGGGAACAGCTCACGGTCGAGTTCGTAACGGGCTTCGGCGTAGTTCAGCCCGGCCACGTCCACGACCGCGAACGACTCGGCCGTACGCTCGCTGACCAGCTCGGAGGAGCTGATGGCGTTCATGGCGTCCCCGGCGTTCGCCATGGCCGTGTTGATGCCGGTGTCCTCGTCCATGGCCGGCTGCTGCGCCTGCTCCATCAGGGCGCCGAGCTCGGACATGACGGCGAGCATGCCGTTGACGGAGTTGGTGACGTAGCGGGCGGGGTCGAGCGAGCGGACCTTCTCCGCCAGCCGCCGTCCCCACACCGCCCCGAACGGCGATCCGGTCTCCGGGATCTCGTTGCCGATCGAGTACATGATCACGCTGGGATGATTCAGGTCCTTGGCGACCATCGCCTCGATGTCCCGCTCCCACCACTCCGGGAAACTCAGGCTGTAGTCGAACTCGCTCTTGCCCGCCGTCCACACGTCGAACGCCTCGTCCACCACCAGCATCCCCAGCCGGTCACACGCCTCCAGCATCGCCCGGCTCATCGGATGGTGCGACATCCGGATCGCGTTGAACCCCGCCTCCTTGAGAATCTCCACCCGCCGTTCCTCCGCCCGCGCGAAGGTCGCGGCGCCGAGGACTCCGTTGTCGTGATGGACACAGGCACCCCGCAGCTTCACACCCTCCCCGTTGATCCGCAGCCCGTGATGCCGATCCAGTTGCAGCGTGCGGACACCGAAGTCGGCGGTGGCGGTGTCGACCTCTCCGGTCTCGTCCTTCAGGGTCACGGTGCAGTTGTAGAGCGTGGGCGTGTCGGTGCTCCACAGCGCGGGCTCGCGGACGTAGAGCCGCTGCCGTGCGAGCGCGGACTCCCGGGGCAGCACGCTGAGCTTCGCGACGTCGGTCGCGACCACGGTCCCCTCGGCGTCCCGGATCTCCGTGACGACGTCGACCGTACGCAGGGCGATCGAGTCGTTGTCGACGCCGGTGGCGACCTCGACGACCGCGCGCCGCGGTTCGATGTCCGGGGTGCTGACGCGCAGACCGTCGGTGGTGATCCGGACGACGTCGCCCAGGTGCAGCCATACGTCGCGGTAGATGCCGGCCCCGGTGTACCAGCGGGAGTCGCGGTGGGCGCGCGCCTCGACCCGGATCTCGTTGTCCTGGCCGAAGCGCAGGAACCGGTCGACGTCGATGAAGAAGTGCGAGTAGCCGAAGGGGCGCTGCCCCGCGTAGTCCCCGTTGACGAAGACGGTCGCGTCACGGTGGACACCCTCGAACTCGACGAAGATCCGCTTGCCGCGGTACTCCTCCGGTACGGCGAAGGTCTTGCGGTACTCCACGACCACGCTGGGGAAGTAGGCGCCGGCGCCGCCTTCCATGGTGGCCTCGCCGTCCGGCGCGGTGCGCTGCTGCCCGATCATCGCGTCGTGCGGGACGACGACCGGCTGGAAGGGAACCGTGTGACCCGACAGCTCGGCAAAGGGATTGACCTTGGGACGGGCCTGCCAGCCTTCGTTGAAGGGCGTGCCGATCATGTGAACTCCATGAAGTGTCGGGCCTTGCCGGGGCTTCGTCGAACGGTTGGTCGCGGACGAACCCCCGCTGTCCTGCCCAGGCGGCATCGCTGTACGTGACGGCGACGTTTCGATGGTGAAAATCTATCACTCAAAAAAATTAGAAGCTAGAGCGTCGCCGCATCAGCCCGTGGCGTGCGTACGGGCATGTGGATCGGCTGCTCTGAACACCCTGGAGCCGAGGCGACGGCCAGAAGAGGGGCCGCGGGCATCGACGTCGCGGCGACCGTCCCGCCCGTGAGATCGAACGCTTCGAGCGGCACGGTCCGCCGCCCGGCCTGGACACCCTGGCCGCCCGGCGGAGGGCTCATGGCGACCGGTGCCGCGAAGGCGACACCGAGGACTCCGCACGCGCCACCGCCGGAAGCCGAGCCGCTCGCCACACCGACGAAGACGGCCCGGGCCCCCACCGAGCAGACCTCCCTGGAAGACCGGACTCAGCCGCCGACGGTGATCGTGGCGACACAGGTCAGATCATCGCTGGCGAACCCGGCCAGGATCGTGACGTCACCCGGATCGATCCCGCGGCTGCCGTCGGCCAACGTGTAGTGCAGCCGCTCCACCGGAGCCTCCAGAATGACGTCCTCGCGCTCCCCCGCAACCACCGCTACACGCTGGAACGCGATCAGCCGGCGTACTGGACGCACCACGGTGGCGAACTCGTGCCGCGCGTAGAGCTGAATCACCGTCTCTCCGTCCACCCGACCGGTGTTGGTCACCGTCAGCCGCGCCCGGATCACCCCGTCCGCACACTCGACCGCCGCGCCGCCGCCCGGCTCGGCGAACACGAGGCCGAACGTCGTGTACGACAACCCGTGCCCGAAGGCGTACAGCGGCCCCTGCGTGTCCAGGTCGCCGTACCCGTGCCGCTTGCCTGTCGGATGCTCGTAACCGCTGCCGTGGTGATGCCCGTGGTAGAGCGGGATCTGCCCGAGATGACGGGGGAACGTGCTCGGCAGTTTCCCGCTCGGGTTGATCCGTCCGAAGAGCGTCCGCGCGATCACCGGGCCCGCTTCCTCACCCAGCAGGGGCGCGAGCAGCACCGCGTTCGACACCCGCGCCGCCGTCCCCAGCAGCAGCGGACGGCCCGACACCACCACGGTCACCACTGGCTTGCCCGTCTCACCGAGGTGCTCCAGGAGCTGTTCCTGATCGCCGGGCAGAGCCGGGCCGGCCGTCGTCTGGTTCTCGCCGGCCGTGTTGTTGCCGACCCATCCGGTGCGCTCGCCGAGGACCGCGACGACCACGTCGGCATCCGACACCGCCGCCCGCACCGTCGCCTCGTCGAGCGCGCGGTCCTTCCCGAACCCGCCCAGGGGTACGAACTCGACGTCCGCGTCCAGTTCCCGCAGAGCGGCCAGGACGGACCGGGCCTCTGGGTGCAGCTCGCGGGCCACCTGTTCGAGGGCGGGGGCGATTCCGGGGATGCGCGTCGTGAAGATGTCGGTGAAGTTGAAGGTCGCCGGGTCGATTCCGGGCACCTTGCCCTCCATGATCGCCTGGCCGCCGATCGGCATCTCCGTCATCGAGACAGAGGTGTATCCGCCGAAATGGATACGCAGTTCATCGGCGGCCGGGCCCACCACGACGACGCGTCGTGCGCCCGGTGCCAGAGGGAGAACGCCGTCATTCTGGAGCAGGACCGTGCCACGGGCGGCGATCGCGTGCCGGACTTCGCGGGCCTCCGCCCGGTCCGGACGCACGGCCCGGCCCTGCCGTGCTCCGAACTCCGGGATGAGCCCGAGGCGCGCCTTGACGGCCAGGACGCGGCTCACGGCACGGTCCACGAGCTTCTCGTCCATCCGCCCCGCGGCCACCTCGTCCACGAGGGCCGCGAAGTTGCGGTCGCTGGGGAGATCGACGTCCATGCCCGCGGTGAGCGCCTGCACCGCGGCCTCCCCTTCCGTCCGGGCGGTGCGGTGGTGCGTGCGGAGCATGGTCACGGAGTCGTAGTCGCTGACGACCAGGCCGTCGAAACCGAGGGTGTCCCGCAGCAGTTCGGTGAGCAGCCACCGGTTGGCGGCCGCGGGCACACCGTCGATCTCGTTGTACGAGTTCATCACCGACGCCAGCCCCGCCTCGGTGATCGCCCGGCGGAACGGCTCGGCGTACTCGTCCACCAGCGTCCGGCGCCCGAGCTGGGTGACCGCCTGGTTCAGCCCGCCTTCGGAGTTCCCGTACCCGAGGAAGTGCTTGGCCGTGGCCAGGACACCGCCCCCGGCCTGGGCCGCCCGCACGAACGCCACCGAGATCTGCGCGGCGAGTTCCGGGTCCTCGCCGTACGTCTCGTGCACCCGGCCCCAGCGCGGATCCCGGTTGATGTCCATCACCGGCGCGAACAGCAGCTGGACCCCGGCATCGCGCATGTGGTCCGCCGTCACCGCCGCCGCCCGCCCGATCAGCGCCGGATCCCAGGTCGCCGCCTGCCCCCAGGCCGTCGGGAACTGCGTACCGGACGCGTGCAGGAAGCCGTTGATGCCCTCGTTGTGGACCAGCACGCCGATCCCGAAAGGCGAGACCTCACGCGCCGCCGCCTGAACCCTGACGAGTTGCTCGCGCAGGCTGTCGGCGTCGTGGCCGAGGAACCACGCCAACGACAGGTGGCCCACGCCATGGGGACGCAGTGCGCGGATGCGCCCGGTGTCCACGGCCGGCCCGCCGCTCTCCGCCGCCTCCATGGTGAACAGATCAGCTGCGCTCAGCGCACTGATCTGCGCGACCTTCTGCTCCAGAGTGAGCCGGGAGACGAGGCGGGCGATGTCGTCGGGGGTCCATGAGCCTTCGGCCATCTCAAAGTTCCTTCGTCTGCGGGTGGTTCCGGCGTCGGAGACCGAATGCGCCGCCGCCGTCGCGCCCGGACACCGGCTCGCATATCGGGACCGAGGCGTTCGGGAAGCTCCTGGAGGCGGGCCGGCCTGCGGGCCCCGCCGGCTTACGGGGGGCGGCGGGACGGCCGTGGACGCACGGAGAATTCGCCATGTCGAAAATCTATTGCTCATCAAATTCGAGCGCTAGCCTGCACGCCGAGAACATCGCGATTCTCACTCTCCGTGACGAAAGAGCCGAGGTGTCGCATGACCATCGAGGTAGACTCATCGCGTCATGAAGACGGAACCGGCAAGTCCGGTTTCGGTGCGCGTTTCGCACTGATCCTGATCGCTCTGCTGTGGGCATCCCAGCTCAACGGCCTCATGGGTCTCATGAGCGGGAACGCCCAGTCGCAGATCGCCATCCACTACCACACCACCCAGATCGCCTGGTTCAGCCAGATCGGTCTGCTCATCGGTGTCGCCACGACGCCGTTCACCGCCAAGCTCGCCGGCATGTACGGCAAGAAGCGGGTGCTGGCCACCATCACCGCGCTCGGCCTGGTCGGCGACTTCGTCGCCGCCTTCTCCACGAACTACGAGACCCTGCTCGTCGGCCGTGCCATCAGCGGTTTCTACGGCCCGTCCGTGGCACTCGTCTACGCCCTCGCCCGGGATGTGTTCCCGCGTCGGCTCGTCGGCCCCGCCAACGGGCTGCTCGGCGGCGGCATGGGGCTGCTCGCCCTGGGCGGACCGTTCCTGTCGGGCTGGATCCTCGACGACTTCGGCTACCGCGG
Organism: Streptomyces sp. NPDC005811; assembly: GCF_040630405.1. NCBI lineage: Bacteria > Bacillati > Actinomycetota > Actinomycetes > Kitasatosporales > Streptomycetaceae > Streptomyces > Streptomyces sp. NPDC005811. Next base: position 146,078 of record NZ_JBEXXK010000022.1, read on the forward strand.
CATCCTCTGGTTCATGACGATCGCCACCGGCATCAGCCTGCTGGCGCTGCTGACGCTCGTGCCGGAAAGCCCGGTGCGTGAGGAGCGCACCCCGCTGGACTGGACCGGCGGCATCCTGCTCGGCTGCGGTGTGGCCTCCGTCATCTACGGCGTCGGCGAAGGCAGCGGGTGGGGCTGGACCAGCGGCAGGACCCTGGCTTTCATCGGCTGCGGCCTCCTCGCCGTACTCGCCTTCCTGGTGGTCGAGAGCAGGGTGAGCCACCCGATCTTCCCCATCTCCCTGCTCGGGCGACGCCGGGTGTGGTCGACGTTCATGGTCACGGGCCTGATCACCGGCGCCACGTTCGGCCAGGGGATGATCCTCAACCTGCTCGTCCTCATGCCGAACATCCCCGGCCTCTCCGACGGCCTGGGCTGGTCGGCCACGAAGAACGCCTGGGTCGGCGCCCCGGCCAGCATCCTGATCCTCGCCACCTCGGTGGCGACCGGGTTCCTCGCCCGCCGCGTCGACACCCGGATCCTGCTCGCCACCGGCGGTGCGCTGATGGTCCTCAGCACTCTGCTGATGTCCCAGTTCCACTACGGCGTCGGTCAGTTGATGGCGATCGGTGTCGCCACGGCGCTGGGCATGGGGCTGATCATGGCCCTCGTCCCGATCATGATCATCGAATCGGTGTCGCCGAAGGAACAGGCGATGGGCAACGGCGCGCAGAACATCATGACGGGAGTCACCCAGGGTGTCCTCACCCAGGTGGCCTTCGCGCTCGTCGCGCACGACAGCAACGTGATGAAGGGGACGGCCTTCTACGTCGACGACAGCTACTCCATGTCGTACCTCACCTTCGCCGGCATCCTCGCCGTCGCCACGGTGCTCGTCGCCCTGATCCCCAAGACCAAGCACCTCGACGAGGTGGAGGTCGGCCAGGCCGCCACCGCCACGGCCGCGGTCTGACGAGAACCCGTCGGACGGGAGCCCTCCAAGGCGGCATCACCCTCACTGCGGGAGGTGCGCCCCCGGGGCCCGCAAGAACGTGCACCTGCCGGCGAACGCACCGGGCGCACCGTGACGGCACGCGCCGTCGTCGCCCGGTTCGACCAGACGTTCCACTCCGCCGGCCTCCCCCACGACCACGTCTCACTCGCCAGCCGCACCGTGGACACATCGGACCGCCTCAGCTTGCGCGACGGCCCGGACCGCCTTGAACTCGGCTTCGTGGACGGCGGCCGTTGCACCCGGCGGCGCCGGGAAGATGGAGGTCTCCTGCTTAAGGACGCCAGGCACCACGGGAAGGAGGCCGCCGGGGTCATCGGGGCCTAGGAAGCCGTGCGGACCGAGAAGCATCGACCCGTGACGTGAAGTCGCCCGGTCTGCGCGGGTGCCAGGCCCGCCGCCTCACCCGTGGATCTTGCCCGTTCGTCGATCGGGCGCTCACCTCACGGACGGCTTCGGGGTCGTTCTCGATGTGTCCCGCGGCGGCCGCCTGTGCCAGGACGCTGGCGGCGTTACGCCGGGACGGCTACGTCCTCCTGCCCGGGGGCAGCACCCCGGCTCGGCGGCTGCGCCTGGCGACCGGACGACCAGCAGCAGATCGCCCTGCACACCGCCGGGTACGCTTCGAGTTCTTCCAACTGGCCCGGAAAGCCCGCGAAGAAGGCAGTTGAGAAGACGGCCGCAACCGCCCCGGCGCGTCAGGAACCGATCGGGGTTGTCCTCCGGGCGGCCTCCGGGTGCCGACCGTCGCGGCATCCTCACGGCCGTTGTCAGGGCGGCGGCTACGCGCTCGAAAAGAGGCACCGCCTCCGCCATGTGCCTCTGGATCAGTGGGCGCACCGGTGTCGGCGGCCGGTCCCCCGCCGCGCTCGCCCGGGGCGGGGGACCGTACCAGCCGGAGCAACTCGCCGCCGGCGCGCAGGATGTGGTCGCGCTGCCGGGCGACGTCGCAGCCAGGGTGCCTTCCTGCGGTCGGCGGGCCGCTCAGGACTGGTCGTATCCGCCGCCTGCGATCTCATCTACCAATGACGGCCGGGAGGGCTTCCAGCCCAGGACCTCGCGTGCCTTGTTCCCGGAAGCCTGTTGGTCGAGCATGAGCGCCTCGCCGAAGGCGCCGAGCCGCTCGATCGTCGCGGTGGCGTCCTCGGGAAGGACACGGCCCTCGAAGCCGCGCCGGTGACTCGCCGCCTCGCCCAGCTCGCGCACGGTCGGGTTGACGCCGCCGGCCCCCACGTAACGGGCTCCGGCCTCACCGTGCTCGAGAGCTGCCACGTAGAGCTCGGCCAGGTCGTCGATGTGGACGGTGGTCCAATGCTGCGTACCCGGTCCCACCAACTGCAGGGCGGGGAGGTCGCCGGTCTGCTCGGCGGCCGTGATGACGTTGGGGATGCCCTTGCCGTGGCCGTAGACAATGGCGGGCTCGATCAGAATGGAGCGCACGCCGGGGGCTTCGAGGAAGCGGGCGTCGGCTTCGGGGTGCCAGGCCACGATGGCGGGAGCGTCGCTCGGTGAGTTCTCGGTGATGTCGCCGTTGTCGCCGTACACCCAGATACCGCTCGTGTGGATGAAGACACCGCCCTCGCGCAGCCCGTCCAGGGCCGCCTCGGAGAAGTCGATGTCGGCGGCGGCACTGTTTTCGTCGCCCGGCGACGCGGTGGTGATCACGGCGTCGGACGCGGCCGCGACACGACGGACGGTCTCGCGGTCGCGCATGTCGGCGATGACCGGCATTACACCGTCCTGGCGCACCGCTGCGGCCTTTTCCTCACTGCGGACCAGGGCCGTGACGGTGTGGCCGGAGGCGAGAAGGGCTGAGAGGACGCCCGAGCCGATGTAGCCGGTGGCGCCGGCCAGAAGGACCTTCATGGGTTCACTGCTCCTGGAGAGGGTCTGGGTTGTGCTGTGCCCTCAGTGTCGCCACCCCGCAGTATTCGACGGAAACGAATACTCTCGATCTCCTCAATCGCCTTCGGCTATGACCGGAGTAGGGTCGGAGAATGGAGCACAGGCAGCTTGAGTTCTTCGTGGCCGTGGCGGAGGAACTCAACTTCACCAGGGCAGCACAACGCACGCATGCGGTGCAGTCGACTGTCTCGGCCAGTATCCGTGCTCTGGAGGCGGATCTGGGGGTGCAGCTGTTCGAGCGCAGTACGTCGCGCGTGGCCCTCACCGAAGCCGGCCAAGTGCTGCTTCCGGAAGCGCGACAGGCACTCGACGCACTTGCCGGGGCCCGCTCGGCTGTGGACGGGCTTCGCACCGGTATCACCGGCAGCCTGCGCATCGGCACCCTGTCGGGCCTCACCGCAGTGGATCTCCCAGGCTTGATCCTGGACTTCCGCCGGCGTCACCCCGGTGTCCGGGTCAGTCTGAAAGCCGACGCCGCCGGTACCAACGGGCTGCTGGAAGGGCTGAGTTCACAGACTCTCGATGTCGCTTTCGTCGGCGTTCAGACCCTGAGCGTGCCCGCTGTGCACCTCGACGCCATCGCCACGTTCCAGCCCCGGCTCATGGTGGCTGCGGACCATCCGTTGGCCGGCCGGGAGAGCGTGGCCCCGCGCGAGGTTGCTGATGAGGCATTCATCGATCTTCCCCCGGGCTTCTGCAACAGGATCCGGTCCGACAACGACTTCCGGCGTGCCGGAATCACCCGGACGATTGCCGTCGAGGTAGCTGACCTCAGCACCATTCCCGGATACGTCGAGGCCGGGCTCGGCCTCGCTCTGGTTCCGCCGCTCGCCGCGGAGGCCGATGCCGATGTCGTACCGGTCGCCCTGGATCCCCCGGCGCAGACGTGGACGCTCGCCCTGGCCCGGAACGGGACCACGGCGCCGACGCGCGCGACGCGCGCCTTCGCTCAGTTGGTCGACCGCCACGTCGTGCGCCGGGACTTCTACTGAGGATCGCTCTGCCCGTCCCTCGGCAGCAGACCCGACGCCGCCGTGCTGTCACAGCGCCCCTGCCGTCCGGCCGCGGACTTGTCGGAACGCCGCTCCGGCCGGGCATTCACTGCCAGGCACCCGTGACGGGGACCCGGCTTCGAGCCCGTTCGGGGCGCACGGTCCGTCATCCCGTCGGCCGGACCTGGCGGACAAACCCCGGCCGGACGGGCGCCGGGAGCCGCCCGCGCTGTGCCGGAAGGACGAGCGGTCGGGCGTGATCCGATGCTCAGCCGGTGGTGGCCGCGAGGCCTTTGCCGCCGTCGGGGCGAGCGAGGTTCGCGGGGCGGAGCAGTTCGGCCAAGCGCTCCGCGGGGAGAATGCCGTTGGCCACCAGGATGCCGGTGACGGAGCGTCCGGTCGCCAGGGCCTCCTGGGCGACGGCTGTCGCCGCGTCGTACCCGATGACCGGGTTCAGCGCCGTCACGAGCCCGATCGAGTTCTCCACGAACGAGCGCGTGACGTCGGCGTTCGCGGTGATTCCGGTGACGCAGCGCGCGGCCAGCACGCGACAGGCGGCCGTGAGAAGCGAGATGTTCTCCGCGAGGCAGCGGTATATCAGGGGCTCGAAGGCGTTCAGCTGGAGTTGGCCGGCCTCGGCGGCCATCGTCACGGCCATGTCGTTGCCGATCACCTGGAAGGCGACCTGGTTGACGACCTCGGGGATGACCGGGTTCACCTTGCCGGGCATGATGGACGAACCCGCCTGCACCGGCGGGAGGTTGATCTCGGCCAGGCCGGCACGCGGCCCGGAGGACAGCAGCCGCAGGTCGTTGCAGGTCTTGGAGAGCTTGACGGCGATCCGCTTCAGCACGCCGGAGAAGTGCACGAACGCACCGCAGTCCTGGGTGGCCTCCACCAGGTCGTGGGCGGTGGCCAGCGGGAGCCCGGTGATCTCGGCCAGGTGGCGGCGAGCGGCCTCCGCGTACCCAGCGGGGGCGTTCAGACCCGTCCCGATCGCGGTGGCGCCGAGGTTGATCTCGTGGAGAAGGGCCACGGACTCCTGCAGGCGGGACCGGTCCTCGCCCAGCATGACGGCGTAGGTGCGGAACTCCTGGCCCATGGTCATCGGCACGGCGTCCTGCAGCTGGGTCCTGCCCATCTTCAGCACGTCGTGGAACTCCTCCGCCTTCGCGGCGAAGGCCTGTTCCAGCTCGTGCAGGGCGTACGCCAGGTCCTGCGTTGCGGTGACGGTCGCGATCCGTACGGCGGTGGGGTAGACGTCGTTCGTCGACTGGCTGAGGTTGACGTGCTCGTTGGGGTGCATGTGCCGGTAGTCGCCCCGGGCCAGGCCGAGAAGTTCGAGGGCGCGGTTGGCGATGACCTCGTTGGCGTTCATGTTGCTCGAGGTGCCCGCACCGCCCTGGATGGCGTCGACGACGAACTGGTCGTGGAGCGCACCATTGCGGATCTCCCGGCAGGCTCCCACGATGGCGTCGCGGAGGTCTTCGTCGAGGAGACCAAGTTCATGGTTGGCCAGCGCGGCGGCCTCCTTGACCGCGGCGTGGGCGACGACCAGGTCGGGGTACGACCCGATCGTCGTCCCGGAGATCGGGAAGTTCTCGCGGGCCCGCGCGGTGTGGACGCCCCAGTAAGCGTCTTCCGGCACGGCCTTGTCGCCGATCAGGTCGTGCTCGATGCGGACGCTCATGCTGTGTCCTGCTTTCTCGAGAAGGGAGAGGGACGGCGGGCGGCCGGTGGCGACGGCCGCCCTCGACGGTGTGTTCTCAGTGCGCCAGGGGGGACAGCTCGCCGTCGTCCGGGACGCGCTGCTCGGCCGGGGCCAGCGGGTGGTCCGCCATGTGGCGGGCGCCGGCGTTGACGCCCCACCAGTAGAAGGCGAGGCTGCCGAGGAACACGATGATCGAGTCCCAGGGAGCCGTGATCACGTCGGTGCCGAAGCTGCCCAGGTAGTCGGCGACGTAGAGGAAGGTGAAGAACAGGACCAGCCAGACGCCGCTGCGAAGGTGGTCGATGCTTCGGGGCCGAGGCCGGCGCCCGCCGCACTTTCCGACCAGCCAGGTCATGCCGGTGCCCGGCACGGGCCGCCCTGCGGCAGCGACGTCGGCCGCGCATGCCGGGCCGCCTGATCACAGACCGGAACCCAGGGTCGAACCGGTCGCGACGCGCTTCTGGGCGGCCCAGGGCGTTGACACGGAGCCGGGTCGCATCGTCGCGGTCGCTCTCGGCGACTCGGTCGAGGCGCTCACCGGGCCGGCGGCGAGGGCTGCCGGCCGGGCTCGGCGGCCTAGCGGAACGGGTGGACGTGCCGTCTCGGCCGACCCGCGGAACCCCGTCCGCACCGTCCTGGCGTGCGGATACCACCAGCCACTCGTCGCCGTCAGGCGAAGCCGAAACGTTCGGCGGTGGTGACGGCGAGGGTGTCCTTGACCAGGGCGAGCGCCGCGCCGAGGGGGCTTGAGCGCCCGCCGCTCACTGTGATGGCGCCCGCGTCGGGGCAGCCGTACACCACGGCCTTCTCCGGCCCCTCCAGTGCGTACAGCGGGTCGCCCGGCGCGGTCTCCTGCAGCCGGACCTGCACGAGAAGGGGCTCGTCCGCCCTCGCGTCGGCCACCGCCCGCAGCCGGCGTCCGGCGGCGGCCGCCCTGACCGCGGCCGACGCGGTACGCGCATCCACCGGTTCCGTCCTCGACCGTACGGCTGCCGGATCCCACCTCCACAGCAGCGCCGCCAGGAGCCGCACTTTCGTGGCCGCATCGAAACCGGACAGGTCGGCCGAGGGGTCGGCCTCGGCGATGCCCCGCCGGCGCGCCTGTGCCACCGCTTCGGCCAGGGATTCGCCCGCCGCCAGGCGGTCCAGGACGAAGGTGGCGGTGCCGTTGAGGCATGCCCGGACGGACTCGCAGCCGAGGCCGCGCATCCCCGTTCGGGCCAGGTCCCCGGCAGGCAGGGCGGCTCCCGTGGCGGCGGAGATCCTGATCAGGGAGCGGCCCGCCCACGCGGCCTCCTCAAGCTCCCGCCAGCGGCTGAGCAGATGGCTCTTGGTGGCGGTCACCACGTGCACGCCTCGCCGCAAGGCCAGCGCGGCCTCGTCCCCGGCTTGTCGGGACTCCTCAGGTGAGGAGGGCAACGTCTGCACCAGCACGGACGCGCCCGTCTGGCCCAACGTCCGCTCCAGCGGCGCCAGCGGCTCCCAGGCCGACCGCGACTCCGGCGGCTCACCCTCGCGTGGCAGGCACTGCGCCGCACGGACGCGAACCGCCGCGAGCCGCAGGCGGACCCCGTGCCGAAGGGTGATCTCGGCACCACGAGAGATCAGATGTCCGGCGAACGCCCGGCCTACCGGGCCGTAGCCCGAGAGCACCACGGCAGCCTGCTCGGGTGCGCGGTCCAGGGTGAGGGGGGTGATGACCAAGGCGTCTCCCTTGTCGGTCCTGTCACTGAAGGGGGGTGCCGGGACCGATGCCGCGGGTGACCGCGGACACACCAGGCCACACCCCTTGCCTGCTACACTTGTCTCAATGTTAACTTTAAGCAGTCGACCCAATGTCAACATTCAGATGATCGTTCCGGGTCGTGACCCGAAGCTCCATCCCTCACGAGGAAGACGGCCACCAGCCATGACTGTTCTCGATTCGCCCATCCCGCGCTTCCACCTGGCCGTGCCGGTCGACGACATCGCCGCCGCCCGCCACTTCTACGGCGAGGTCCTCGGCCTCGAGCAGGGCCGCAGTGCCGACACCTGGATCGACTGGAACCTGCAGGGCCACCAGTTCGTCACCCACCTCGCTCCGGAGCGCCAGAAGCGGATCCACAACCCCGTCGACGGCCACGACGTCCCCGTGCCCCACTTCGGACTGATCCTGACCGTCGCGGAGTTCCACAAGCTCGCCGACCGACTGCGCGCCGCGAACACCGAGTTCGTCATCGAGCCCTACGTCCGCTTCGAAGGCCAGACCGGCGAACAGTGGACGATGTTCCTCCTCGACCCCGCCGGCAACGCCATGGAGTTCAAGGCATTCGCCGACGACGACCAGGTCTTCGCCGCCTGACGCCGCCCACCCGGTACCGTGCACGTCCTTGGCCGCCGCGACAGCCCGACGGCGTCGCCGCGGCCAGGTCGGTGAAGTTGACCCGGTCCGAGCGCCGGCCCGGGTTGCGGTCGTCCGGACCCGAGAAATGACCGGCGGTAGGGAAACGGGTGGCCGTAAGGCCGTTGGCCCGTTCCACAAGCCCTTCGGTCTCCGGGTCCCCCGGGCCGCCGATGCGTTCACGACGGCAGATCCTCGTACCGTCCGACGTGGTCAACGCGGGGGACACCCTTGATACGGAATTCCGCGGCACGGCGGTCGCCGACGGCGGAGCCGGGCGACAGGGAGGACCGACGTCACTCGAGTAAGAGGGATGACCACCAGGACGCCTCGCCGCGGCCTCTTGCGGCCGGCAGCCGTATGACTCCTCGCCAGCTCCACGAGGAAGGTAATGCGCAACAGTCGGCGACGGATCAGACCGTCGACCCCATTGGTTCGTCGGGCCGTCAGAGAGCGACGTCCCGCGTCTCATCAGCTGCGGCACTGGAGTGGGCCTCGGTGAGCACGTCGAAGGCGACACGGCGGTGTGCGGCGAAGAGGCGGAGGGCGACCGCGGCGTCACGGGCGCGCAGGGCCGCGGTTAGTTCGCGGTGTTCGCCCGGCAGGTGTACCAGGTAGGTCTCCTCGACACCGGCCCGGATCCGGGCCAGCAGGAACAGATACACCTGGGAGCGGATCGCCTGCCACGCCTCTTCCAGGCGCACATGGTGAGCGGCGGCGTAGACGGCGTCGTGGAAAGCTATGTCGCAGCGCACCATCTCGTGCTCGTCCGCAGCGCGGTCCATGCGATCGGCCGCCTGCTCGATGGCCGTCATGTCCTCGTCCGAGGCGTGGGCGACCACCTGCTCGACGGCGAGACATTCCAAAGCTCCGCGCAGCGAGTCGAGTTCGGCGATGTCCCCGGGGGTCAGCGTGGTGACGGCGGCTCCGCGATGCCAGGCGCTGCGCACCAGGCCCTCGCGTTCGAGCCGGAGCAGTGCCTCGCGCACCGGGCCGCGGCTGACGTCCAGCGCCCGCGACAGCTCCGCCTCACGCAGTTGCGCGCCGGGGGCGTAGGCCCCGCTGAAGATCGCCTCTCGTATGCGGTCCGCCACCTCGTCCGCCAACCCGCGGCGACGGGCGGGGGCCACCCTGCCCTGCTCAGCCATGCCTCACTCCCTCACCATGTTGTCGCAATGTTAACCTCAGTGAGAATGTGCAGGCTGTCACCGCCAGGCTGGCGAGTGAAACCGGCCGTGCGGGAGCGCACCGTCGCCCCGACACGAGCACCGCGATCCGCCCGCTCGCCGAACGTGCCCCCAGCCTGCGGCAAGCGCGACCACGGTGAGGGCGTCGATCGGCGGATCTATCCGGCGGTATCGACAGTTCCACCGTCACCAGCCTCGCCGCCGCCCGCACCCCGTTGCCGGCCGTTACCTGCACCGGCGAGCGGATGGGCGTGCAGGACGATGTCCTGCACGCGGAGCGGATCACCGCGGGCCGTACCTCGATCACGCACGCGTAGGTGCACGGCGCCCAGGCGTGCTGGTCTCCGGCGGCCTGGACTCCCTCGCGGTCCTGGTCCACACCGTGCGGGCCGCCGCAGGGCGGCGGGTGATCGCGTTCGCCGTCGGCCTGAAGGACGATGCCGGAGAAGGGCCGGCGCGATGGTGCGGCGGCGGCTGGCCGCCCTGGACCTGTCCGTCGACCTGGTGGTACTGGACCCGGCCCGTGACCGCGCCCAGCCCGAATGGTCGCCGGCGGGCCCACGGCTGGACGCGCTGCCCGAGATCAACGCCGCCGCGGCCCTGCGGGCGGCGGAACTCGGCGTCGATGCTGTCCGGCGACGGCGCCGATGAACTGCCGGGCATCCCGCGGTTCGCCACGGCCGCGGTCGCAGGCCGGGCGGACGACCGCGTATGCCGCCTTTCACCCCTCTAAAATCTATCGCTCAAAAAAATTAATGGCTAGAGTACTGCCACACGAGCCTGCGGCTCACGCATCAGAACGAGAACCGGCAATTCGGAGCACCATGGAGCACGATTCGGCCTCCCGTCCCGCCTGCTGCGCGCCACCGGGCGGGCGGCAGGGCGGTGTCCTGCCCGTGCCTGTCACGAGGCCCGCCGCCGCGCCGGACGGCATGGTCCTGATCCCCGGCGGCGAGTTCCTCATGGGTGCGGAGGACCGGGAAGGCTTCCCGTCCGACGGGGAGGGCCCGGTCCGTACCGTGCGCCTGAGCGCCTTCCACATCGACGCGCACGCGGTCAGCAACGACAAGTTCGCGGAGTTCGTCGATGGCACCGGTTACGTCACCGAAGCCGAGCACATCGGCTGGTCGTATGTGTTCGCCGGCTTCCTGCCGGGGAGCCTGCGCCGAGAAGCGCCCCGACCGCCACGCACCCCTTGGTGGTGCGGCGTCACCGGCGCCCGGTGGGACCAGCCCGAGGGTCCCGGCAGCACGCTCGACGGCCGAGGCGACCACCCCGTCGTGCACATCTCCTGGAACGACGCCGCCGCCTACGCCGCCTGGGCGGGCAAGCGTCTGCCCACCGAGGCCGAGTGGGAGTACGCGGCACGCGGCGGCCTGGACCAGAGGCGGTACCCGTGGGGGGACGTACTCAATCCGGAAGGACGGTACGTCTGCAACATCTGGCGCGGCACCTTCCCCACCAAGAACACCGCCGACGACGGCTACCGCGGCACCGCCCCCGTCGACGCCTTCGAACCCAACGGCTACGGCCTCTACAACACCTCCGGGAACGTCTGGGAATGGTGCTCGGACTGGTGGAGCACCGATCAGGGGCGCTCCGACCACCCGCGGGTCGACCCCGCAGGCCCGGAGCAGGGTACGGACAAGGTCATCCGCGGCGGCTCGTACCTGTGCCACGTCTCGTACTGCAACCGCTACCGCGTCGCTGCCCGCACCGCCAACACCCCCGACGCGGCCAGCGGCCACGCCGGGTTCCGCTGTGCCCGGGCCGCCGATCCCGACGACACGGCCCGCACCCGCCGACCAAGGAGCACCACGGCATGAAAGCCATCATGGTGATGTTCGACAGTCTCAACCGGCACATGCTGCCGCCGTACGGCTGCGACTGGACCCACGCGCCCAACTTCCGGCGCCTGGCCGAGCGGACGGTCACCTTCGACAACGCCTACGCCGGGTCGATGCCCTGTATGCCGGCCCGCCGTGAGATCCACACCGGGCGCCACAACTTCCTCCACCGTAGCTGGGGCCCGCTGGAGCCGTTCGACGACTCGATGCCGGAGCTGCTCAAACGCGCCGGCGTGTACACACACCTGGCCAGCGACCACCCCCATTACTGGGAGGACGGCGGGGCGACCTACCACGGCCGTTACAACACCTGGGAGTTCTTCCGCGGCCAGGAGGGCGACGCGTGGAAGGGCCATGTCGCCGACCCGCCGATGCCCACTCAGGAGGTCAAGGAGTTCCGCCTGGAGGGCTACCGGCAGGACTGGGTGAACCGGCTGTACATGCGGACCGAGGAACAGCACTGCCAGACCCTCACCTTCGACGCGGGCCTGGACTTCATCCGCACCAACCACACGGAGGACCGCTGGTTCCTTCAGATCGAGACCTTCGACCCACACGAACCCTTCTTCAGCCACAAACAGTTCAAGGACCTCTACCCGCACGACTACGACGGCCCGAACTTCGACTGGCCCGACTACCGCCCGGTCACCGAGACCGACGAGCAGGTCGAGCACGCCCGCCTCGAGTACGCCGCCCTGCTGTCGATGTGCGACAAGTCGCTCGGCCGCGTCCTCGACATGATGGACGAACACGACATGTGGCAGGACACCCTGCTGATCGTCAACACCGACCACGGCCTGCTGCTGGGCGAGAAGAACTGGTGGGGCAAGTCGGTCCAGCCCTGGTACAACGAACTGGTCCATCTGCCGCTGTTCGTCTGGGATCCCCGGGCGGGCGTCACGGGAGAACGCCGCTCGGCACTCGTGCAGACCATCGACCTGGCCCCGACCCTGCTCGACTTCTTCGGCGTCGAGATTCCGGCCGACATGCAGGGCATGCCGCTCCCGGTCGCCACCGCCGAACCGGTGCGCGAGGCGGGTCTGTTCGGCATTCATGGCGGTCACGTCAACGTCACCGACGGCCGCTACGTCTACATGCGAGCCCCCGTCTCGGCCGAGAACTCCCCGCTGTTCGAGCACACCTTGATGCCCACCCACATGAAGGGGCGCTTCTCCGTCCAGGAGTTGACCGGCCTCGAACTCGCCGAGCCCTTCACCTTCACCAAGGGTGTCCGCACGGTCCGGACGACCGGCAGTACCTACTTCAACCCGTACCGCTTCGGCACCCTCCTCTACGACCTGGAGAACGACCCCGAGCAGCGCACCCCGATCATCGACGACGAGGTCGAGTTGCGGATGGCGAACCTGCTCGTCGGCCTGATGCGCGCGAGCGACGCGCCGCCGAGCCAGTACGAGAGGCTGGGCCTTCCCGCGACCGGTGAGGTGACGGCCGAGCACCTCCTGGTGCGTGCCCAGCGCGGGCAGGCCGAGAAGGCCGCCGAACCGCTTCCGAAGCCGGAGGACTTCCCGGCCGGCCGCTTCTCGCTGCGCACCCCGCTCTCGGCGCTGGTGTCCGATCCCATGGCCGTCGAGGTGCTGCGCGCGCACGCGCCGGCCCTCGTCGACACGGAACTCCTCCAGATGATCGGATCGACGTCCCTCATCTCCCTCGCGGCGATGTCGGGTGACTTCCCGAAGGACACCCTGCGCGTGCTCGCCCAGGAGCTCGCGTCCCTCTGAGCGTCACTTCGCGGTACCGATCCGGCCGCGGGACGTGGATACGGTTCGAAATTCGGCACCCGGCGTGACATCCGGGTGCCGACGAACGCGACCCTCTGCCTCCACGGACAGGAGCCGGGCCTGGGCAGACCACAGCCGGCCGGAACCGGCACACTCCTGGCACGGACGGCCTCATGCCCCACAGCGACACCGATGCCCGGCCCTCGCACGCGGGCGTCATCGACGTCGACGGCATACCCATGTCGACGCTGGTCTGCGAGGTGGAACGACCGCGCGCCGTCCTACTCGCCCTGCACGGCGGCGCCACCACCTCCACGTACTACGACTGCCCGGGCCATCCCGACCTGTCCCTGCTGCGGACCGCCGCGGCCCTCGGCTACACCGCCATCGCCCTCGACCGCCCCGGCTACGGCGCCTCCGAACGGTACGCCGAGGAAGTCGCCGCTACGTCACGCCAGATCGACCTCGCCTTCGCGGCCGTCGACGCACTGCTCGCGAACCGGCCGCGCGGTGCGGGCGTCTTCCTGCTCGGCCACTCCGCGGGTTGCGAACTGGCCACGCGGATGGCGGCCGACGAGCGCGGCCGCGAGTTCATCGGCCTGGAGATCGCCGGCACCGGACTGCACCACCAGTGGACGGTGAGCAACGTCCTCGACTCCATGGAGCGGGACGCCACCACCGGTCGCAGACTCCCACGCGGGCTGCGGGCCATGTTGTGGGGCCCGCGCCGGCTGTACGCCCCGGACGTGTACTCCGACCCCTCGATCACCGCCCGCACGCCCGGGTACGAAATCCATGTACGGCACTGGGTGAACGGGCTCCCGGAGCTGGCCGCCCGGGTGCGGGTTCCGGTGCACCTGACCCTGGGCGATCACGAGACCGTGTGGCGCTCGGGCCCGGAGGCACTCACCGAGGTCGCCGCTCTGTTCACGGCGTCACCGCGGGTGCGGACCCACGAGCAGACCGAGGCCGGCCACAACCTCAGCCTCGGTCTGACCGCCCGGGCGTATCACCTGCACATTCTGTCCTTCCTGGAGGAGTGTGCGGTGCTTGGGCAGGCGGACGGTGATCAGCTCAGGGCGTCCGCCTTCTCCCGGTGACGCAGCGGGTGTCGCTCGAAGAAGTTCCACATGACGTCGTTCGCGTTGATCTCGGTGGAGACCTTGCCCAGCCCCAGGAAAGCGTCCGGGTAGGGCGAGCCGGGCCAGGTGTGCCCGCCGTCCGAGATCACGTACATGCTCACGTCGGCCCCCTGGCGGCAGGCGCCGTAGGTCCGGAACGTGACGTGCTCGGTCAGCTTGGCGTCGGCCGGGCCGAGGTGGCAGCCGTTCAGCTCCGACCAGCGCTCGAACGCGATGGGCACGGAGTACTGCCAGTACCCGGGGCCGGCGCCGTCGTAGGGGTTGACCGGGTCCTGCTGGCCGTGGAAGGCGAGGACGGGAACCGGACGGGAGGGGGTGCAGGTCGCCGGGTCCGGGCGGGTCGGGTCGGAGGCGTCGGGGTTGCCCGCGCGCAGGCCCGAGACCGGGGCGATGGCGGCGATCCGGTCGGAGAGGCGGCAGGCGAGCAGCGAGGCCATCCTGGCTCCGCCCGAGAAGCCGGTGGCGTACACCCGGTCGGAGTCGACGCAGACGCCCTGGGACACGGCGGTGATGGTGTCGGACAGGAATCGCACGTCGTCGCGGTCGTCCGGTGAGGGCAGCTGACCGGAGGTGTTCGGCACGCCGGGGATGACCCAGGTGTAGCCGTCCGGCACGGTCGGCACCGGGGCGCCGCCATTGGGCACCGCCACCAGGAACCCGTGTTCGTCTGCGGCCTTCTCCATGTCGGTGACGATGAGCTGGTTGCGCCCGTTGGAGTTGCTGCCGTGCAGGTTGAGGACGAGCGGGACCGGGTGGCGGCCGGTGTAGCCGCGGGGGACGTAGAGCGACACCGGGTAGGTGGTGCCTGCAGAGGTGACGGAGACGGTGGTGAGACCGGGTTCGACGGGTGCGCACCGGGTTCCGGCCGGGGACGGCAGTTCCTGTGCGCCCGCCGGTGGGATGACGGCGACGGGGACCGCGAAGGCGGCCGTCGCGGCGAGCAGGGCATACCTGAGAGGTACGAGCACCAGGTTTTCCTTCCTGAGGGAGAGCGCCTGAGGGAGAGCGCCGGAGGACGAGCGGGCCGGCGGCCTCCGGGAGTCGAGATCAGGGGGACCAGACCGTGCGGACCCGGCCCAGCGGGTCCTCCGCGACCCGGGAATCGGCGGACCACACCATCGCCGTACGCCCGTCCTCCGTGTACCGCGGCCACTCGTTGCCCGGATCCTGATCCCGCACGAAGGCCACCCATGCCCGGTGCACGGCGTCCGCCAGCGCCTGTGGCGGCGTCGTCCCCGCCGCGGCCGTCACGCCTTCCGCGTCGAGCAGGTCGAAGACGAACGGCACGTCGAGGCAGTGGATGGCCGCGCCGTTCACCGGTGAGGTCCACTGGAACTCGTAGAGCCAGGTGGGACGCCCGCGGGCGGCGCGGGCGTCGGCGACGGCCACCGCCGGACAGCGGAAGACGGCGTCGGTCAGGGCCTGGCCGAAGTGGGCGTCCGAGGGCAGATCCCGGTACACGTCCCGGAAGACGTCCGCCCGGGCGGGGTCCAGGCCCAGGAAGCCGAGGACCTCCGGCAGCGGCGGCGCCTGGGGCAGCTCCGGCAGCACGTTGAACTCGTGGGCGGTGCAGCCGATGAGCAGCGGTACGTCGGCGCCCGCGTCGCCCTCGGTCAGGGCCGTCTGGACAGGCTGCGGGATCAACTCCCCGTCGGCGAAGGGCGCGAGGGTTCCCATCGGCGGCAACCCCTCACGGTCCGTGCCCGGTTCGAGGAGCCGGGTCTGGAGCTCGAACATCTCGCCGTGGCCGAGCCCACGCAGTGCGTCGGCGGTGGCGGCCTTTCCGGTACGGGCGGTGAACAGACGCGCAGCGGCACGGCCGACCTCGGGACCGTCCGGGAGCGAGACGACGCCGGACGCGGAGATCGCCCCCCGGAACAGTCCCCGGGCGGCGGGGACGGCGAGCAGCGACAGCACCGCGCCGCCGCCCGCGGACTGGCCGGCGATGGTGACCTTGGCCGGGTCGCCGCCGAACGCGGCGATGTTGTCGCGGACCCACTCCAGCGCGGCGATCCAGTCCAGCACCCCACGGTTGTCCGGGGCGCCGTCCAGATGCAGGAAACCCTCGATGCCGAGCCGGTAGCCGACGGAGACCAGGACCACGCCGTCCCGGTTGAAGGCGGAGCCGTCGTACCAGGGGCTGGCCGCCGATCCGGCGACGAAACCACCGCCGTGGATCCATACCAGGACCGGCAGCGGTGCCTCGGGGTCGGTGCCGGGGGTGAAGACGTTGAGGTTGAGGATCCCCCCGCCCGCGATGGTGGGCTCCGGGATGGTGGTGACCTCGGTGACGGCATGGCGCTGCGCCGTCGGCCCGTATGCGGTGGCCTCCAGCGGCTCCGTCCACGGCTCGGGCGGCACGGGGGCGGCGAACCGCAGTGCGCCGTCGGGTGGTTGGGCGTACGGGATACCGAGGAACCGCAGGCTGCCGTCCGCTCGGCGCTCGCCGCGGACGGGGCCCGAGGCGGTGATGACCAAGGGAGAGGCGCTGTTCATCGGATCTGCTCCTCATCGAGCGTGGACTGTCGGCGTCGAAAATCTAACATTCAAAAAAATTAGAGGCTAGGGTGATGTCGACACCAGCAGTTCGCTCGCAGGAGTCCCCCATGGCCTACGGTCCGTCCTCCGTACTCGGCGAGGTTCTGCGCGACGAACAGGCCGAGGCGGTGGTCCGCAGACACCTGCCCGCACTCGACGACGAACCCGGCATCGTGCAGTTACTGCTGCCGGCCGGCTTCGACTTTCCCGCCTCCGGTGTCGAAGGGCGCTACCTCCTCACCTGCTTCGGCGTGGCACAACCCCGCCTGCGCTCCTTCCGGTTCTCCTCGGGCACCCGCCACCGGGCCCAGGTCATCGGCACCTGGAACATGACCGTCACCGAACTCCCGGAGGTCTACGAGGGCACGTTCACCGTGCCGCTGCCCAGGCGCCCGTACCTGGCGATCCGGCTGCGCGCCCTCACACAGAACTGATCCCGAACGCCCACCCGCCCCCAGGGAGAGTTCCATGTCCTATGCCCTCGACGCCCAGTTGCGACAGGCACTGGCCGCTATGCGCCCCGCCGAGGGCGAGCCGCCGCCACGGCGTCCCGTCCGGGGCGACTGGGAGGCGCTGCGCGCGGGTGAGTCCGGGCTGGCGGCCCTCGACGCCATGAAACCCGCACGGCCGTCGGTCGGGCGCGCTGACCACCACGTCGCATCGCACGACGGAGCCGAGATCCTGCTGCGCTGGTACACCCCGGCGGCGCACGACCCGTCCGCGGCGGGACCGGCCGTCGTCTACCTGCACGGCGGCGGCATGGTCTCCGGCTCGGTGGCGCTGTTCGACCGTCTGGTCGCGGGGTACGTCGCGGACAGCGGCATCCCCTTCCTCTCCGTGGACTACCGACGGGCCCCCGAACACCCCCACCCCACCCCGGCCGAGGACGGCTTCGCCGGTCTCACCTGGCTCGCCGGGCACGCCGCCGATCTGGGCGTCGACCCGGCCAGGATCGCGCTGATGGGCGAGAGCGCGGGCGGTGGTCTCGCCGCCGCGGCGACCCTGCTGGCCCGCACCCACGGCCTGCCCGTGGCCAGGCAGATCCTCGTCTACCCGATGCTGGACGACCGCACCACCGAACCGGATCCAGCCCTGCTGCCCTTCGCCATGTGGAGCTACGACGACAACCACACCGGCTGGCACGCCCTGCTGGGTGACGCCGTAGGCGGGCCCGACATGCCCGGCCACGCCGCCCCCGCTCGGGAGCGGGACCTGTCGGGGCTGCCTCCCGCCTACATCGAGGTGGGCGAGCTGGACATCTTCCGTGACGAGGACGTCGCCTACGCGCGTCGTCTCGCCGCCACCGGCACCTCGAACTCCACGTCCACCCGGGCTGCCCGCACGCCTTCGACCATCTGGCACCGGGGAGCGATGTCGCCCGGCGCGCCCGCGCCGACCGGCTGCGGGTCCTGGCCGGCATCTGAGCGACGCGGTCAGCGGTTCAGTACGCCTGCTGCCCGCCCGGTCCGTGAGGGTGCCGCACTCTCCAGGGGATGCCCGGCGCAACGAGGCAACAGCACCCGGAAAACAGCCCCCTGCCCCGGAGCCGAGTGGACCTCGACGTGACCCGCGTGCGCGGTGACGAGCGAGTGGACGATGGCGAGGCCCAGACCCGCTCCGCCGGTGGCACGGGTGCGTGAGCCGTCGGCGCGGTAGAACCGGTCGAAGACATGACGGCTCTGTTCGGGCGTCAGGCCCGGCCCCTCGTCGGCCACTTCGAGGACCACGTGCTCGCCGACCGCGCCGACACCGATCCGGACCGGCGTGCCGGTGGGTGTGTGGGTGACGGCGTTGCCGACGAGGTTGGTGACGACCTGCCGCAGCCGGGCTTCGTCGGCGAGAGCGGGGGCTGAGCCGGGCGGCCCGTCGCCGTCCGGGCCGGTGAGGGTCACCGGGCGGGCCGCGTCCAGGGCACGTACGTCGTGCAGGGCGTCGGCGGCAAGTGTGCGCAGGTCCATGGGGGCCACATCCAGCCCGTACGACAAGGGGGCACCCTGCGCGAGCGCGGCTCCGGCGCCTCCCGGATCCTGTTCGTCGAGCCGGGCGAGCAGCAGCAGATCCTCCACCAGGCGGGTCAGACGCTCGGACTCGCGCGCGATGCGGTCCATGGTGTGGTCGATGTCGGCCTTCCCGGCCAGGGCACCCATCCGGTGCAGGTCGGTGAGGCCCTTGATGCCCGCGAGCGGGGTGCGCAGTTCGTGGCTGGCGTCGGCCACGAAGCGGCTCATCCGGGCCTCCGACTCGGCGCGCGCGGCGAAGGCCGTTTCAAGCTGGCCGAGCATGCCGTTGAGCGCCGCCGCCAGACGGCCGATCTCGGTCCTCCGGCCCGCCAGTTCGGGAACCCGCCGGGACAGATCGCCGCCCGCGATCTCCGCCGCGGTCTGTTCGATGCGGGACAGCGGGCCGAGCCCGGAGCGGACCGCGAACCAGCCCGCCACCGCCATCGCGCCGAGCACACACAGCCCGGCGATCTCGTAGATCCGCCACATCCGGTCGACTGTGTGGTCCACCCCGGCCAACGAGGTCGCGACGACGACGCTCCCCCGGTCGCCGTCGGCGCTTCCGTCCAGCACGTCGGCGTCCCTCCTGGGGACGGCGATCACCCGCCAGCGGGTGCCGCCCTGGGAGCCGTCCGCGGTGAAGGGGCGGCCGCCGTGCCGGACGACGGCCGCCATGTCCAGCCGGGGCAGTGCCGGGCCAGTGGTGGCGGACCGGTTAGGCCCCGCGAGGGAGTCGATGCTGCTTTCGACCGTCCCGTCCGCAGTGATGTAGGTGATGACCGGGTTCCCGAGGACGTCGGTGCCGAAGTCGGCGAGACCTGTTGGCGGGTTGCGTTCGGCTCCGGTACGGGCGACGGTGGGCGGCAGTAGAGCGAACACCTGCGCGGATGCGCGTAGTTGTCCGTCGACCCGGTCCTGCATGTAGGCGTGCAGGGCGCTTCCGCTGACCGCGCTGAACGCCGTGAAGCAGGCCGCGAGCAAGGCCACCGAGAGCAGCAGCACACGACTGCGCAGGGAGGCGCGGCGCCACACCGCGCCGATGCGGCCCCCGTTCATGACTTGGGCCCACGTAGCACATAACCCACTCCGTGGACGGTGTGGATCAGCTTCGGTCCGCCGTTGTCGAGCTTGCGGCGCAGATAGCTGATGTAGGTGTCGACGATGCCGGTGTCGCCGCCGAAGTCGTAGTCCCACACCTGGGCGAGGATCTGTGCCTTGGACACGGTGCGTCCGGCGTTGGTCATGAGGTAGTGGAGCAGCCGGAACTCCGTCGGGGACAGCCGGACCGGATCGCCCGCCCGCGTGGTCTGCACGCCCTCCGGATCCAGTTCCAGATCGGCCACCCGCAGCACGGCCGACGGATCGCCGCTGGTGCGCCGGAGCACCGCCTGGATACGGGCGATCAGTTCCTCCAGGTCGAACGGCTTGGTGACGTAGTCGTCGCCGCCGAGCCGCAGGCCCTCGATCTTGTCACGGGTGGTGTCCCGGGCGGTGAGGAACACCACCGGGATGTGACCGGCGCGGGATCCGACGGCCGGCCGGTGGCGCTCGCGCAGGAGACGGATGATCTCGAAGCCGTCCATGTCCGGCAGCATGACGTCGAGCAGCACCAGGTCGGGCGTCGCCTCGTCGGCCGCGGCAAGCGCCTCCCGGCCGGTGCCGGCCGCGGTGACGGCGAACCCGGCATGGCGCAGGGCCGCGCACAGCAGTTCCCGCACGGTGGGTTCGTCGTCCACGACCAGCAGGGCGGCCCCGCACTCCCCGAGCAGCGCCAGCCAGAACTCGTCGTCCTCGACCGAGCGGCCGAGACCGGCGGGCATGATCTCCAGCAGCCGGCGGC